>VMDB01000141.1 GCA_008081075.1 Halieaceae bacterium
AACTGATCAGATCGGCAATATATTGCGGTGATATCAGATCGAGATATTCGGTTGCGGTGGGCAGGCCCAGTGCGTTGATATCGAGCAAGAGCTTGCGGGCTTTGTGCAGGCCCTCAGTGACATCAAAGGAGTCATCGAGGTGGGGGTCATTAATCAGGCCCTTCCAACCCACTGTCGTGCGCGGCTTTTCAAAGTAAACCCGCATCACTATCAATAGCTCGTCCGCCAACTGCTCGGCAATCTCCTTTAACCGCCCGGCATAATCCATAGCGGCAACAGGATCATGAATGGAACAGGGTCCCACCACCACCACGAGGCGATCATCCGATTGGTTCAAGACCGCCTGAATCGCGCCACGTGCATCGGTGACGTGCTGTGCCAGCGCGTCACTGGCAGGCATTTCCGCAATCAATGACTCGGGCGTCAGAAGCTCGCGTAAATTGCGAATGCGAAGATCATCAATATTAGCTGACATGCAAAACCTTTTACCAAACACCTAGTTAGAAGGCGCGCAAGCATAACACTGCATAGCCCCTAATCTGGGGCCAAGTATTCACTTTCTGCCAAAACTTCATCGACCAATTTACCGATGGTGTTAGGCGTGACCAGATGCGCGGCGTACCAGGTATGGAGGCAGCGAATTCTGTCGTGCTCAGCGATGCCTCCGATACCCCGCTGATCGAGAGCGGCGCGCATACCTCGCTTGGAAAGAAACTGCGCCTCTTCGTCGGTGAGAAAGCCTTCTCTGGCGATCTTGTGTTGCTCATGGTCTGCGCGCATGGATTGTCGTAACGACTCCGACCCATTGACCCGCGCCTGCAGTCGTGCAATCCAGCCCGCAGCTTCAAGCCGGTCGATTCGCAAGGATAATTCACGACCGATCAACCAATACAGCGTAGGAAACGGGGTTTCATCCACCACCGATGCAACACGAATTACCACCGGCTCGCCATCGGCATCGGCAACGGCGACCGCTCTCAAGCCGCGAGGCTCCCGACCCAGTAGCGTTGTGATGCGCGCGCGTTGCGCCATATCGGGCGCAAATTCGACATTTGTGAGAGCCATTGCACGATATTAACACCGGTCACGATTGACCCCATCGCGGGGCGCGCGTACTGTTCGCCCCGTCAGGTGCCTGCCGATCGATTGATCTGGGCAGGTTAAAAGGGAAGTCCGGTGCGATTCGATCAAGTCCGGCGCTGCCCCCGCAACGGTCATCATTTTGATGAGAGCCCGATACCTGCCTGACCTGAATTCATCATGTGGCGCGGAGGGCGACCATAGGGTGCCTCCGGCGTCACTGGATCTCTCTGGCAGCGCCCGCATCCCCTCCCTCTCCCCCTTTGGTGATCTTTTGCAATGGCCCCGTATTGGGTAAAGAGGAACAGCTGTGATCGTAAAAGAACGCGCCAGTCGAGCGCACGGGCGGGTGTTAGCCGGTTCGGTTCGCTTCGATGCGATCTCGCTCCGCGATGCCCCACCGATCCTGCATTTTTTTTACAAAGTCGAATTTGGTTTTCGCTGGCTTTTTAGCGCGACCCTGTCGGTTCTGACGGGCGGGTTCCTCGCCAACCTTGCGCTCGCAGAAGCGGGGACAATTGACTCTCCCTCGATCGAGGAAACCGTAATCGTGGCGTCGCGAACACCCGAGCTTCTGGATGAGCTCGGCGTATCCGTCAGCGTGCTGGACAAAGAGGACATCCGCTCCTTTGGCTACCCTGATCTGGGATCCCTGCTCGACGCACAGCCTGGGGTGACGGTGACCATGGATGGCGGCTATGGCAAAGCGGCAGCCGTTCGCATCCGCGGCGAGGATGGGTTTCGCACCCGGATCGTGCTCGACGGCATTAATATTGCCGATCCCTCCTCGCCCCAGATAAGCCCCCGCATCGAGCATCTCCTCGGTAGCAGCCTGTCTCGCATCGAGGTACTGCGGGGGCCGCAGGGGTTGCTGTGGGGAGCCGACGCAGGGGGCGTGATTTTGCTGTCTACTACGGATCATGCCGAGGGAAGCGGCGTGGAGGGCTTTTTCGAGGCCGGGAGCGACGATTACTACCTGGGAGCGATCAACGGCGCGCTGATCACCGATAACGTGACCGGTTCTGTTTCCTTGGCGCAAATGGAAACCAGTGGCTTCAACGCCCGCGAAATCGACGCGGTCGACCCAGACCGAGATGGCTACGAGAACAGTACCGCACACGCGGCCCTGAAGACACAAATCAGCCCATCATTGAGCCTGGGTGTGACCGCCACACGGCTGTCGGGCGATAACGACTACGATGGCTGCTACAACACCCTGACCTTCGCATTGATTCACGACTGCGAGGATGACTACGAGCAGACTGCCTGGCGCATCTCAGCGAGCTGGCAGGCGGATGCACACTACCTGGAGCTGAGTTTTGCCGATAGCAATACCGAGCGCGCGTTTGATTCCGCTCAAAGCCTGGCTTACCAAACCGAAGGAGAGACCGATACCACGTCGCTGGTGGGGACATGGCGCGTTGGAGAGAACACGCGAGTGACCTATGGCGTCGATCACGAATCCCAATCTTTAACAGACAGCAGCAGCGATCGATCCCGAGATAATACGGGCATTTATCTGGAAGCCCGGCAGCAATTCGCAGCGGGTGCAATCACCGCTGGATGGAGACACGACGATAACGAGGATTTCGGCACCCACAACAGCTGGCGCGTCAGCGCCCGGCACGCACTCCCGGGCCGCGCCCGGGACTGGGTTGTCAGAGCCGCAATAGGCACCGGCTTTCGGGCACCCAGCCTCTATGAAATGGCCTACAACGAAGGGCCATTTTCTTACCCCCCTGCATCAGGTACTGCATTGCGTGAAGAAACCTCGGAAGGCTGGGAGGTGGGCCTCGCAGGGGCTCTGGGTCAGCTGACTGTGGAGTTAATCTGGTTTGACCAGCAAATCGAGGACGCCATTGTTTTCGACCTGGCCTCCTACAGTGGCTATCTCCAGACCTCGGGAACCAGTAGCGCAGAAGGACTCGAACTCATCGCGCGCATGCCATTTTCTGATCACTGGTCTGTCGAGGGGAATGTCACCTGGCTGGACGCAAGCGAGCGCAACGGAAGTGACAGACCCTACCGACCAGAAGAGACCGCGCGCATAAGTCTGTTATGGTCCAGCAGGCAGTGGTCTTCTCGCCTCACCGCACACTACACCGGCAAGGCGCTGGATCCTTTTGGAATGGCAATCGATGAGACCACTAGCCTGGATTTCACTGCCCGCTGGGCAGCCTCGGCGCGTTGGTCGCTGGAAGCGCGCATACTGAATGTGACTGACAGCAACGATCAGCGACTTCCCGGCTACGAAGTGCCCGGCACAACAGTTTACGCCGGCGTTAGGCTCGCCCTCTAGGGAGACGATATGGACAAAACGACGCGACACAATAAGGCCATGGCCAAGCAAAAAGCCGCGGTAGACGAAGGTATTGCCAAAGCTGATATCGAACGGGGTGTCAGCGTATTGATGACGGGCGATGGCAAAGGCAAAACGAGCTCCGCTTTTGGCATGGCGATGCGCGCACTGGGATACGGGCAAAAAGTCGGTATCGTGCAGTTCATAAAAGGGGTGCAAGCGTCGGGGGAAGAGCTTTACATCAAATCTGCGCACCCCGAGGTCACGCTGCATCAGATGGGCACGGGTTTCACCTGGGACACACAGGATCGAGAGGGGGATATCGCCGCAGCAAAACTGACCTGGGAACAGGCTCACGCCATGCTGAGTGACCCAACCTACGACCTGGTCGTGCTGGATGAGCTCACGTACATGCTCGCCTTCGATTATTTGCCCGAGGCAGACGTACTATCTGCTATTCGAGAGCGTCCCGTTGCACAGAGCGTGGTTGTCACCGGGCGCGGTGGCGGGCAGGCCCTGCGCGAGATCATGGATACCGTGTCAGAGGTTAAGGAAATCAAGCACGCCTATCGCGCGGGCGTTATGGCGCGCAAGGGCGTGGACTACTGACCGTGCAGACGCATCCCGCGCTCCGTCCGGACCGGTTCATCCAGTATAAGTTTTTAAACTCGCTGTTTCTCGGGTTATCGGTGGGTGCAGTTTTTGTACTCTACACACCGCTCTCCCCCGCCGTATTCTCAGCGGGAGGAATCGGTCTCGCCATTGGCACGTTGGTGGTCGCCACTCAATACCGCCGCATTCTGGCCGCTCGCTGGTTTTTTCATCTTTCGCTGCTGGTGGAGCTAGTCACACTCAGTGGTGTCGTGGCGGTGCTCACTTTTCCGGTGGAATTACCATTGGCACTGTTTGTCTATATCGGCTACCAACTCACGTTTTCTCTGGGCAATTATCTCGTGCGCTGCGAGACGCTACTGATGGTATCGGTAGATCAACTCCGAAAACTCGATGTAGCCAAACAAGCCGGGTACCTGCTTGGCATGGGTGCGGCCTGGGCCATCTACTCGTGGCTGGCCGCTAGCGCCCACATGCAAGACCGCACGGCGCAGGTGGTAGCGCTGCACTGGGTGCTCGTGGTGGTCGAGATACTCGTCATCGCGGCGCTGTGGCGGTCCTTTCATCGCCAGCGATTACTCGAGGAGAGCTCACTGCTGACCCGATGACGCGATGCGCCGCCGCGACCCGCATCGAAATGCGCCGGCGCTAGTTCAACAGATCAGGTTGTTCCGCCATGATGACATCAAACAAAGGTTGAGCGCTGAACCAACCGGCGAGGGTGCTGCCCACCTGCCCCGCCGTGTGCACCGCCATTTCGTGGGGAATAGGGCACGGCGTACCCGCCGCTTCAGCCATGAGCTGGGCCTGGCAGCTTCTTTCGAAGGTCACATACCACCAGAGGGCCTCATCTACCGACTCTCCCACCGTGAGATGGCCGTGGTTTTTGAGCACGATCGCCTTTTTGTTGCCGAGTGCGGCCGCGAGGCGCTCGCCTTCGCTCATGGATACGACCACACCGGTGTAGTCATCAAGCAGCGCCTGATCCTCATAAAAAGCGCAGGCATCCTGGGTCAGTGGATCGAGGAGGCGCCCCAGCGAAGACCAGGTCTTACCGTAAAGGGAGTGAGCATGAGCTGCCGCGGTCACCTCGGGCCGCGCCATATGGATATGACTGTGAATGGTAAATGCCGCGCCGTTAAGTAGCCCCTCCCCCTCCACGATGTCGCCGTCGTGGCTAACGCGGATAAGATCGGATACTGAAACCAGCTTGAACGACCGGCCCATGGGATTGACCCAAAAAGTGTCCGTCTCGATGGGGTCGCGCACCGTAATGTGTCCCGCTACACCCTCGTCGAATCCGAATTTGCCGAAGATTCGCAACGCCGCCGCCAACCGCTGCTTGCGCTGCAGCTGCTCCACTTCGGGCGCCAGATTGGATTCGCTCATCTCAGCCAGGTCGGCGTTCATGACTATTTGATTTACCTGTTCGTTCATGACGTCTCCTGCCTTGTTTCCTGCCAATATTGCGAGGCCCGTCGCGCAAGCTCACCGTCTGAGGGGAGTGATTCTCCAGTGGATTTCAGGTGCGCAATGTAACTGCTGAGCACCGTGCCCTGCTGCGCTGAGACTTCCTCCGGCCGGAGCGGGTCACCACATTGATCACAACTGAGCACGGGACGGGTCGTCTTGCCACACACACTGTGGCGATAATATTGGGGCGGGCCATTGCCGTCGTCCATCCAGTCGTCACCCCACTGACTCAGCGTCATCAAGATTGGATAGAGTGCCAAGCCTTTGCGCGTGAGTCGGTACTCGTATCTGACCGGACGGTCCTGATAGGGCACCCGGGTGAGCACCCCTTCGCTGACCAATTTTTTGAGGCGTTCAGAAAGGCGGTGTCGCGTAACGCCCAAGCTGGCTTGAAAATCATCGAACCGGCGCGTACCGCGAAAGGCATCGCGAATGATCAACAGGGTCCAGCGCTCTCCCAGTACCGATAAGGCTCTGGCAACCGAACACACCTGCTGATCCGTATTTTCCCACTTCATAGGCCAAAGAGTGCGCGCGCACCGCTACAAACGCAAGTGCGGGCACCGTAGTGCCCGCAGAAGAACCAACTCTCTGTCGAGATCAGCCGAACTGGTTCATCGTATTGTCGTCGCCCGCCGCCTTCAGGGCCGCATCACCAGAAAAGTACTCCTTGTGATCGTCGCCCATGTCGGACCCCGCCATATTCTGGTGCTTGACGCAGGCAATACCCTGACGAATTTCCTTGCGCTGCACACCGGCGACATAGCCCAGCATCCCAGCCTCACCGAAGTACTCTTTGGCCAGATTATCCGTTGAGAGCGCCGCGGTGTGGTAAGTCGGCAAAGTAATCAGGTGATGGAAAATACCGGCTTCGCGAGCCGCATCGCGCTGGAAGGACTGGATGCGCTGATCTGCCTCGACCGCCAGCGCCGTCTCGTCGTAGCGTTCATCCATCAACGCGTCACGCTCATAAGCCGAAACATCTTCTCCGGCCTCTGACCATGCATCGAAAACCTGCTGACGGAAACTCAGCGTCCAGTTGAAGGATGGGCTGTTGTTGTAGACCAACTTGGCGTCGGGCACGACTTCACGAATACGATTCACCATCGACGCGATCTGGCCCACATGCGGCTTCTCCGTCTCAATCCAGAGTAGATCCGCACCATTCTGCAAGGAGGTGATGCAATCCAACACGACCCGGTCTTCACCGGAGCCCTTGTGGAACTGAAACAGGCCTGATGCCAGACGAGCCGGCTTAAGCAATTTGCCATTCACTTTAACCACGACATCGCCGTTGTCGATGTCGTCGGCGCTCTCGATGTAGTCGCCGCAGAGAAAACTGTTGTATCTATCACCCAGATCACCCGGCTCATTGGTCACCGCGATCTGCTTGGTGAGACCTGCTCCCAGAGAGTCGGTGCGCGCCACAATAATGCCATCCTCCACGCCGAGCTCTAAAAAGGCGTAGCGAATAGCCCGAATCTTCGCAATGAAGTCGGCGTGAGGCACGGTGACTTTGCCGTCCTGATGACCGCACTGCTTTTCGTCAGACACCTGATTCTCAATCTGGATCGCGCAGGCACCGGCTTCAATCATCCGTCGCGCCAATAGGTAGGTCGCCTCCTCATTGCCAAACCCGGCATCGATGTCTGCAATGATGGGCACTACGTGGGTCTGAAATTGATCGATCTTGTTAAGAATGCTTTGCGCTTCAACTTCGTTACCCGCTGCGCGAGCGGCATCAAGGGTGCGAAACAGCCCGCCGAGCTCCCGGGCATCGGCCTGCCGTAAAAAAGTGTAAAGCTCCTCGATCAGCGCCGGCACCGACGTCTTCTCATGCATGGACTGGTCAGGCAACGGACCAAACTCGGAGCGCAGTGCAGCAATCATCCAACCCGACAGATAAAGGTAACGCTTGTTGGTAGTACCGAAATGCTTTTTGATCGCAATCAGTTTTTGCTGACCGATAAACCCGTGCCAACAGCCGAGCGACTGGGTGTACTGGCTGGGGTCTTCGTCGTAGTCAGCCATGTCCTGGCGCATCAGCTTCGCCGTATACCGCGCGATATCCAAGCCGGTTTGAAAGCGGTTCTGGAGGCGCATGCGCGCTGCGTACTCGGGACTGATATCGGACCACCCCGAAGACTGGCCACAAGTGGCTTCCAGGGTTTTGATGGTCTCTGCATAGGTCGACATGGCGTTTCTCCTGCTCGTTCGTCTCAGCGGCCGGGGTAGCCGTCGGGGATTGGGCGCAGTGTAGTGAGCCGCCTAATATTTTCAAATAAAATAATATTCATAACTACCATTCATTTTGTGAATATAAGATCGTTACGTTTATAGGCGGGACTGCCAAAGGGTTCCCTTTAAGTCGAGCCCATTTCCCAATAGACTCCGCCCCTTGCCTTATTTCGGCGCAATCGCCGATTTTTCAGGAGAGCAAACCATGAGCAAACCGCTGGTGAGCATCATTATGGGATCCCAATCCGACTGGGACACCATGCAGGCCGCGACCACTGTTCTGTCCGAGCTGGACATCCCTTTTGAGGCGAGAGTGGTCTCTGCTCACCGCACCCCCGCCCGGCTGGTCGCCTTCGCCGAGGGCGCCGCCGACCGGGGTATTCAGGTAATTATCGCGGGTGCAGGCGGTGCCGCCCATCTCGCAGGCATGGCTGCCTCCATGACGCACCTGCCCGTCATTGCCGTCCCGGTCAGCAGTCACTCCCTCAAAGGGATGGACAGCCTGCTGTCGATGGTCCAGATGCCACGCGGTGTAGCCGTCGCATGCCAGGCAATTGGCGCGCCGGGCGCGTACAACGCCGGATTGATGGCCGCGCAAATACTGGCGCTCGCTGACCCCCAGCTGTCACAGGCGGTCAAGGATTGGAGAGCGCGCCAGACTGATAACGTACCCCACGACGTCGCCTGATGCGCATCGCCATTGCCGGTTGCGGCCAACTGGCGCGGATGCTCGCCCTTGCAGGATGGGAAATGGGGCATCAGTTTGTCTTCATCGCCGATCCTGGCGAAAACACCGACTGCGTCAACGGCCTGGGTGATGTGGTTTACCGCGATGACACAATGTCGGGGGGAGCCCTCTATGACGAGCTGGGTCGACCCGACGTGGTGACGGTGGAAAAAGAGCACGTCTCGGTTCCCATGCTCGAATCGCTGTCTGATCACTGTTTGGTGGCACCGTCACCCGAAGCCATACGGATCTGCCAGCACCGGGGTAGAGAAAAGACGCTGTTGCAGTCACTCGGCATCGCAACCGCCCCTTTTCACGTCGTCGACAGTAGCCAAACCCTCATCGAGGCCGTCGAGACGGTGGGCTATCCGGCCTTCGTAAAATCCTGCGAGCAGGGGTACGACGGACAAAACCAGTGGCTGATTAAAGATAGTGAATCCCTAGAGATATTAGCCGGGCGCATGGAGACATTGCCCGATTTGGTGGTCGAAGGTCGCGTCAATTTTGATCGCGAACTGTCTTTGATCGCTGTGCGTTCGACCCGCGGTGAGATTGCAACGTATCCGCTCTCGGAAAATCGGCATCGAGAGGGAATTCTGCTCACATCCCAGGTACCGGCACCCCACGTCAGCCAAGCCACGACGGCGCAAGCTGAGGCGATTGCCCACAGCCTGCTGACTCACTGGTCCTACGTGGGCGTGCTGTCGATAGAACTGTTTGATGAAGCCGGCGTACTGCGTGTCAATGAACTCGCCCCACGTGTTCACAATAGCGGTCACTGGTCTCAGGATGCAGGCGTAACATCACAATTTGCTAACCATCTGCGCGCGCTCACCGGGGTGATACCTGGCGAAACACAACCCGCTCACTTCGCCGGCATGCTGAATCTGTTGGGCCGCTCTCCCGCACCGCATCTGCTGCAGGCAAATGATGTCAGCTTGCATTGGTACACCAAATCGATTCGGCAGCGTCGAAAAGTGGGGCATATCAATCTGCAGGCGGCCGACAGGGTCACTCTGGAGCAACGGCTAGCTGCACTCGAAGCTGAACTGTACCCGCAAGGCGAACCGCTCTAGCTGTCGCGCTTTTTTTGCCGCGCCTTTTTTTCCGATTTTTTGATGTGACTCATCAGGCGTCGTCGCCGCTGTACCTGACGCTCGGTAAGCTTATTCCGCTTACCGGCATAGGGATTTTCGCCAGACCGCAGCTCAATGCGAATCGGTGTTCCATGGAGCTCCAGTTCGCGACGGAAAATCTTCTCTAGATACCGCTTGTAACTCGCGGGCAACGCATCGGTCTGGGTACCATGAATGACCACCAGCGGCGGGTTCTGGCCCCCCGCGTGGGCGTAGCGCAGTTTAACCCGTCGCCCATTGACCATAGGGGGCGGGTGACTCGCTACGGCATCCTCCAAAATGCGAGTGAGGCGGGGCGTGCTGAGTGAGCGCGTAGCCGCATCATGCGCGGCATGAATGGAGCCATACAATTTGCCGACACCCGATCCATGCAGCGCCGAGATAAAATGAATGTCGGCGTAATCAATAAATTGTAACCGGCGTTTCAACTCTGAGCGGATCCAGTCCCGCTCATCCGCCTCGATACCATCCCATTTGTTCAGAGCAATCACCAGAGCCCGCCCGGCGTCGATGCACTGCCCCAAAAGATGCAGGTCCTGCTCGACGATACCCTCGTGAGCATCGAGCGTCAGAATCACCACCTGAGCGTCGGCAATCGCTTTGAGGGTTTTGACAATCGAGAACTTCTCCACCGCTTCACGGACATTTTTCCGTTTCCTGACGCCTGCCGTGTCGATCAAAGTGTAATGACGACCGCGACGTTCGTAATCCACATAGACGCTATCCCGCGTGGTGCCCGGTTGGTCGTAAACCACCACCCGCTCCTCTCCCAGCAGACGATTCACCAAAGTTGACTTGCCGACATTGGGGCGACCCACTATCGCCACCCTGATCGAATCGCCCGATGCGTCCTCAAGCGCTTCATCGGACGCCTCTGCCCAGGGAGCGAGCACCTCCGTAATCAGTTTTTTAACACCCCGATTATGAGCGGCTGCGATGGTGTGAATTGCCTCAACGCCAAGGCGATAGAAATCGCTGGCGGCAATATCCTCTCCCACGCCGTCAATTTTATTTACCACCAGATGGAAGGGCTTACCGAGACTGCGCAGATAGGTGACCAGCGCTTCATCGCCGGTGTGTAGACCAGCGCGGCCGTCCGCCATCAGTAGCACCACGTCAGCCTCGGCAATCGCTGCCATCGACTGCTCTGCCATCGCGGCATCGATCCCCTGCTCCTCGCCGCTGATACCCCCGGTATCGATGACGATAAACGCACGATCGTCAATAGTGCCCTGACCGTATTGTCGATCTCGGGTCAGGCCCGATAAATCGGCGACCAATGCATCGCGACTGCGGGTGAGCCGATTGAACAGCGTGGATTTGCCGACATTGGGGCGGCCCACCAAAGCGAGCACTGGCAACATGGAATCAGTTTCGCGCTTCGACGTCGTAAGCTTTCAGCGCGCCGTCATTACTGTAGATAAACAACCGATTGCCGCTGGCGATCATATCGGCGCGGGCGCCTGAAGAATCAACCTTGGTTCTACCGACGATAATGCCGTCCACCTGCGACAACAGATGCAGATAACCCTCGAAGTCCACTACCGCCACGTAACTATTGACCGGCGTGGGCCGAGACAATTCACGGAATCCCAGCTCGATATTCTGCCAACGCACGCCTTGGCCATTACGCAGAAAAGCACTGACCGTACCATCATCATCGGCCACATAGACATTGCCAAAACCGACGCCCACGCCCGAGACCGAGGACACGTTACGCTGCCACAATCGGCGACCTGAGCGGGTATCGATGGCAACCACTCTGCCTTGGTAACTGGCCACATACAGCTCACTGCCCTGTAGCGCCATGGAACCGTCGATATCCACAATCCTCTCTATTTCAGATGTGCCCTGGGGAATCGCCACACGCGCTTCCCAGGCTACATTTCCCGAACGCAGATTAATGGCAACTACCTTCCCATCCGCAAATCCGGCAATCGCGTTATCACCCACGATCATTGGTGTACCTGTCCCGCGAAGCGTCAGCACCGGCACGTCGCTGGTGTAGGTCCATCGCACTTCGCCTGAGTCGTAATCAAAACCCATTAGCTTGCCGTCGTAGGTCTGGGCGACGACGTATCGTCCATCACCCTGGGGTGCAGAGAGCACCTCGCCA
The DNA here is from genome assembly GCA_008081075.1 of Halieaceae bacterium. Classification (GTDB taxonomy): domain Bacteria; phylum Pseudomonadota; class Gammaproteobacteria; order Pseudomonadales; family Halieaceae; genus Luminiphilus. Next base: position 11,682 of record VMDB01000141.1, read on the forward strand.
CTGACCGAGCTCCGCCAAATCTCACTGCCACTATCCGCTGACAGCCTCATTACGAGGCCTTCCGAGGCACCTACAAAAATCGATCCGCCGTGATGTCCGACACCGCCAGACAGCGCCAGATCCAGATCCCGCTTCCAACGCACCCGGCCCGTCTCCGCGTCAACAGCAGCAACCTCCCCCTCGGCAGAGGCCACATAGAGCGTATTGTTGATCAGTACGGGATTGATCTTGTAGAGCCCCTTACCTTGCCCGTCGCCGACACCGCGCGACCATCGGCTCTTGAGCTTTACCTGCTCATTAATTTTTTGCAGCTCTACGGGAGCGCGAGGATCAACCTCGTCGTCGCTGAACCACCCTTTGACAGTGCTGCAGCCGGCACTCAGTGCCAGCAGCGAAACCAGGGCAAATCTAAAAAGGGTGCGCATTAACCCCGTTCTCCATCAGGTTCAGTCACTTCATTGGGCAAACGCGTTTCGAGACCTCGCACTTTGTTATCGAGCACGACACTGATCTCGCCCAGTTCCGCCGACGCATCGCGGCCCGCGCGATAAGCGGTCAGGGCTTCCTCAACCCTGCCCGCGGCCAGGTGAATGTCCCCTGCTGCCTGAGCATAAGCTACCGGATATGCATCGCCAGCCTGATCCAGAATCGCGAGAGCCTCGTCCTCAGCGCCGCGAGCAGCCAGAACCCGGGCCAGACGCAGCTGGATCAACTGGCCGATATCCGACCTCGGGTCTCCAGCGGACAGCGCCCAACGCAAAGACGCCTCGGCGCCCTCCAAATCACCGTCCTCAACCGCTATCCGTGCTTCCAACATGGCCGCAAACTGTGCGTATGCAGATCCGCTATGCTCAGATTTCAGGGTCTCCGCCGCCGCGGCTAGCGCTGCGGGGTCACCCTCTTCCAGTTGGATCGCGAGCATGGTCGCATACAGGTCAGAAGCCGCCTGTTCCCGAGCTCCCTCGTAACCTTGATACTGCTGCCAACCTAGGGTTCCCGCAACAGCGACAACGACGGCGACAATCAGGCTCTTACCGTTTTCATCCCACCAACGCTTGATCGCCTCGAGATCTGCCTCGTCTTGCATATGGTCTGCCACGTACTACTCCTGTCTGACGCGCCTGAGTCAAGCGCCCTCTGTCTCAGCGAGGAAATCCGCTAAAAATAACGGCAACTCCGCATCGTCGATGGTGCGCTGCGCTGAATCGCCCCGCAGGGGCTTCAGCGTCACCTGTTTATTGGCAACTTCTGTCTCACCGTAGACCAGTGCCCAAGCCGCGCCACTTTTGTCGGCGCGCTTGAACTGACTCTTGAAACTACCGCCTCCCAAATGTTGGACAATATCCAGATCCGGGAACTGCCGTCGCAAGTCATCCACTCTCGGCAAGGTATGTCGGTATGCCGCTTCATCCGCGGCAATCACGTAGAGGTCAGCCGGGGACGAGACTGTAATCTCCAGCGCCTGCATGAGCAAGATAAGACGCTCCAGCCCAACAGCAAAACCCGCTGCGGGCGTCGATTTACCCCCAAAAATCTCCACTAGCCCGTCATAGCGTCCACCACCACAAACCGTGCCCTGAGCGCCGAGCGCTTGAGTGGTCCACTCAAAAACACACTTGTTGTAATAGTCCAGACCACGCACCAACCGCGGATTGACGCAGTAGGGAATCTTAATCGCGTCCAGGTAAGCCAGTAACTGCTCGAACTCATCGCGAGATTCTGCATCAAGGTAATCGATCAGGGCCGGCGCTGCATCCAGAATGGCCTGCGTTTCCGGGCTTTTGCTGTCGAGAATTCTGAGCGGGTTAGTCTCGAGGCGTCTCTGGCTGTCGGCGTCCAAAGCATCTCGATGGCCAGACAGATACTCCACCAGCGCCGAGCGATAAAGCGCCCGGTCGGACGCCGAGCCAATGCTATTGATCTCCAGCGTCAGCGCATCGTCGACCCCCAATCTGCGCCAAAGCTGGCGACTAAGCGCAATCAGTTCAGCGTCCTGATCCGGCGTCGCAACGCCGAAGGCCTCGACACCGAGCTGATGAAACTGTCGCTGGCGACCCTTTTGCGGTCGCTCGTAGCGAAACATGGGGCCCGTGTACCACAGCCGCCGGGGTGTCGCCGCTATATTGTGCTGCACCACCGCCCGAACACAGCCCGCAGTGCCCTCGGGCCGTAAAGTCATACTCTCGTCATTGCGGTCGTTGAAGCTGTACATCTCTTTTTCGACGATGTCAGTGACCTCGCCAATAGATCTGGCAAACAGATCTGTCGACTCAATGACGGGAAGACGGATCTCCTCGTACCCGTAGCTCGAAAGCACCTCCAGCGCGGCCGTCTCCATCGACTGCCACAACGGGGTCGCCTCGGGCAGGATATCCACCATCCCGCGTATCGCTCGATAGTTCGTCATGGGGTATCAGTGCGTGCTGGAGATGATGTTGGCCTCGCGCTCGGCGCGCGCCACCTCAAGGGCTTGGGCCCGATCCCGAATGACACTCTCAAGGTGATCGACGAAATCCTGATTGCTCACCTTATGGTCGGGCTCTCCCGAGATGTAAATTAAGTTGTTCGGCGTCGCACCCGTCAGACCGACATCGGCCTCTCGCGCCTCTCCAGGGCCGTTGACGATGCAGCCGATAACAGCCACGTCCATCGGTGTCCGCACGTCGTCCAGCCGGCTTTCCAATTCGTTCATTGTGCTAATGACATCGAAGTTCTGCCGAGAACAACTGGGGCAAGCGATGAAGTTGATGCCATTGGTGCGCAACTTGAGGCTTTTCAGAATCTCGAAACCCACCTTGATTTCTTCCACCGGATCAGCGGCCAGAGAGACGCGGATTGTGTCGCCGATTCCCTCCATCAAGAGCATGCCAAGACCGACTGCCGACTTCACGGTGCCGCCGCGAATGCCACCCGCCTCAGTAATACCGAGGTGCAGGGGCTGCTCGATTTGCGTCGCCAGTTTTCGGTAGGCCTCTACCGCCATGAAGACTTCCGACGCTTTGACGCTCACTTTGAAATCGTCGAACTGATGTCGACTGAGAATTTCGACATTGCGTAGCGCAGATTCGACTAACGCATCGGCATTGGGTTCGGGGTATTTTCTCAGTAAGTCCTTGCCCAGAGAGCCCGCGTTGACTCCGATACGAATGGGAATACCGCGATCCTGGCAAGCGGCAATCACCTCTTTAACCTTGGATTCTCGGCCAATATTGCCGGGGTTGATGCGCAAACAGTCGACGCCATATTCGGCAACCTTCAACGCGATCTTGTGGTCGAAATGAATATCTGCCACTAGCGGAATGCCCGCACGCCGCCTGATTTCTCGAAATGCCTCGGCTGCATCCATGCTGGGCACGGACACCCGAACAAGATCGGCACCTGCTGCAGCAATTGCCTCGATTTGGGCAACCGTCGCCTCCACGTCACAGGTCTCAGTGTTGGTCATACTCTGAACGGCAATGGGCGCATCACCGCCGATGGGTACTCCACCCACATGGATCTGTCGGCTGATGCGGCGCTTTATCGGTGACGGCTGGCTCATGACCTTGACTCTCCGGTAACCGACGCTCACGCCGGTTACACTTTATCGACTCTGACGCTCTCTCCAGGTGTTGTACTCGGATGAATCCGGGTACAGGTTACGCAACGCCAATTCATAACTCCCCAGAGCATCCTGATCACCCATTGCCTCAGCAATCAAAAGCCCCAGCAGTAATCCCCGCGGCGATTGCTGAGGAGAAACAGTCCTGTAGGCGCCATGATACCGGTTGGCTTCGCCAGTATCACCCGCTTCGAGAAGAAGAAATCCCATCTCTAGCAAGGCAACGGGATTTCGACGATCCATGGCAAGGGCTCGGTTAAAGGCAGACTCGGCGCCCGGCTTATCTTCCAGTTGGATTCGGCAAAGACCCAAATTCACGAACGCCATGGGCCTGCCGCTGTAAAGCGTATCCTCAGTGACACGCTGAAACTCCCGCTCCGCCTCAACATAGCGTCCGCGGGAATAAAGAAACGCGGCGTAGTTATTTCTAGCGCGGGAAAGCTTGGGGTCTGCCTTCAGGGCGGCCCTAAACTGCTGCTCCGCCATTTCAAATTCGCCGGTGCTCTGGTAGACCAGCGCAAAGGCCTCGGCGACCTCGGCGTTGTCAGCATCAATTTCCTGCGCAAGCTCCAGATTGCGTTTGGCATTTTCCCAGTCGCCTACCCCGATGTACTGTCGCGCTAAAGCAACGCGTTTATCCAAAGTGGCATCGGGGTCAGAGGTACGCTGGGTGCCACCGCTGATTTCCGTCACACAACCTGCCAACACACAAATGATGCCGGCCATCGCCAACAACGTGCGCCCGTTAATCCTGCCCTTAACGGCGATCGGGGCGAAACAGGCTTGGCCGCTGGATATCCTGCGACGGTTTTCGGATTGATTCGCCACCACTAACAGGGTCATTGGCCGCTTCTCTTGAGGCTCAGTCTGATTGCAACAGGCTCTGTGCGCCGCGTCCAGCCCTGTGACGCGCCGACCGACGGGTGCGATCGACCACCTCACCGACCAACTGACCACAGGCCGCATCGATATCATCCCCGCGTGTTGTCCGTACCGTCACCACAAAACCGGCATCGATCAGCACCTGCCAGAATCGACTTACGGCATTCCCGCTGGGACGCTGGTAACCCGAGTCGGGAAAATCGTTAAAGGGTATTAAATTGACCTTACAGGGGTAATCCTTGAGCAGCACGGCCAGCTCTCTCGCCTGCGCCACGCTGTCGTTAACACCTGCCAACAGCGTGTATTCAATGGTCACCACCCGCTTCTTATCGGGCTGGGCGTCGATATAGGCACGCGCGGACTGCAGGAGTCTCGCAATCGGATATTTGCGATTAATGGGGACAATCTCATTGCGCAATGCATCGTTGGGCGCGTGCAGTGAGACTGCCAGACTGACGTCGGCCCAGTCGGCCAGCCGGTCCAGATTTGGCACCACTCCGGAGGTAGATAACGTCACTTTACGCTTGGACAAACCGTAGGCGAGGTCATCACACATGAGGTTCATCGCTGCCACCACATTGTCAAAGTTAAGCAGTGGCTCACCCATCCCCATCATGACGACATTGGTGACGACTCGACCTTTGCCCGACTGCCAGCCATCGTAGGAATTAATCGCCAGCCAGACCTGCCCGATGATTTCTGCCGCCGTTAGGTCACGCTGGAAACCCTGCTTACCGGTGGAACAAAAAGTGCAATCGAGACTGCAGCCGACCTGCGAGGATACGCACAGGGTCGCCCGATCTCCCTCGGGAATCAGCACCGCCTCCACGAGACTGCCTCCCTCCACCGCGATGGCCCATTTTCGGGTTCCGTCTGCAGAATCCTGCTGCTCGGCAATGACAGGCGGCGTTATCTCAGCGATCTCACCTAATTTCTCGCGTAGGGACTGACTCAAATCCGTCATGTCCGAGAAATCCCTGACGCCGCGGTGATGTATCCATTTCATGACCTGTTGGGCACGAAACCGCTTTTCGCCGAGGTCTGAAAAAAAGGCTTCTAGCTGTGCCCGGGTTAACCCAAGGAGGTTGACCCGAGCCGCTGGAACGGCAGTGGCGATTAGCTGATGGGGGGCCGTCATCGCTTCACCGCCCGCTGATATTCAGCGTGAGCAAATCTCGCTGGAGGCAAAGAAATAGGCGATCTCTCTCTCCGCCGAGGCGGGAGAATCCGATCCGTGTACCGCGTTAGCGTCGATGGACTGCGCGAAGTCTGCCCTGATCGTGCCGGGGGCCGCTTCCTGGGGGTTGGTAGCGCCCATGAGCTCTCGGTTAAGCGCGATGGCGTTTTCGCCCTCAAGCACCTGAACAACAACGGGGCCCGAAGTCATGAAAGCAACCAAGTCGGCATAGAAGGGGCGTTCTTTGTGCTCGGCATAAAAGCCGCCGGCCAGCGTGTCGGAAAGGTGGACCAATTTAGCCGCGACCACGGTCAAACCCGCGGCTTCAAATCGGCCGATGATTTGCCCGATCACATTCTTACCCACCGCGTCCGGCTTGATAATTGATAAGGTGCGCTCTACCGCCATGTTGGTCTCCAATATCTCTCTATTATGGTCGGACGCCCTGTCCGCGGGCGCGGAGTATACGGGCTTTACCCATCAGTGTCATGGCAACAATACCGGCCGCAGCTGCGACGTCAGTGTCTCTCTGAAGCATGATTGATGGTGTAGCGAGGGATCTCGACAACCAGCGCTTCCTCGCTCACTTTGGCCTGACAGGAGAGGCGCGATTCGGGTTCCAGGCCCCAAGCCTTGTCCAGGTAGTCTTCCTCGAGCTCGTCCGCCTCTTCCAAAGACAAAAAACCCTCCCGAACGATCACATGACAAGTGGTGCAGGCACAGGACATTTCGCAGGCATGTTCGATGTCGATGTCATTGCGGAGCAACGCCTCGCAAATACTCTCACCGACTTCTGCCTCAACCACAGCGCCGTCAGGGCAAATCTCGTGGTGGGGTAGCACAACAATTCTGGTCATCGGTCGCCTCGTTTCTCAGCTCTGATCGGCATCCAGGGCATTAACTGAGACTCCCGTCAGCGCTCGTTGAATACTGCGATCCATGCGGCGCGCGGCGAAGTCCTCACTGGCGCGACCGAGGCTCTCAGTCTGCTCGCGAATCGTCTGCGGGTCATCACCCGCCAAAACCTCTTCTAGCGCCCGCATATCGTTCTCCAACTGCTGCGTCTCCTCGGCTGACAGCAGGTCGGCGTCCTGCCTCATCGCCGCCTCGAGCCCCGCCAGCAGCGCCTCCGCTTCGACCCGCGCCTCGGTCAGCTGTCGGGCGATCATATCCTCAGCGGCGAACTCGTAACTCGCTTTTAGCATCTGGGTAATTTGTGTCTCGTCGAGACCAAATGCCGGCTTGACCACCACGTCGCTTCTGGCTCCGGTCAGCTGCTCGACGGCAGATACTTCTAAAATGCCATCGGCATCCACTCTGAAGGTCACTTCAATTCGCGCCGCACCCGCCACCATAGGCGGAATACCCGTGAGCTCGAATCGCGCAAGAGATCGGCAATCCTCGACACGCTCCCGCTCGCCCTGAAGCACGTGGACAACCAGGCCGGTCTGCCCATCTCGAGCCGTAGTGAATTCCTGCGCGCGCGCCACCGGAATGGTGCTGTTGCGTTCGATGATTTTCTCGACCAAGCCGCCGAAGGTCTCGAGCCCCAGTGACAGTGGGATCACATCCAGCAGAAGCGCCTCACCGTCACCGCGATTTCCCACCAAGATATCAGCCTGCTTTGCCGCACCCATGGCCACCACCAGATCGGGGTCCAAGGTACATAACGGCTCTTGATCGAAACACGCAGCAACCGCAGTGCGAACCCCCGGCATTCGGGTCGAGCCGCCCACTAACACCACTCTGTCCACCCTCGCCACCCCGGCATCGGCCAGTGCCACACGACACGCCGCAAGCGTACGATCGATCAAATTAGCAACCAGCTCCTCAAGGGTCTGCCGCGACAAATTCAGCTCATCAGAAGCGATATCCAGCGCGCGGGTGTCAAACGTGACGACTTGCTCGACGCTGAGCGTTTCCTTGGCGCGACGGGCCAACTCGAGCAAGGACCGTCGTTGTACCGCTGTGGGTTCACTCAATCCCAGCTCTGCCAGCCAATAATCCGTAATTGCGCGGTCAAAATCATCACCGCCCAGCGCGCTATCACCGCCGGTAGCCAATACCTCGAACAGACCCTCACGCATCCGCAAAATTGAAATATCGAAGGTGCCGCCTCCGAGGTCGTAAACCGCCAGCAGCGAGGTTTCCTCTGCATCCGCGTCGAGCCCGTATGCCACGGCCGCTGCGGTGGGTTCATTAAGGAGTCTGAGCACCTTGATGCCCGCCAGCTCCGCGGCCTGCCGGGTTGCCTGACGCTGTGCATCATCGAAATAAGCAGGGACAGTAATAACCGCGCCAGCAATAGCGCCGTCCAGTTTTTGCGCGGCGCGGCATCTCAGCGCGTTTAGAATCGCGGATGATACCTCCACCGGCGTCTTCTCCCCCGCCGCAGTTGCATAGGCCAGGGCACCCTCGTCGGTCAGGGTGACGTAGGGGTCATCAGAAAATTCTTCCCGAGCTCGACCCAACAACCGCTTGGCCGAGGCGACGGTGTTGGCAGGCTCAGTCAGAGAAAAGGCCTCGGCACCGTGCCCGACCAGGGTCTTGTCAGCCCCGAAATAAACCACTGAAGGCAGCGCTGCGCGGCCCGCCTCGTCGCGCAGAACGCACACCTCATCACCGTCAAAGTGCGCGACCAGGCTATTGGTGGTACCCAGATCAATCCCCAGTGCAATTTGCCGGGGGCGATGCGCGCTTGTCGGTTCCCCCGGCTCACTGATTTGTAGCAACACCATGGTCAGGCCGCCCTGGGACGCGCTGCGTCACGTAATTTGGCGAGGTAACACATCTCCTGCCAATGGCGCGCCGCGTCTTCGAACCGCTCACTTTCGGCAGCACTGGCGAAGGCGTCTCTGGCCGCGCCATAATGCTCGCCAATCTCTAACACCAGCGCGTCATGCCCAGCCGGGTCGTCATCGTCCGATGACTCCAGTCGCTCCCGCAGTTCGATTTGCGTCATTAAAAACGCTGCGCCAACCCCTTCCCTCTCGGCTTGTTTCAAATCCACACCCGCCCGTTTGAGCACATATTCGGCGCGCGCCACCTCGTCCGACAGAGTCCTAAAGCCGCTGTTGATGTCAGCACACAGCTGCGCAGCCAAGCGCTGCTCGACCTGTGGCTTACCGGCAAAACGATCGGGATGAAACTGTGACAGTAAGGAGTGGTAGGCGCGCTCAAGCACCGCGTTATCAAGTTGGAACCCGGGTTCTATTTGAAATAACGCGAAGTAATCGCGGGCAGACGCGCCCGTTAGCGGTTCCAAGATCAGACCGTGAAGCTTTCGCCGCAGCCGCACTCTCCGGCAACATTGG
>VMDB01000168.1 GCA_008081075.1 Halieaceae bacterium
TCATCCTGACAGGGGTGACCCGACGCGTGTAATGGCACTGGGCTGTCATCGGCCTGAATGATCTCGACCCCTCTGCCGCGCAATCCTTGCACCAATCGCTGCACCGCATCCTCGTTGCCGGGAATGGTTTTGGACGAGAGGATAACCGTGTCTCCAGCATCCAGACTGAGGTCCGGGTGGGTTTGCATCATCAGCCGGTGTAGCGCGGCACCCCACTCGCCCTGGCTGCCGGTTGCCACCGCCAGAACCTCAGCGGGTGGCAAGTAGCCCAAGTGTTCTGGATGGATAGGCTGAAATCGGCGCCCCAACAACCCCACCTGCTGCGCACAGCGCGCCATGCCCGACGCCGATCGACCCAAAATGGCGAGGTAGCGATTGGTTTTGGCGGCAATATCGGCCAGCGTCTGGATTCTGGCGATGTTGCTGGAGAAGCAACCCACGACCACCCTGCCATTACGGCCTGCAATGACCCCGCCCAGCGCCTGCGCCACCTCACCCTCCGACGGCGATTTTCCCGCGCGTAATGCGTTGGTGGAATCGCATATCACCGCATCTACGCCCTCTTTAGCCAGCGCCTCGAAGCGTTTCGCCGACCAGGCGGCGCCCACGACGGGTGCGGCATCAATTTTCCAGTCTGCGGTATGCACAATGCAGGAGTCGGGGGTGCGGATAGCCAGCGCACAGGTCTCCGGAGTCGAGTGCGTGATGGGAATCCATTCCACTGAAAACGGGCCAAGGGTAAGCGTGTCCCCTGGCTCGATTTCGATCAGCGGCGATGGCAACACGCCGCCCCGGCTACGCGTCTTATGGCGCAGCACTGCCGCGGCAAAGGGTGTCGCATAAACGGGGCATCCGAGTGCTTCCCACAGATAGGGCAGTGCCCCCAGATGATCCTCGTGGGCGTGGGTGACAATAAGACCCACCAGCTGCTGGCGGCGCGCACTGATGAATTGCAGATCAGGCATTTGCACCGATGGCCGCAATGCGCCCGGTTGTTGCTCAAGCGTGATACCGCAATCAACCGCCAACCAGGCATCCCTGTGGCCAAAGAGATTGAAGTTCATGCCGATCTCGCCGCATCCACCCAAAGGCAGAAACACCACGTCGCTTTTTGCTTTGGACCCCATAGCCGCCTAAGTTGCGCGTACTACCATTTATAGCCAACACGAAACGTCAGCGTCTCATCGTGGGTCTTTTTGCCTTCTGCGGCTCCGCCGTCGTAATCAGCAGACACTTCGGCCGCTGCCTCAAATCCCAGCAAGAGCGGGAAGCGCAAGCCCGCCGTCGTGCGGTAAATCGATTTGTTCATGCTCGATAGATTCATAATGGTCACGTGGCGCAGATAGAGCGTGAGTGATCCGTCCAGAAAAGTGGTCTCACCGGTAATGTTGATGTTGGCACCAAAGTAGTCGTTGTCTTCCGCGACAATAAAATCGGTGTCGACATAGGAAATACCCAATTCTGCATCCAGCTTGAGGTCATCACGGGAAAGCAGCTTTCGCCCATAGTAGGGGCCCACATAGTACCGCTGACTGATATCGGCGAACTCATCTGAGTTCAGGCCCAGATTGACACCCAAATAATTTCGGGGGTCTGCGAGGAAGTAGTCGTATTTACCCGTGAGCTGCCAGTTATCGGCGGTGGTCTGGTTGGTACGGGACGTCTCACCATTTTCATTGCTGGTGGTGATATTGGAGCTGGTGTCCTCAAGATCACCCCGCAGCGTGAAGCGGTCACGCCGGCTTTCAAGGAACATCTCCAGATCAGCGTTGATTTCGTCGGTGTCGGTATTGCCCCGGTTGTAATCAAATGCGGTGCTGGCACGGCCGGTCATGTGATAACCCTGCCCTGCTTCCCAGGCCTCGGGATCCGACAGGCTGACTTGCTCTACCGGGATACTGTCCTCACCCTCTATCAAGACCTCGCCGTCGACGAGCTGTAAATGAGAGAGGCTGAATCGCCGGTCATCCGTGGTCAGTATTTCGATCTCGTGCTCTGACTCCAAAGTGGCAATGGACGCCAAAGGAATAGTGATCTCACCCATCCAGAAAGTCGAAACCAGTACCGTCCCCCCAGCGATATCGACAACATTTCCGAAAATAACGGAATCATCACGTAAGACGATTCGGGCCGAGGGGGCTGCGGTTTCTTCTGCGAACGGATCCGACACTGCATGACCGAAACCACTCAACAGGCAGCTGCACAGCCCGGCAAGCAATAATCCGTGTATCCTTACACTCAGTCTGCATCGCATAGCGACTTCCTACTTTGGTTTATCGTAAGGGGCGGCACTCTAAGCCAACTCTCCGCGAATAGAAATGCCTGTCAGTGATGCTGCCGCCAAATGATTCACAGTTGAGTTCACTATGGCTTTTGACTACGACCTGTTGGTAATCGGCGCGGGCTCCGGCGGCGTTCGAGCAGCCCGCAAAAGTGCTGAGTTTGGTGCCCGCGTGGCGGTGATTGAAGAACGCGCGCTCGGTGGTACCTGCGTCAACGTGGGCTGCATCCCAAAAAAACTGTTCGTTTATGCGAGTGAATTCAGTGAGGCACTGAAAGCATCGGAAGGTTTTGGCTGGCAAACGGAGGCTGTGTCCTTTGATTGGCCAACGCTGCGCGACAACGCGGCGCAGGAAGTTGCCCGACTCAATGCAATCTATGAGCGTTTACTGGAAACACCGGGTGTCGACATTATCTACGGTCACGGCACGCTTGCCGGCGCTCAGACAGTCAGCGTGGGTGAGCGCATCATCAGCGCTGAGAAGATTCTGTTGGCGACCGGCACTTGGCCGGTGCTGCCCGATATCCCGGGCAAAGAGCTCGCGATCACCTCAAACGAAGTGTTCGCGCTGGATCAATTTCCGGAGCGCATTCTGATCGTTGGCGGCGGCTACATTGCCACAGAATTTGCCGGTATTTTCGACGGTCTTGGGGCATCGGTACTGCAAAGCTATCGCGGCGAGCTGTTCCTCAAGGGGTTCGACGGGGATGTTCGTCGTTTCCTCGCCGAGGAAATGCGTAAGAAAGGGATCGATCTTCGCTTCAACCATCACGTCACGGCGCTGGAGCGTTCTCTTGCCGGCGGCATTACGGCGCACCTCAGCGATGGCGTGGAGGCGTTCGATACCGTGCTCTGCGCAACGGGAAGAAAACCCCTGATTGATCGCCTCGGCCTGGAACACACGGCGGTGCAATTAACGCCTGCGGGTTACGTCGCCGTGAACGCCCAATTCCAAACCCATGAGCCGTCCATCTATGCGCTGGGTGATATGACGGGCGGCCCCGAACTGACACCGGTCGCCATTGCCGAAGCAATGGCGTTTGCGCAAACCCAATTCGGTCAGGGACAAAAGACCATGGACTATGGCCATATCGCCACTGCGGTTTTTAGCCAGCCACCGATTGGCACCGTAGGCCTCACTGAGGAGGCCGCTTTGGCTCAAGGCCACACCGTCACAGTTTACGAATCCAACTTTCGACCGCTCAAACACACTGTCAGTGGTTGCGAAGACCGCACCTTGATGAAGCTGGTGGTGGACGCTCAATCAGACCGCGTATTGGGTGCCCATATGGTCGGGGCCGACGCCGGCGAAATCTGCCAGGGGCTTGCTATTGCCCTGAAAATGGGCGCGACCAAGGCTGATTTTGATCACACCGTTGGCATTCACCCCACCGCCGCTGAGGAATTTGTGACCATGCGAACACCCCGGGCCTGAAGCATGGACCTGGAGGTTGGGAACATCATTGTGCTGATTGTGGCGGGTCTCGCGGGGGGCGCAATCAATGTGCTGGCCGGCGGTGGTTCAATAATTACCGTACCAGTAATGATTTTTCTGGGGGTGCCCGGACCGATCGCCAACGGCACCAACCGGCTTCCGATATTGGTGCAAAATATCAGCGCATGCGCGACCTACCTACGGCATGGGGTGCCCCGCATCGGGATGATTTTTTCCCTCTCGCTGTGCGCGATACCGGGCGCAGTCGTCGGCGCTACCGTTGGGGTAAAAATACCTGCCGAGACCTTCAATCTGATGCTCGCCGGCATCATGGGCCTGGTATTGCTCATGATGTTGCGCAGTGGCGGTACTGACACCGACATTAATGCATCTGACATCTCCCGACGCCGCCTGATTTTGGGGCACGTGCTCATGGTGCTCGCCGGCTTTTGGGGTGGCTTTATCCAAATCGGGATGGGCTTTGTACTTCTGCCGATTCTCAACAGGGTGCTGGGTCTGGATCTTGTCACCGCCAACATCCACAAGGTCTTCATTATTTTGACGTATACCCTGGCGGCTCTGATGGTCTTCGGCAGTCAGCTGGAACTCCTCTGGTGGGTTGGCGCCATTATGGCGATTGGTAATGCGCTGGGTGGGTGGCTCGGCGCACGGCTCACCTTGGCAGGGGGCCAAGGATTGATTCGCAAAGTTGTCGTCTTTGCCATCGCAGTAATGATCGTGAAGCTGGTATGGTTCCCATGAGGGGCAATCGAGGAAAAAAGCGACGATGAAAATCTGGGCAAGATATGCGCTGGGTAGCCTGTTTTCAACGATGTTGATACTGTCAGGCTGCAGCTCGACTCAGGTGGATTCCACTCCGCCCGATCGATTCGCCGCCAAGCAATATCAGTCATACAGTTGGCGTGCAGCACTCCCGACGGGCATGTCCGGATCCATGGATGAATTCTATCGGCTGTCGACCACCGTTCGCGACGTGGTATCAGAAGCGCTCGAAAAAAAGGGCTATCGTAATGTGGCTTCTGACGGTGACTTTGTCATCAGCTATGCATTCAAAGCCACCTTGGAGACGGGCGTGGACCCCTCCGCCACAGAATTCAGCACGACCAGTGCGGTCATTAACCGCGGCGTTGATCCTGCCGAAGCCGCCAACGCACAGGCGCTGGCAGGCCCGCGTGAAGTGGCCAGCCTGTTACTGATGTTTGAAGACGGCGAAAATCTGGCGCCCTTGTGGTCAGCAACGATCAGCCAGGTAGTCGAAAATCGCAATCAACCCGATCTGGAAAAAGTGCGGCGCAAACTGGAACCCGGCGTCGCCAAAGCACTCCGCCCACTACCCAACGCGCGTTAAGCCCCGGGGCTATCCGCCGTACACGGCCGGGTTGGCACACCAAGCCAGCCGCTCATTTCGCATTCCGGCATCAAGATTTTCGAGCGCCCGACGCACCATGGCGTTACGGGTCGATAAGGTGGCACTGCCCACGTGGGGTAACAGCACCACATTACGCAGACTCAAGAAAGGATGATCCGCCGGTAACGGCTCCTTGGAAAAAACATCAAGCCCCGCCCGCAGGCGGCCAGATGCCAGTGCCTCAATCAAGGCTGCCTCGTCGACCAGAGGCCCGCGCCCAGTGTTGATTAACGTCGCACCGGGGCGCATCAAGGCCAGCCTCTCGCGGCTCGCGATATGCCGCGTCTCGTCGGTAAGCGCCGTATGCAATGAAACAACGTCGGCCGTCTCAAATACCTCATCCAGCGCCATGGACTCAACGCCATCGACTGCCTTGGGAGTCCGATTCCAGCCCACCAGTTTGCAGCCAAAACCGCGCAGTCGGCGGGCAACCGCCTCACCAATCGGACCCAATCCCACCAGGCCGATGGTCGCTTGACTGATATCTGTCCCGAGTAGCAGGTCTGACTGCCATCCCTGGGTCCATTGCCCCTCTCTCACCCACTGATCGGCCTCGGCAACTCGGCGCGTCACAGCCAGCATCAGTGCCACCGCCAAATCAGCGGTGCTATCTACCAGTACGCCCGGGGTGTGCCCCACGGGAATGCCGCGCTGGGTGGCGGCGCCTATATCGATGTGATCGACACCCACCGATATCGTCGAGATGACCTTGAGTTCGGACGCGTGATCCATCATCTCTGCGGTAAGTCGCGTAGAGAGCGCGCACAGCAAACCCTGCGCGCCTTTGAGTGCGTCTGATAACTGCCCCGGATTCATTGCCTCTGACCCCGACCACGCGGCGACGTCATAGCGCACCTTGAGGTGCTCAATAATGTCGTTAGGCAATGCCAGGGCCACCACGCATTTTGGCTTCATGAGTTACCTCGAATCGGCGCAACATCAGTCTGTTCGTCGATTTTTATCCCCGCCAATGGATCTGAACCCTGCAGGATCGACCAGCCGACGACCAACATTACGATGGCGCTGGTGCCGAGCCATGCCAGAGCAAAGTCACCGCGCGCGAGCAGCGTTGCCGCAATCAAAGGCCCCCCCACGCGACCCATAGAGGCAGAGGAGGCGGTGACGCCAAAAAACTGCCCGCGCCAAGAGGCAGGCACCGCATGGCTGGCGATAGTGTTGAGCACCGGCAGGCATAGGGTCGCTGACGAAAAAGCCAGCAGTCCCAAAGCGCTCATGGCGAGCACACCGGTGGCAACCGTTGATACCAGTAACGAGGCGCTGAACGTGAACGTCGCTGCTCGCAGTACCCAGATGGTGCCAAAGCGGTCTGTCATGCGACCCAGAAAGTTACCCTGAGTCATAATCATGACCACTCCCACCAAACCAAAAAATAAACCGACTTCGTGCGCCGTCCACCCCAAACCCTGAGACATCCAAAGGGGGAAAAGATAAATAGAAGCGCTCACGGCACAGGAGTGGAGGGCAAATTGGCTGACAAACAGCCGCGCCCCTGCCTGACCCATCATCGTTCGCATAGGCGGCACGGGCGCGCTTGCGCCAGCGGCATCCGCAGTTGCGCGGTCTGCGGATTCGGGGGTGGGCTTGGGGAGCAGTAACAGCGCCAGCAATGCGGCACTCGCCGACAACACCCCCGCTAATACACAAGGCAGGGTGAAATCCGTTTCGCTTCTTGCCAACACACCTCCGATCACGGGCCCCAACACCAGACCAATACCGAAAGCACGACCAATCAAGCCCATGGCGCGGGAGCGCTGGTCGGGGGTGCTCGCATCGGCGATCAATGCGGTGGCCACCGGCAAACTGCCCGCCATCGCACCCGCCACCGCGCGCGAAAGATACACCATCCAGAGCTCATTAGAGGCCGCCAGCAAGAAGTGAGACGCCGCCCCGCCCAGCAGGCAAATAAACAGAATGAGGCGCCGGCCCAAACGGTCAGATAGCCGGCCCCACAGCGGCGCCACGAGCGTAGCCATCACACTGTAACTGACCAGAATAAAAGCGACGTCGTCGGTGCCTCCGCCCAAGTGGGGCGACAAAAAAGGGAGGATGGGAATGACAATGCCAAAGCCGATCAGGTCAACAACAATGACAAAAAACACCAACCACGCCAGCGACTGCTGCCGCCATCGCGACAAGAAACGCGTCACGACTCCGTCCAGCGATGGGTCTCCGGCAAGGCCAGATCAAACAGATCGAGTACCCGGGCTACGCTCTGCGTCACTGCCGCCTCGAGCGACTCCGGTTTGGCATAAAAGGCAGGCACCGGCGGCGCAACGATGGCCCCCATCTCGGTCACCGTCACCATATTTCTTAAGTGGCCCAGGTGCAGCGGTGTCTCTCTGACCATCAGCACCAAGCGCCGTCGCTCCTTGAGTACCACATCGGCAGCGCGTGTTAACAGAGAGGATGTCACGCCAGAGGTAATCTCCCCGAGCGTTCTGATGGAACAGGGTGCCACCAGCATGCCCCGTGTTTTAAAGGAACCGCTGGCGATCGAGGCACCTACATTGCGCACCGGGTGCCATTCGTTGGCAAGTGCACGAATATCGTCCACTGTGCGGTCCAGCTCGTGGTGCACTGTGAGTTCGGCGGATTTACTCATCACCAAGTGCGTCTCGATGGGGAGCGACTGAAGGAGCTCCAGCGCGCGCACACCATACTGCACGCCCGAGGCGCCGCTGATACCGATAATGAGCCTGTCCATGTGGGCGATCCCCTGTCACCGAAACGAGAGTGTACCGGCTTTACGCCGGGGTACCGACCCCGGTTTTGCCCGGCTTACTGTCGCGTAAACCCCGTGGGGGCCCATTGAAAATGTTGCCTCAGCGCGGTGAAGGGTAATTCACAGGAAAAAATCAGCGCTGCGGTATCGCGGCTCTTCGGCCCCAGCCTGACCTGACCCGCATCACCCTCAATGGCATCGGCATCCTCATCTTCGAGCCAAAAAAAGTACTCAACATGGGCCTGAACAAACGCATTGTTGACAAGATCAAAGGACCAATAGCCCTGATCGTTGCACCGCACCGCCTTCAGATGGATATTTTGCAGCCCGGTATTGGTCTTTGGCCCGAGAGGCGTACTGGCGGAAGCGCCCATCGCCGGTAAAAGGCAGGCCAGTAGCACCAGCAACTGAGAGCGTAGAGGGGTGTTGCTGATCTGCCGCATTGGAGCGCCTCCCGGGGGTGCCATGGCTAGATTCGTTATCTTCACAAAAAATGCCCCGAAAACCAGCGTGAAAACACCAAAATCGCTATTTATTTAATAAAATCAATTATTTAATATTTTATGCGGCGGTATGCGAGACAGTAAAGTTCCCCCCATTTCTGCCGATATTTAGGGTATCGCAAGGGAACAGTCATCTGAGGTAAGCCATGACGCGTGTAAGAGCCGCCGCCGCATACAAGCGAATCGATCTGGAATCTGCCGTTGCATCGGCTGACAAGCACGAACTGATCACACTGCTCTTTAAAGCATTAATTGGCGCACTGGCTGGCGTAGAAGTGCATCACCACCACGGCAACAAAGATCAGGTGCGGGAATATTTGACCAAGGCTTGCCGTATTCTTGCCGGTCTGCAGGGCAGCCTCGACTACGAGCGCGGCGGCGAGATCGCAATAAACCTGGGAGAGCTCTACGGCTACTCAATCCGCAAATTGTTCGCCGCCAATGTGAACATCGACGTGGCGCCCGATAACGTGGCAGAGGTGAAGAGTTTACTCGAACCGATCTCTGAGGCCTGGCAGAACATGGATCTCTCCAAGCCCCGACAGTTGATGGCGGTGTAAGAACGCTGGGCGCCGTGAGCGACCGCTTATAAGCAAAGACCCTTTTACGCTGAGATAAAAAATGCGCCGGACCGGCGCATTTTTTTTAACCATAGGGCGCCCTAAGGCAATGCATCCAACCCCGGGAGGCAACCTTTCACACCGGATGCCTCACATTGAGAAAGAACAAAGAGGGCATCACTGGTTTCCAGCTCATCGATCCGCATGGCTGCGGCATCGCGAATTTCCTGTGACTGCTGTTGTCCCTGTATCAGGGCCAACGATGCCCACACATACGCCTGACCAGAACGGCGTTTGACGTCGGTCCCATCCAGCAACATAAAAGACAGCATGTACTGGCTATCGGCATAACCTTCTATTGCCGTCTCTCTAAATCCTTCGTAGGCCAGCCGCCGGTTGCGAATCTGTCCTTCTCCTTGGAAATAGCTCAGTGCAATCATGTACCGGCTTTCGATCAGGCCTTGAGCCGCCGCCTTGCGGAAATTAATAAGCCCCTGGGCCCAGCTCTTGGCAGCGCCACGACCCTCGACATACATCATGCCCAGGTTGTGATTCGCCTCGGCCAGTCCTCCGTCGGCGGCGCGCCGATACCAGTCCATGGCAACATCGTATTGTTGCGTCACCCCCAGACCTTCCTCATAGAGATAGCCAATATTATGTTGTGCTTGGGCGTCGCCGGCCGTTGCAAGGTCGTACCAGGCGCGCATTGCCGTTGCATAGTGTTGACGATCCATGGCGGCCAGGCCGGCGCGCAGTTGATCTTCCCGGTCATCGGCAACGCCGGATAGTGGCAAGGCCAAGGCGGCGCAGAGCAACAGGCTCTGCTTAGTTACGCTCACGACCCTTCACCTCTTCCTGACGATCGAGCGTGCCGCCCAAAATAGCGCCCTCACTGATACAACCCACCAAGGCACCGGCATCGTCGACCACCGGTATGGCCTCACCCACAAATTGACGAGCAACGCTCAGGGCCTGCTGCAGATCATCGCTAAGCTTGAGCACCAAATAATCGTCGTTAATCAAAGATGATGCTGCGCTGTTACTCTCGGCAAGCGCGGTCAAAATCGGCACCACCCCTGTGAGCTTGCCTTCGGCATCCACCACGTAAGCTTCTGTTCGGTTTGACGCCCGCAGGTGGGTCACCATCTCTTCACCCGTAGCCCCCGCGCTGACCGGCGTGACCGATTCGACGTCGAGGTCTGACACCGAAATATCCTTGAGTGACAAAAACTCTCTTCCCTGACGCAGGTCAAAACCCCGCATGATCAGCTGCCGATCAAAAAAGGAGTAACAGAACAAGCGTGTTGATATAAAGGACGACATTGATACCGCAAGGATCGCCGCTACCGCAAACTCGTAGCTGCGGGTGAATTCAAACACGATCAGCACCACGCCAATGGGCGCACCAATGACCGAGCTGGCCACTGCGGCCATGCCCACAACGGTGAGCATCACCACAGCCGAGGGGTCGTAACCGAGACCCACCGCAATAAAGCCTGCCAAGTAACCCAGAGACGCACCCAGAAATAAGGCGGGAGAGAAGACGCCCCCGACGAGACCCAAGCCAATACAGACAACCGTGGCCGCGAGCTTGGCCAGCAACATGAGCACCGCTTCACCCACCAATTTTTCGCCGGCGAGCAGGTCATTGACCGACTGCGTGCCCAAACCCACCGCCTCGGGCACCAACATGCCGATGATGGCCATCAGCGTGGCGGCGAGCAGCACCATCGCAAGATCATTATTGCGCGCCTTGGCCCAGGCCGCCGTTCTCAACAGTGATCGCATAAAAACAATAGCTAAAAGCGCGGCGCAGGCGCCGAGCCCCAGTACGACAGGGAGGAGCCCCCAGTCGGTGGGACTCGCGGTCACTGAATAGGGCGATACCCGGTCAAAAAACAGGGGGGTCACCGCCGCTGCCACGATGGCCGAAACGGTAATGGGTGCCACCGCCCGAATAGCGAAGTGTCTCAGTATCGCCTCCGACACCAATACCACCGCCGCAATCGGTGCCCCGAAGCCTGCGGAAATGGCCGCTGCTACCCCGCAGGCGACATAAATATCGGGAGTCAGCCGGGTAGGAAACAAGGCCCGGACTTGCGCCCCCACCGACGCGCCAAAGTGCAGTACGGGTCCGTACTGTCCTACAGATGCACCCGCGCTGGCCGAGATAAAGGCCGCCGTGGTGGAAATAAACCCCTGTCGTGCCGGAAACGCGGCATCGGGGCGATGAGCGCCGAGTATGGCATCTGCGGGCCCGTGCCAGCGGTCCATGTGAAAGGCTTGTTTGAGACCATAAATACAGAGGGCCCCCACAATGAGCGCGGCCCAGCGAATCAAGCCTGAGCTCAACGCACTTTGACCTGCCATTTGTTGCCGGATGACGCCATCGATTGCACCGACACCGAGCACAAAGAGATTAGCGGCAAGGCCACCGAGGATGCCAATCACCACGCCAACAAAAAGAACCCGCAGGAGCTCCAGACCCAATTCTTTGGATGAAGTATTCAGGAGTAACATTTGAGTGCCGCCGTCTTTTTTAGAGTCTCCACCGGGTATTCCGCCTGGTGCTCACGGATATAACGATCAAAGCACTGTTTGCGCTGCGCCTCGGTGGGCTCATTTTGCGAACACGCCCCCAATACCAGTAGTAAGGTGGCGCTCATCGCTATGCTTGCCCGCATTTTCTCAGCGGTGAGGCTCATGTCGACGCATTGCCTTCTGACGAAGAAGCCATATTGGCCTCGTCGAGCACTTTGCCCAACCGAATCATGGCGCTCGCCATCGCGTCCTCGACGTTTGCCGCAAACGCAGCGCGCTTGTCGACGGCCACCTCATATTCGTGAATCAGCGTTGAGGCATCCTGCGTCAGTGCATTCAAGCGGGTCTCGGTTTCTTCGGCATCCTTGCTGGCACTCAGTAGAGCATCTTCCAGATTACGAGTGAGTTCTTCTTTTCGCCGTTGAATCGGCTCGAGTCGCCCCGAGTATTGTCGATCAGCAGCTCTCTCGGCATCCGCCATTTTTTGGTCCAATTCCTCGATGCGACGACGTTGGTCCCTGATCGCTTCGCGCTGCTTTTTCATCCACTCGATGTATTGGTCGATGGAGTCCTCGTAATCGACTTCTGCGTCGGTGTCTTCCGATCCAAGATCTTGGCTAGTGAGGGTTTGCAGCACCGTTGCAGGTGGCTCAAGGGTCTCTGCACCCAGCTTTTTAATAAGCTCACTGGCCTGATCCGCCTCTAACTGGATCTCAGCAATTTGCCCTTTAATTTGCTCTGCCTTCTCGAGCGCAATGGCACTTTGTTCCTTAGTGACATTTGCCAACTGGGTGGTCAGTGAGCCCAACCACTGGTTCTCGGTACCTGATAAATCATCGTCACAGGTCTCGCTCCGAAGACCGGCATCAATGAAGGTAATACAGCGTCGGGAGTCGGCCAGTCGGGTAGCACCCAACTCAAGCTCTGCGCACACATCGCGGTAATGATCGAGCGTTTCCAGTTCGCGCTCAAAGCAGGTTTCGAGCGCCTGAAGACAGCTCGACGTAACGCTGCCGAGCGCGCCGATAAACTCTCTCATGTCATCGCCATAATCGCCAAAGTGCTCAGAGGGATTGCTCGCGCGTTCATCCTGCACGCCCTGACGGGCAGCACCCACGGATGCGATAAGTTGATCTGCGTGGGCCACTGTGCCGACCCGCTCCTTCGCAATACCGAGCGGCGTCGGCACTTCATCCTGCGATGGATCTTCCGGCAGGGGAACTCCTTCTTCGGCGGCAGTAGCGGCTTCGGCGTCTGGCCATGACGCCTCGGTGGCTGCCGGCTCAATCGACTCCTCAGCAGCCCGCGCACCCTCGATCACCTCAAAAGCAGGCGCATCCGCTTCCGCGGCATCAACACTTTGCTGCGGTTCGTCATCAGGCAATGTCTCTGCCGAGTGCTCATCAGTGCTCTCCGCCACAGCCGACACGTCTACCGGGTCGGGTGCTTCTGGGGCAAACTCCTCGGGGGTACCGGGCACATTCCACTGGGGCGCCCCGTCTTCAGCAGCCAGCGCTGCGGCAGCATTTTCTTGCTGGGAGGTGTCGCGGTTGACCGAGAGCATATGGTCTCGCAGCTCCTCAGCAATAATGCGCAGGGCAATGCTCTGCTCGGCATGATCTGGCGCGTCCTCAATAGCCGCGAGGCACTTATTCAAGACGACCGCGCGATCTGCCATGGCCGCTTCATCACCGGTTATGAGAATCGCGTGGAGCACCTCGTGGCGAAAAGAAACAAAGCCTTCTGATAGCGGCGCCATACCCTCGGGAATCTGGCACAGAGCCGCGCCGACCGCCCTCAAATCTGCGTCACTATCGGCGTTGATCAGTGCGAACTGATCGGTCACAGCCTTGATCACGTCACTCATGGTGGCCCCCCTGTTCACTGCTACCTGAGATTGCGCGGGTAGTTCCTCTGGGGGTGCAGTTTGCGCTTCAGCGGCGCTTGGTATCGCCGACTCCTCAGTGGTGGTGTCTTTGTCGTCACTTGATGACTTACCAAACAAACCGAAGAGCTTCATAGCGCGCCTTATCCCCCAGACAGTGCCTCACAATCTGCCTCGGTGACATCATAGAGCTCAGCCTGTGATGTAGGCAAACCCTGATAACACACCCGCACGTAGCGGAGCTTGCTGAGTGGGTCTGTGTACTCGCTACCCCGGCGCGCGTAGAGGTCGAAGCGAATAACGCTGTCACTGATACCACTCTGCAGTATCAGCAGCAATCCTGTTTGACCAGATCCTGTCGCTTCACCGACCGAGACCGCGTAACCGTCCTGATCGGATAGGTCACAGTTATCGATCGATATGCCCTCTGCAGGGATGATGGATCCGTCGCCCTCTGTGGCCGTAATGAAGTCGGTATCGTAGGGCGACAGCGTCGCTGTTACACCGCAGCGCGGCACCTCAAGATTGTAACTATCCCCCGTGATGGCGTTTTGCGCCACGCTAAGGTAGTCGAGGCTCTCTATCAGTGAGGATCGATACACACCCGACAGATCCAGATCAGGGGAGATGTAGGCCTCACCGGCAACCGCAAAGTCAATGTCGAAAGAATCCCCCGTCTCCTCGTATGAATAAGTCAGACCCAGAGCCCCGGTTTCTTTGTAGGTGACCAACAAGCTGGAGACCGTCCTGACCTGTAGCTGCCCATCAACCAGCTCTTTACACAACCCGGAGCCTGAGGCCTCATCACCGCTCACCACCACATCCGCGACGCACAGCAGATTGACAAACTCCGTCTCATCGGTCGCCTGCGCGTGCCAGAAGAGCGTGCCCGAGCGGGTCAGTACAAAATTATTCTCATCCGTTTCGGTCACCTCGCTCCGGCCCATCGTCAACGAGAACTCACTGTCTGCGCCTCCACCATAGCGACCCCCAAAGTTGGCATCGATATACAGTGAGATTTCGTCCTCTGCCGAGGCAGTGCCCGCTGAGGCACTCACTTTCACAACATAAGTCCCGGGGAGCAAAGCCTCTCCGGAAATAGTCTTCGCCGCCGCATCATGGGTGAGTTCAACTGGCCCGTCGTAGGTCACCGTTGCGTCCCCGGCACTGTCTCCGCTCAGGGTATAACTGAGGGACACGCCCTCATCCGCTCGGTATTTGGTCTGACCGCTGAGCTCGATAAACAGCTGGTTGGTTGGTGTGCCGCCGTCGGTACCGGAGCCCGTACCAGAATCGCTACTCCCCGAACCGATGCCGCAACCGATCAAAAAGCTCGTTAAAGCCAGTTGCAACAGCCAGTGCCAACACTGACCGCGCCCTCTCGACACCCTTCGCTGGACTTGGCCAGGCAAGCGCACTATTCGTCTTCCAGACACACGTAACTCTGGAGCATCACCATTTCTTTATCTCGTCGGTATTTCGAGGAATCCATAAACCACACCACGAGATACTTATACACTTTGTACTCCAGACATAGCTGCGCGCCCATGGCCTCATAGTCGAGCCCCGATTGGAGATCGGGTGATGGCCAGATCACCAGCGCGTGGTCTGAGATATGCGCATCATCAATGGTCGATACCGACTTAACGCGCTCCAAAAACGCCTTTTGCGCCTTGGTTTGGGCCAACGCCGTGACAGCGCAAAGGCTCAACACCACGCATAAAAGGCTTCGTGCACAACGTGATTGAAAACCCACTTTCATCCCGCTTTCCCCTTGACCGTAATTTCTATGCGCCGGTTTTGGGCGCGACCCGCCGCGGTATCATTGGAGGCAATGGGCACGGTGTCTGCATAGCCCGTTACCGTTACTGCATCTGGTGGAATAAAGCCCTCACCCACTAAATAGTCCGCCACCGAGGCAGAGCGCGCGGCAGAGAGATCCCAATTCGATTGAAAGCGCTCACTGAAGGCGACGGGTACGTTGTCGGTATGGCCTGCCACAGTGACCTGACCCGGGCTCTCGGCCAACGCCTGACCCACGCTCGATAAAACCGTATAAAAAGTGCTGCGCAAATCGGCACTGCCGCTGACAAACGCGCCCTGATCAGCAAGCGAAATTTTGACCTCGTCGTTGATGCGCTCAACGTTGACCTGGCCATTAGCAATTTCGGTAGTCAACCGACTGCGGATTTGCTCGTACTCACTCTGCGCAATGTCCTCGCCCTCAGTGCTGTCAGAACCGGACGCACTATCAAAGGACTCTGCCTGAGTTGACGGTGAGCGGAGCACCTGAACCTCGGATACCACCTCAGCCTGCGCTTGCGCCACCTTGGCAAACAGCGCGACGGTGTCCTCGTCGAGGCGCTGTCCCGACTCAAGCCCCGTGTCTCCCTGATTCTCCCCCTCCTTTTGATTGGGGGTCATCACAACGCTAATCTTGCCGTCTGTCTCGGTGACCTCCACCTGACCCCGGGTAATTTCCTGTTTCAGCGCACTGCGCACTTTTTCCAGGTCGGTCGAGTTTGGCGTGTTGGAAGGCTTATTAGTGATTTTTAATTCGGGATCCGGCGGCTGCTCCTCGTCCGTGGTCTGCTCACTGATCGTTTTGAGCGCCGTGGGCTCCACTTTGGCTTGCATGAATTGATTGGCAATAATGTTGTCGGCGGTAGGAGGCTCCACCACCGGCACCACGCGCTGCACGCCCATGCTGTCGTTCATCGAACCGCTGACTTCCTTGAACTTTGGCACGTTCATCGCCGCAAAAGACAACAGCAGTACAAAAAACGCCATGAGTAGCGTGGCCATATCCGCAAACGTGGCCATCCATGCCGGCGCGCCGCCACCCGCACACTTGGGACATTCGATGGGCGGAAGCTCTTCGGGCGGCTCGGGGGGAGGGCCAAGATCAACTTCTTCTTCAGGCACAACCGGGGCTGGCGCCTCAGATTCAGCGACCTCCGCCGCCTCAGTCTCCTCGACCTCGACGCGCTCGTCATCTTTTTGGTCGTCTTCAGCCACGACTCACGCTCTCCACCGGGCTCAGTTGTCGTCCACGATCACTTCGATACGGCGATTGCGGGCACGCCCGGTGGCCGTATCGTTGCTATCGAGTGGACGCGTGTCGGCAAAGCCCGCAATTTGGACATTGCCGCCTTCCATGTTCGTAGAATTCAGCAAAAAATCCGCGATGGACGCCGCGCGGGCGGCCGATAAATCCCAGTTGGATTTGAAGCGCTCGCTGAACGCAACCGGCACGTTGTCGGTGTGCCCCTCGACCATCACGCTACCCGGGTACTTGGCGAGGCTGTTTCCCAACCGCGTTAAAGTAGGCGTAAAAGCTTGACGCAAATCAGACGAGCCCGAGGTAAAACTGCCTTGGCTGGCGAGCCGGACAATAATCTTGTCGCCGTCCTTTTCGACTTCTGCCAGTCCTGCCGCGATTTCTTCTGAGAGGTCAGCGCGCAATCGATCGTACTTTGACATGCCCGAGCTATCGCCACTGCGCGATTGGCGCCGGTTGGCATTGGCGCCGGTCTGACTGCCCTGAGCTTGATCGGCAAGATGCACACCGACTTTGGATCTCAGTTCGGCCGATACCTCTGCCACCTTGGCTACGGCATCCAGCGTTTCTTGAGCCACCTGTCCGCCCTTACCCTCTCCTTCGCTACCCTGCTGACCGCCAGCGGAGGCCGGCTCGAGCAGCGTCACTTTGATCTCACCGTTCTCGATGCGGACGTCGGCCATGCCTTTATTCAGCTCTTCTTCGAGCGCTTCCTGCACCTGCTGAAAATCGCTGTCGAGAGGGTCATCGTATTCGCCCTCTTCGGTTTTCTTCTCGATAAAATCACCGCGCACAAAATCCGACTGCTGCTCTTTAACGTCCATGACCGAGCGCTCTGCTACCGCCGGTGTGAAGTTCTCAACCATGATGCTGCGAGCCATGGGAATCGTGACCTTGGGCACGATTTTTTCGATACCAAATGCCTGTTTAAGCGAGCCCGCCACCTGCTTGAATTTAGGCACCTCGGTTTCGGCAAAGCTCAACAGCAATACGAAGAAAGCCATCAGCAGGGTTGCCATGTCAGCAAAGGTCGCCATCCAGGCCGGGGCGCCACCGCCCGCACATTTGGGGCAATCGTCTTTGGGCTCCTCGGGCTTTGGCGGACCGGGCGGCGGCAGGTCGGCCTCCACCAATGCTTCTTCATCCGACTCGGCATCACCCTCTGGAGTTTCTTCTGCAGCACCCTCCTCGGGCGCCGCCGCGTCGCCATCTTCGCTGACTGCGGGTGGCTCAGCTACCGCATCACCCTCTGAGGCTGCGTCTGGCGCGGTTGCTTCCGCTTCGGTTGCGGGGGGGTCAACCGATTCTGATGTTGCGGAAGCCTCAGGTTCCGGCGCGCCTCCCTCGGCGCCAGTAGCGTCCTCTGCAGCCTCCGCTACCTCGCCTTCCTCAGGCTCTCGTGGCACGGGCGCATCGCCCGCGGCCGCTGCAACATCACCCGCCGCTGCCGCAGTCTCTGGGGCATCGGGTTTAATGTCGTCGTCGTCGGCCATGCCATGCTATCTCAATAAAGAGAAGAAACCGGCATCAAGCCGCGGCGATCTTTTCGCGACTTTTGGGAGAGACAAAAGAGGCAAGCATGTCGCCCAACACTCTGGGGTTGCCACCCTCTTGCATAAACAGCACGCCCTCGATGATGAGCTCATTGTTGTTGGCCTCGAGGACCGACGCGTTTTCGAGCTTCTGGGCAATGGGCAGACAAATAACGTTGGCCAGGATCGCACCATACATGGTGGTCAGCAGTGCTACCGCCATGGCAGGTCCAATCGCTTTGGGGTCCGACATGTTCCCCAGCATGATCACCAGACCCGCCAGCGTGCCGACCATCCCCATGGCGGGGGCAATCTCCCCCCAAGCCCTGAAGATGTTAGCGCCCATCTCATGGCGCACCTTCATCATATCGTTGTCGCGGTTGAGGGAACTCTTGATAATGTCGCCATCAGTCCCGTCTACCAACATCGACACCGCCTTGGCCATAAAAGGGTTACCAATGTCTTGTCCCTCGAGGGCGATCATGCCGTCTTTTCGCGCGATGTTTGCCAGCTCAACAATCTGGGTAATCAGCTCCACAGGGTCGTCGATCTTGCGGGAAAAGGCCTTGCCCATCACGCCCACGGCACCCAGAAACTCGCCTAAGGAGGACCTCGCCATGACGACCGCGATAGAACCCGCGACCACAATGAGTAGCGAGGCTGTATCGACAAAGGCCGCGGCATTCTCGGAAATGGCCATGAAAATGAGGCCGAAGGCCCCCACCAAGCCGACAATTGTTGCAATATCCATGAACCGCTCCTCGAGTAATGGCCTAGATGAAGTGTGTCTTCGCCTAATATAGCAACTCCATTTGTGCCCTTCCTAGGGCACAAATGGCGAAATTGGCATTGTTTGCTCCACCCGAACCTTCTGGTGTGCCCGACAACACTTTTACACAGGAAAATATCGGCTTTTTGCCTTAAAGCTTGACCCTTGCGCCAGTTGGGTTCCGGGTAGCCAGCACGCAGTCAAACGTGGCCCGATGTGGTAGCGTGTAGACCAATAAAGCGCCGACGCTACCAGCCGATAATGGTGGTAGGTGCTCATAAAAGGTAGCAAACCCGATAAGACGCGCAACGAGACGCGCGGACTTGCCCTGACTGATCCCAAAGTGGCAAATCAGGGCGGGCCGCTCTCAACAGGAGAGCCGCGGGCGCTGACTGACAACAAGGTTGGGGATACGCGTGATAGCAAAGCCGAACAAACCTCTCACTCTCGTCTGCTGGGCAAGCGCAGCGTTGCTGCTGCTGGCCGGCTGCAGCGATCAGCGTAATCAACCCGAGTGTGGCGATGTGATCAAAAGCCGACTCGACAAGCATGATTTTGAAATCTTTGACGGTGGCATGGCGCTCCACAAACCGACGGGACTGACGGTGACCCAGTGCGCGGTAGGCCAGAGAATGAGCAACTATCGGTGCCGCGGCGAGTCCTTAAAAATGACCTGGGACGAGGCCATGGCCTACGCCGAGGAAGTCCGCGAAAAAACCGGTGAGCCCTGGCGGCTGCCAGAAAAAGACGAAATCCCCGATTTTCTTGAGGACGAATGCATCAACCCCGCGGTGAACCCTTACGTGTTTCCTGATCTGGAGGTCGCGAACTTCTGGACCGCCTCAAAAGGGCTACACCAGGATAAATTCCGCTGCTCCATTTACACCTATCAGGGCCGGGTTTTTTGCCGACAGGCGCGGGATATTCCTCAGCCGTTTTTGCTGGTGAAAGGCGACTGAGCTCACTCAGGCCGCCAACGTAGAAAGAAACCTGACTGTATCCCGGAGATTTGCGGCAGCGGGGCCTTGATTCAATCAATCCGTCTCTGCAGGCAAAAAGCATGAGCGCATTGCTTACTACCCGGTTGGTCCGCGATCAGCCAATGCCAGGGCGTCGGCACCTAGCCGTCATTTTGAAGGGAGATGCGTTTTTGGCTCAAACCTGCGGCACGCTTTGCCGTCGGCGCGAAGCACATCAATGCACGGCAGCTGCTTGGACTTGAACCCCATCACCTCACACGCGTAGGGAAAGGCCTTGCGATGGGTGATTTTAAAGTAGCGACACCGCCAACAGTTGGGCTCACTCGCCACCGGCCGGCTCTCTGTCTTTTTGGCGAGCGCTCTCCTCTTCGGCCAATGCCTGCTCTGCGAGCTCATCAAATCGGGCTTTAGCCTCTATCAAAGCCTGCTCCCGCTTTTTAGGAAGGTAGTACTCCTGATACGCCCTATAACCCACA
>VMDB01000175.1 GCA_008081075.1 Halieaceae bacterium
CCACCTGACGCAAGCCCTTGGGCGTGGCGAAGTTGGCGAGAATGATCTTACCGAGTGACTTCTGCGAGCCGTTGGAATAACTAGCCACTACCAGACCGTCCTCACCGATATTGACCCCCACCAAATCGCCTTCCGGCGCACCGTTCTGAGACTGATTGAGTACCGCGAAGGGGCTGTTGTACTGGGTGCTGCCTGCGTAGGCGACATTGATGTCGTTACCAATAATGGTTGCAGACTTCAGTACCGACTCGGCCACCGGCGAAACCAAAGTACCACTGGTATCGAAGGTCAGCTCACCACGATCCAAGAAGATGGGGCTCCAGTTCGGAATATCGTTCTCGTCAAAAGTACCCTTATCAGTCGTTTCCAACCACTCGCCTGATCGATCCTGATACACGTACAGTGGCGTTGTGCCCTGGGTATCCGGAGAAAGGCGAATGTAGGTGGATGTCGTGCCGAAAGCGGGCTCAACGTCTTCCAAGCCAAAGTCCGCGGATCCCGCCACCTGCAAGAAGGAATCATCCGTTGCGGTGGAACCGGTGAACCTCAGTGAACTACTTTCGGCATCGAACTCGACGCGCACACCGGAGACCTGGCGGCCTAACTTGTCGGCCATGAGGTTGATCTTGTTCTCCAGCTCGGTGGTGAAGTCACCTACCGAATACTGACCAGTAGCCAACAGAATCTGTGAGGAAATGTTATCGACAATCACTGTCAGGGATCGATTGTCCTCGGTGACTTCAAAAGGCTTTGAGGGATCGATACCCATCTGGTTACCCATGACCATGGCTGGCGTCGAGGCCTGTCCACGCACGGCAGGTCGGTTAGCAACCGCAGACAATGCCTCGGCAACCGATACGGTGTTTTCGCTCTCCGGCGTGCCTGCCTCAACGCTCAAGCCGAATAACTGCTCACCGGTGGTATTGGCAGTCGCTGCATTGCCGTCGGCATCCGTCGTCAATACGTTGCGGATGGCGATACTCGAGCCATCACCTGTGGTACCAGACGAGATAACAAATGAGCCGTCGAGAAAGTTCACCTCGATGCCGTAGCGCTGATTGCGCTGCTCCGAGATCAGATCGCCCGCAGGGACCATGGTGTTGGTCAGAACGATGGCTTTATCGCCGTCTGCAGAAGCCAGTGCAGAGGTGGTGGCCAACGCGGTTGCCCGCAGGTCGGCATCTCCAGCGGTTGCCAAGTCTAGGTTAACTGCACCAAATAGCTCACCGGCTAGCGCGCCGTCGGTGGTTAAATGAAGCGTGTCATCTCCCGTCTGGGTGATTCTCAAAGCCTGGCGTGCAAAATCGTACTCCACCTGCAAGTCAGAAAACGAGCGGTCACCCGTGCCCGTTGGGGCAGCCAGTCCGGCTCCAGCGTAGTCACCCGCAAAGTACTTGTTCATAGCCAGCGCCAATTCCTCTGGCATGATCATGGGTGTTGCAGCCTCTCCCGAGGAAACAATGTCGCCCGCGGCAATGGCAGCGGCAATCACAGCACCCACCGGCACTGCAAGGTAGCTCTCATTCGCCTCGCCATAATCACGGGTGATATCCAACGTGGCCGCCCCTATAGCGGCGCCACTGGCATAGTAGGCGCTCACGTCAAACTTTTTGCCGTCTCCAAACCGCTCCTGAATCACGTTGGTCAGCTCGACCGCAAGTTCCTGACCAGAAAGCTGGTCCGTTCCTTCCTTACCGGCGAGGTGCTCAAGACCGATAGAGACAAAGTCAGAGCCATCAACGCTGATCTGCAACAAGTTACGAAGATCCGAACGCGTTTTGGCTGAGAGATCCAAACCGTTTGAACCCCCGGCCAATGATAATGCGGCCACATCATCGGGCGATGCGGCTTTTAGGGTCAGCGCAGCGGGCGTAGATTGAATAGGATCCGACAGCATGTCGTAGGAGAACTTTCGATATACGGTTCCCTGCGTCACCAAATACTCTGAACTGTTGGCGGCTGTTTTCTGCAGGGTCTCGAGTTCAGTTTTGGTTTTGATCTCGCCATACTTGTTCACAAAAAACTGGTCGCCGCCGCTGTCAGATGATTGAATCAGCGCGGGATCCACCGACTCGCCGTCGATGTAAACATGGGTCTGCCACTTGTTGAGTGGATTATCGGAAGTCGCTGACTGGGTCTTGACGTAATACACCGTGGCCAGATGCTGCGAACCGGAAGCGCCGTAGACCGTTAAAGAAGTCGTTCTGTGATACGTCTCGGGCTTGTTCGGATTAAACGTGGCCGTAATGGGCTCCACGTTTGAAGGCAGGTTCAACCCCAGCTCAACTTCGGTACTGGCGCGGAACTCTGAAACTGTTTGTCGCGGAATCGCCAAGGCCGAGGGCGGCTGGCTGAAATCTGCTTTGTTGGTAGAGTCCACCGGCAGTGAGAGCAGCGCCTGTCCTGCCGAGTTGACCATCTGGTTCTGCTCGTTGAGCATGAACTGGCCGTTTCGGGTATAGGTTCGGCTACCGTCCGAAGACTGCAACGGGAAGAAACCGTCACCGGTGATCGCCAAATCGAGCGAGTTCGCGGAGAACTGTACGAAACCCTGGCTGAATTCCTGAGCCACTTCCTTCAGCGCAACCCCCTGACCCACAACCGCCGCAGCACGCTGCAGAGGTGAGGTGGCGAAGATGTCACCGAAGCTGGCGGTGGAGCGCTTGAAACCCGCCGTAGCCGAGTTCGCGATGTTGTTGGAGGTGACCGCGAGTTCGGTTGTTGCCGCGTTCAGTCCAGTGAGAGAAGTATAAAACGACATGTTTCCGCTCCTGCTAGATTATTCTGCAATAGTTTGAATTTCGGCCAAGGACACCGTGTCCCCACCCAGCAACTGAAGATCCAACTGCTGGCCGTTGGGGTTCCAGGAAACGCTGCTCACGGTTTCCAGAATCGACACGGGTGCTATCTGCATACGGCCATCTTTGATGGCACTGGCAGTAATTTGATAAGTTTCGACAGGAAGCTGGTTCCCATTGGTGTCCTGCCCCGACCAGGCAAAGCGATGCTCGCCGGGCTCGAGCTCACCGACGTTTTGTCGGAACACCAGCTCACCTTCTTTGTTGTAAACACTCATGGTGAGGAGATCAGCACCTTCCTGGAGGCTAACCAGTGTCTCTGTAGGCCGGCTGCCGCCACCCTGACCAAAGCCACCGGCCACGGCTACGCGCTTACCCACCAGCGTAGAGCCGGAGAGCAGAGACTGTTCGCGCAAATTGCCCACCAGCGTTTCGAGCGAGGCCTGCATACCCTTGATGCCCTCAACGGACGAGAACTGCGCCAACTGCGCAACAAAGGCCTCGTTCTCCATGGGGTCAAGGGGGTTCTGATTCTTTAACTGCGCCGTGAACAGCTGCAAAAACGCATCGCGACCCAACATCTCATCGTCATTGCCATCTTTGTACATGGCATTGGCCTGCTGGGTCTGGTACTGCTCGGTGGTCAGAATGGAGTCGATAGCTGACACTGATAAGTCTCCTGATCTTCTCTTAGGACTTCATGACTTCCAGCGTGCGCATCATCATCTGCTTCGCTGTATTCACGACTTCAATATTGTTTCGGTAAGACCGCGCAGCGGCGGTCATTTCCACCATCTCGGCAACTTCGTTTACATTGCTCTGCCACACGTAACCGTCGTCGTCCGCGGCGGGGTTACCCGGGTCATACGATCTAGGTGACGGCGTAGGGTCGTCCACCACGTTGTCGACATGGATAGAGCCGGCGTAGCGTGTTTGTTCCCCGAATGCCTGATCCTGCAGCATCGTGCGAAACACAACCCGCTTGGCGCGGTAAGCCCCCTCGGGGCTGTCTGAGGTATTCGACGCATTGGCGAGATTTGACGCCGTGGTATTCATCCTCACCAACTGAGCGGCGAGTGCGCTACCCGCGATCCCAAAAACTTTGTCCATTGACATCGCTTACTCTCCCTTCAACGCGCGTTTGTAGGCCGACACACGGCCCTGCAAAAAATCCAGCGTGGCCTGATAATCCACCGCGGCTTTACCGTATTTGGCCTGCTCGAGACCGATCTCTACGGTATTGCCATCAACTGCCGGGTTGTAAGGAATGGTGAACACTTCACCGTTGTCGGAGTGACCGGGACCGCGCCAGTGATTTACGTGGGTCGCGCGCAGACTCCCTGTGCCCAACTGCCAGCCCAGCACCGTGCGAAAATCAACGTCTTTAGCCTTGTACCCGGGCGTATCGGCGTTGGCGATGTTGGTAGACAACACTTCCATCCTGCGAGCTTTTAACTCCAGGGCGTCTGCGTGTATGCCAAAAAGGGTGTCCAACATTTTTGCTTACCGGGCTTTGTAACTATTCACTCATACAACAGCAGAAAACGTGCCAAAACCAATAGCACAATGATTTTATTGATTTTTTTATTTTTTTAAGGGCCGCTGAAGCATCGATTTCAGCGTGAGCGGCAAGACTGTGCCGGTGGTTGAATCCAAGGTTATTGGTCATACTCGACCGATGACACGTTCAGTAAACCAGTCGACATCGCGCTGCCCAGCGCGGCAATCCCGCGGTTTTTGCGGTGTGTCCGCGCCTGCGATCGGGCTGGTAATGGGCGCCCTGCTCGTTCTGTCAGGGCCGGCCCTTGCCGAGCGCGATCAGCTGGAGATCAAAGCGGCCGCCACCTCGCAGATCCAAGACGCCGCCGCAATCGCGTTCCAAACGCCTGCGGAAGCGGTCGAGGTCAGGCTGGGTGACAAACGTCTGGTACTGCCCGATTGCGCGACTGGCTTTAGCGTGAGCTTTCCCTTTAACGATCGCGCCACGACCCAGCTGGACTGCAGCGAACCCGACTGGCGAGGCTTTGTGCAAATCAGGCTGGGCAGCGGTATCGGCATCTTTCGTTACGCTATACCCCTTGAAAAAGGTGACGTACTGAAGAGAAGCCATGTGACGCGACACATGGTGTCGGCGGACGCGGCAGGGGGTAACCCTATACTGGTTCTGGACGATGTGCTCGATCGGGTGATCGCCAGCGCGGTAAGCGCCGGAGAGGTCCTGCAGGAGCGACATTTCTCCGGGTTTCTGACGCGCAGTGATGCGGGTGCTTCATCACCCGCACTCACAGGCGCTTGGGTCGCCCGCCAGATCATTCCCCGAGGGAATAGGTTAAGCAAGGAATCCTTCCAGTGGGAGATACTGGAAGGCCGTATCCCGACGGATTTAATTCCCAGTGACATCGAATTCGCCATGTACGAGGCGATTAGGGATATTATGCCAGGAGATAATCTGCGCCGATCTGCCGTTAAAATGGCGCCATCTGTTCGCAAAAATGAAGAAATAGAGATTTTCCTGGTGCGCGGCGCCCTCACCGTAACCAATGTGGTGCGGGTCAGCCGCGATGCCACGATAGGAGAAACAATCGACGTTGTTAACGTCGAGTCGGGGCGTATTCTGAAGGCCCGGGTAGTGGGCATTGGTCAAGTAGAATTATTATGAAGCGAGTGCTAAAGTTTTCGTAAAGCGTGCCGATATTTCGGTTGAGGAAAGAAAAACCCTGCGCTCGATTTAGTTAGCACAGGTAAAAGAGGAGGCTTAGCAATGCCGAGCATTACTGAAACCATGCGTAGCGCTGTCCCGGAGAGCACGGGCAAAAAAGACCTGCGCGCAGAAAAAGCCTCTGTTCCCAGCGCCGACAGCAAAGTCCCTGAAACCGGTGCTGCTGAGTCTCAAGTTGACCAGGTTGCGCTGAGCGACTCCGTTGTTCGGGCGATCGAAGATGCCAAATTCGACGCCGCCAAAGTCGAAGCGTTGCGACTGGCAATCATGGAAGGCAATTATCCTCTGGACGCCAAACGTATCGCAGAGAATATGGTCGAGCTGGAGCGAATGATTTCTTAACGCGATTTCACCTGCTTCCGGACCCCTCTCCGCGATGAACGCCGGTCAAACACCGCCCAGCAGCGACGCACTCCGTGATGGTCTTCACAAAGCCAATGCGCTCGTGGCGTTGCTCGACGAGGAGTTCACATTGCTCAAAGCGGGCGATCTGGAATCTTTTGAAGCGTTGCAGGCAAAGAAATCCTCAACCTTGGAGGCCTTATCAGCGTTGGTGCCGGTGCTAACCGGTGAGGCTAGCCTTGCTGAGACCGAACAAGATGACGGCGCGACGCTAGCGCTGGTGGATGAAATCAAAGGGCTTCTGGCCATCTGCAGAGATGCCCACCTCAAGAACGCCATGTTGATCGATCGCAAAATTGAGGCCACGCGCTCCGCGCTCGACGTCCTGCGATCGAGTCGCTCGGCCGACACGGGGGAAACCTACGACCGGCTGGGCAAGCTCAAGCGCGGACATAGCCGCGGCCGACAAACCGACGTGTAACACTGCTCATCGGCCTCATTTACGAGGCTCGTCACCCCGCAACCAAAACACCCACGCCAATACCACAGCAACCGCCCGGTATAACGATTCCGGTACTTCGTCTCCGATCTCAACGCCGCTGAGTAAGCGCTGCAGACCTTCATCCTCGATCACCGGCAGCCCCAGATCAAAGGCCGCGTCGATGATCGACATGGCATCTTCGCCTTCACCTTTGGCCAAAATGCTGGGCGCTTCGCGTTTGCCGTACTCCAGCGCCACCGCCTTGATGTCGTCGAGGTCTCTCATACGGATGAATCCAACCGCTCGCCCACTCGTTGCGTTGCAGGCGCTGCTTGCTGCGCCGTCACGGTGTCGCGCGCCTGATTGAAGACGGCAAAATGCTCCAGCTGAAGACCAAACTCGGCGACCTCGGCAAACAAGTCTGCCCGGGAATCCTGTGCGCGCAGGTATGCGGCAGGATCGGTGAGCCACGCGTCCAGACGCACTCGACGAGCAGGCACATGCTCTACCCGTAGCCAGACATCAGAGTCCTTCGCAAACTGAGTGTACAGGTTGATCACCCAGGGGGTCTGGCCGGGTGGATGACCCCGTCGACCGCGCTGGAGATTGAGCTCAACCGGAGCGCCGTTCACCCAGGCGAGCATATCCGCGTTGATCACGTCGGAGCGCAGAGCGGTCACAGCCCGCTCCTGGCGGCCGTCGATGTCTGCCAAAATACCGCGAGCGCGTTCTTTGGTGACCGTGTCAGTGCCCAAACCCAGCAAGCGCATCAATATCGACGGTAGCGCCGGCTCGCGGCTCACACCCTCTGCCGCTGGCGCTATCTGCAGAATCCCGCTTCGACCCAACAGCTCTCTGACACGGGCAACCTGAGCCTCAATCGACATCGCAGGACTTAATATCACTCCCAATCCGGTCAGCGCCGCTGCCAATGGCGCGGGCATCGCGCGCAAAGACTCCGGGCTCATCAGCTGCTGCATCACCGTGGCAGGGGTGCCCGACAACTGCGTACTGAATAGCCCTGCACTCGCAGGAGGGGTTGGCGCGGGCGCAGGGGAGGGCGATGGTGCTGGCACGGGCCGCAACACAGTGGCGCCATCCGGGGTCAACTGCACTCTGAAGAAAAGTTGTTGCCCCAGGTATCGCTTGAAGTATTCGGGAGCCAGCAGCGGTTGATTGACACCGGCCAAATTGATAAAAAGCTGTCCCCTTTCAATAGAGACCAGACCCTTTACTACCTGAAAATTGGCGAGACCGAGCTCTCGAGGCCCGGGTTGTTCAATACGCAGACTCGCCGTGCCCTCGAGAAAGATTGGTGTGGGCCGCACCGTCATATTCAGCAGTTCGGGCCCGAGCATCATCGCGTCGCCTCTCGCCGTGCAGGCGCCAGCCAGTTTAAGGGTAGCGTACCCACTCGTCCGCGCGACCCGCGCGCTGATTGGGCTGTCCTGGGACGACGTACTCCACCACATCAGCAACCGTCGGCAGGCGCAAGTGTGCTCCGGCCATGAGCCAGTGCGGGTTACCTCGCCGAAATGCTGACTTGTTGTTACTGATAATCACACGTTGGAGTACATCGCCATTCACGCCCGTATCACCCAGCTGCGTGGCCATGATTTCGCTCAAGGTATCACCGGGCCGCACAATATAAACGCCATCCGCAGTGGCAGCTGACGCCCCCGCTGCGCCAGAGGAGACGCCATTAAATTCTGCGTCACCAATAAACGCCCGCAAACGCGCCACGTCACTATCTGAGATCACACTGCTGCCTTGCGCAAGCACAAGGCTGGGGAGCATCATCAAAACGCAGGCTGCGAGCCTGTTGACGAAGTTCGGGAGCAAAGTCTTCATTTTCTAATCCTTATCAGGGCAATGTGCCCAACAGTTCGGCCTGACTCACCAAGGCACCCTCACCGGCGGGTAGGGGTTCGGCCTGCGCCCGATGATCGTCAGCGCGCGTTACTTTCAACATCAACAACGTATCCAAGGTCAGATCACTCACCACGTTATTCACCATTAGCTCTCGGTCTCCGACGAGCAACCAGGCGCCCTCTCTCACACCGCGAGCGACGCCCGCATCAATGCTGTACTGCTGTGGGCCATCCCGCGTTACCGTGAAAACCCTCGGCAAACAGTTGGTGCCACTCGTGAATTCTTCAGTGACATCCGCAACCCAATCTGCCAAGTCGTCCTCATCCTGATCCAATATCCATTCACCTGACTCGAAAGCACGATAGGCATCCGCCTCGATCAAGGCGCGAAAACTTCCCATTGAGCGCTGCGCCGCGGGCTGCGCAAAAGCCAGGGTCACAGCAAAATCCACCGGCTTGGAGGTGGAAGATCTGGCGTAGCGGATGGAGGCCAAACCGGGATGGTTGTAATACCAGTCACTTTTTTGTCGGTCGTCGGCGAGCCGCCTCACCGACAGCGTTACTGAAAAATCGGGGGCAGGCCCATCTGACCAATCCCCCACTAATGCGCGAGCATAAGTTGTATCTTGGTAACTCTGTGGCTTGGCGCCCACTGCAGCCAGCACCCGAAAGCCCTGAGCACGCAGCGATTGCTCCAGTGCGGCTGTCAGCCATGTTTCCTGCGTCTGATTGAGCGCGCGCTCCGACACCTCGCGCTGCGCGCTGGAATCTACGCGCACGGCGATCAGCCCCGAATCTGAACCCTTACCCGTCCACAGCTGACACCGTGCTTCTTCCGATACCTGAATGGCGTCG
Source organism: Halieaceae bacterium (assembly GCA_008081075.1). Lineage (GTDB taxonomy): Bacteria > Pseudomonadota > Gammaproteobacteria > Pseudomonadales > Halieaceae > Luminiphilus. Next base: position 9,067 of record VMDB01000175.1, read on the forward strand.
AGTGTCGCTTCACCACCCATCGCCTCCAGGTAGCTCTCTACCTGGATACCTCGCACATCGGCCTCTGCCGAAAATAAGGTGCGCTCGTGCAACCGGCCCTGCTCGTCAATGTAAGCAACACCTTTGACACGGGCGCCGGAATCGAGGGCCGCATCCAAGGCTCGCTGCTTAAACGCTGATAAATACCCAGCCGCGTCGGCATCACTGCTGACTCCCTGTGCCATCGCAGGGGCCTGTCCCAGCGAAGAAATCAGCAGGTAGCATCCCGCCATAATCAAGAAATTAACCGGGGCTTTGCTCACGCGACAACGCTCCTCTGCTTAACCGTCGGTAGCATCATAACCGACCGTTAGGAACTCGATGCCAGCACTGCGCGCTCGAGGTAGAGCACTCTCAAGTCGTTTACGATGCTTTTATCCAGCGACATCGTTACCTCATAAGTGTCATTGCCGCGGGGCTCAATTTGCACAAGGTTGGCACCGTAAACGACGCCCTCTACGCGTGCGCGGAAGCTATCGCTTCTGACCACCATATCAGCCACGGTGGTGGTTGAATCCAGATACTGGCCGTACACCTGCTCGGTGAGCCCGCGATAGGCATCGAGCTTGGCAGCGCGAATCGCCAACAACCGGCGTTGTGCGGCGCTGTCGCTGGGCTGCACATCGATGACGGCATAGCCGGTGGCGGTCAGGGTGTCCCTGCGCTCTACCATAGGCTCAACAAAGGAGGCATCGGGCTCGGAGGACCACATCGTCCCGCAGCCATTGAGCATTATGACGACCCAAAGGGTGGACCAACCAAGTATTACATTCCGCATTACGCTCCTCCCGGCCGCAGCCGTACGCTATCGTGATGATGTCGCGCACCTCGAGAAATCACCGCAGGTGCGCGTTGAGGTAAATCCACCTCTTATGGCTTAAATATCGGCCAATCTGCCTAGCCCTTTACCGGAAAAACCCGCGCGCGAGGGGCTTTTTCTGTATGCCGAGACCAAAGCCACACCGGGTCTCTCGTCACCGCGTAAAAAACTTGGTACGGAAATTGCGACTCTAGTCCTCACCAGCGGCCAATAGGCCCTTTTTGAGAGGAGGTGACGGATTTTGGAAGCGATACTGTCAAATTTCCGACAGGTTTCCGACCGTTTACCGTGGTTGAGCGGGAAAAGTGTCGGGGCGCCGACACTGGTGCTGCTTATTTTGGCCCTGCTAGTGGTGCCACTACCCGCTTTCGTGCTCGACGTGCTGTTCACTTTCAATATTATGCTGGGTTTGCTGATGGTGATGATCACCCTCAATACCCGAAAGCCCCTTGAATTCTCGTCTTTTCCTTCGGTCCTTCTGATTGCAACCCTGCTGCGCCTTGGCTTGAATGTGGCCTCCACGCGTGTGGTACTGGTTGAGGGACACACAGGTACCGACGCCGCGGGCGATGTCATTGAAGCCTTCGGCGAATTCGTGATTGCGGGTAACTACGTTGTTGGTTTCATCATCTTTTTAATCCTGATGATCATCAACTTTATCGTTGTCACCAAAGGCGCAGGACGTGTGTCAGAAGTGATCGCACGCTTCACCTTGGATGCCATGCCAGGCAAGCAAATGGCGATCGACGCTGACCTCAACGCCGGCATGATCGATCAAGAAGAAGCCAAAAATCGTCGGCTTGAGCTGACTCAGGAATCTGACTTTTTCGGCTCCATGGATGGTGCATCGAAATTTGTCAGAGGCGACGCCATTGCAGGCATTCTGATTCTGGTGATCAATATTGTTGGGGGGCTGATCGTCGGCACCACCCAGCACGAACTCGGCCTGGGCGAGGCGGGCCGCATCTATGTGCTACTAACAATCGGTGACGGACTGGTTGCCCAAATTCCGTCGCTACTGTTGTCTCTCGCCACGGCCATCCTCGTAACGCGGGTAAATACCCCTGAGAGCATGGCGGAACAGGCTTCCAGCCAGATTGGCGACCCCAACGCTATCTTTATTGCGTCGGGGATCGTTACCACGCTGGGGCTTATTCCCGGCATGCCGCACTTTGTCTTTTTACCGCTCGGTGCCGCTGGCATCGGACTTGGGTTTTACCTGCGACAGCAAGTAGAAGAGGAGCAACGCGAGGCAGTCAACGCGGAAGCCATCGCCGAGGTCGAGCCCGCCAACCGCGAGTTGGACTGGGAGGATATTGATCAGGTGGAGGTGATAGCGCTGGATATTGGCTACGGCCTGGTGCCGCTAGCTAACACCCAGTCCGGGGGTCAGTTACTGACGCGCATCCGCGGTATCCGTAAAAAGCTCTCTGCCGAGCTGGGCTTCCTTATTCAACCGATCAGAATCCGCGATAACCTCGATCTCAAGCCCGAGGTCTACCAAATTTCGCTCCACGGGGTGGTGCGAGGCAGTGGCGATGTGCGCGTCGGCAAGCTGCTGGCCATCAACAGTTCCGATATGCCTGCGCCCATCGATGGAGAGCCCACCAAAGAGCCCGCGTTCGGCCTCGACGCGTTGTGGATTGAGCCCTCGCAAGCCGAGCTCGCACGGGGACTGGGCTATACCGTGGTGGACCCGCCAACCGCAATAGCCACCCATATCAACGCGGTGATTCGTGAGAGCGCCAGTGAACTACTGGGGCAGGATGAGGCCCAGCAGCTGCTCGACAAAGTCGCCACGCGCTATCCGAAACTAGTCAGCAATCTGGTACCTGATCTACTGCCACTGTCAACCGTCACTCAGGTGCTGCAGAATTTGCTCGCCGAATCGGTGCCGGTTAAAGACATGCGCAACGTCATTGATACGCTCACGGCGCATGCCAAGGAAAATCAGGACGCGAGCCACCTCACGTCGCTAGTGAGACCCAAGTTAGGCCGATTGATCTGCCAGCCATTGGTCGATGATACCGGTACCCTGACGGTGATTACTCTGGCACCTGATCTGGAAAAACTATTGGAGAGTAGCCGCGCCGGGGTCGAGACCGAGCACATCACGCTGGACCCCACGCTGGCCAACTCGATGATTGAGAGTCTGCGCAGCGAGGCAGAAAAAATTCAGGATTCCGGTGCGGCAGCGGCGCTGGTGGTATCGCCCACCCTGCGCAGCTGGATGTCGCGCTTTGTGCGGGTTCGAGTGCCTGACCTTACCGTACTGTCTTATACCGAAATACCGGATGACCAACGCATTCAAGTTCAATCCAGTATCGGTGGCGAAGCTGCCATCGAGGGGGAAACGGAGTAATACACCATGCGGCTCGTAGTAGAAGAAGCGCAGGACCATAGCACCTGCATGGAGATTGTAAGGCAGCGACACGGCGCGGACTGTGTTGTTGTGCACAGTTTCAGAGTGGAAGACCAGTATCGCATCGTCGTGGCGCTGGAGACAGAAGCCTCAAGACCGGCATTATCCGCAATGAATAACGCAGTTCGAGACGTGATCGCGCCTGTGGCGCCTGCCGGCAATATCAAGTGGGACACCTTCATCGACGACGTGAGCGAACCAACGCCCGTCGCTGCCCCCGCGATCACAGAAAGCGTTGCATTGCATACGCCGCGTGCCGAGGTGCAGACCCAGCCCTCGCCTGAGGTGAGCTCCGGCTTAATTGCTCTCGCAGCGCGCATAAAGGCACTTGAGGCAGCCCACAAACCGACCATCCTCGAGCCAGAGACAGAGGAGTTTCGTACGGTCGTTTTCTCAGATGTGCTGGCCGAGGCTGTCACGGCAGACAGGCCAGACACGGTCGAGACGGCGCCAGAGGCCCTGCCAGAGGCGACGCCGCACGACACCTCTATCGGCACCGTATCCACGCCGCTCAGCGTGACACCTTTCGAGATACCCATGGTTGCGGTCAAAGATCTCGATTGGACACCCCCGCCCAAGCAGTCTTTTGCCAGCTCCGAAGGTGACGAACCGGTTGTGCCCAGAGTGTTTACCTCGGAGGGCGCAGAGAATTTTGCGACACTTTTGTCTGGTTGTATTGCAGTGGCCAGTAAATCCATGTCCCTTTCGGGGCAGACTCAGCTTAAAATGGTGTCTGGTCAGGGTATTTAAGGTGCCTGCCCGACAGCGGGGCAGCAATCACTTCGGCAAGAGGCAACCTCATGCGTGTAATTGGCGTAACGAGTGGCAAGGGAGGCGTTGGCAAGACTACCGTCTCGGTTAACCTGGCCGTTGAGCTCGCTAACCGCGGTAAAAAGGTCGTGTTGCTCGATGGCGATCTGGGCCTGAGTAATGCCCAGATATTGCTCAACGCGCGGGTCGAGTATAGCTACGGGCACGTACTCTCAGGGCAAAAAACCCTCGAAGAAATCATGGTGCAGTCAGAATACGGTGTCACGCTGGTACCCGGTTCCAGCGGCTCTTCTGCACTGGCTAGGCTCACGCGCTTGCAGCTACTGGGACTGATCCATGCCCTTTCTGCGCTTGATGACTGCGATTATCTTGTGGTCGATACCGCAGCTGGCATCAGCGACAACGTCACCGTACTGTTTGGCGCTTGCGACATTAAATTGCTGCTTATCCAGAATGAACCCTCGTCCATCGCAGACGCCTATGCCACCGTGAAGGTGCTACAGCAGGAGTTCAACCTGTCAGACATCATGTTGACGCCCGTTCAGGTAAGCAACGAGCGTGAGTCGGAAAACATCCACAAGCGCATCAACAAAGTCACCGCCCAATTTCTGGGCCTCTCACTCGAGTATTCGACCGGCATACGAAAGGATCCGGCAGTGCTAAACTCGGCGAGGCTGGGGCAACCGGCGATTCTCCATGCTCCAGAAAGTGATATTGCAACAGACATCAAGCGACTGGTTGATGTCATAACAAAAGCGCCCACTAAACCCGCCAACTCCAGTGATATCAGGATATCGGTAGGCGCTAAGGGTTGAGCCATGTCCAAAGGCTACCAGGCATACGCTGACGCACTCGCTAACTCCCAACCCAGGGGAGAAAACACAGCTGTGCTCCAGCATATTGGTCTGGTGCACAAAACAGCGCTACACATTAAAGCGAGATTGCCCGATCACGTCGAACTTGAGGAATTGGTTCAGATCGGCATGGTCGGCCTGCTGGAGGCGGCTAAATCCTATGACGCCTCTCAGGGAGCGGATCTGGGGACTTTCGCCAGCAAGCGGATACGGGGCGCCATACTCGACGAGGTGCGGAAACGCTCGCCACTGTCGAGAACAGATAGCTCGCATATCAAAGCGGAAGAGCAGGTGGTGGAACAGTTTTTGGCGAAATACGGCCGGCCACCGACTGCCGCCGAAATTGCTCAGGAACTTGACACCACCCTGAACGAGTACCAGAAACAACGCGGACGCTCGCAAAAATTTCGCACCACCTCACTCGATGAACTGGAAGAGAGTGGTCAGACCCCGTTTTCCGAGGAGGCCGGGCCTCAGGATGAGGTAGAGGCCTCAGAAACAACCGAGTGGCTTGCAGGAGAAATTGCCGGTTTACCTGAGAGAGAGCAGATCGTACTCTCGCTGTACTATAACGATGAAATGAATCTAAAAGAAATTGGTGCGATCATTGGCGTCAGCGAATCCCGAGTAAGTCAAATATTGACCAAGGTGGTGGGGAAATTGCGCGAGCGCGTCGCGTTGTAGGTATTGTTAAAATAATGTTTGGAAAAAAATCAAAACTTGAGCGTGTTAAGGCCGATGCAAAAGCCGATTACCTGAAGTGCGGCGCACTGGATCAGGAGGATCGGTTACATCGCGTGTTTTCGGCGCGCATCGCACAGAGAGCGCGGCTGAACTTGGATAAAATCTTTGTTCAGGGTGCCAAAGCCGAAGAAAAGCGACAAATGGAGCTGGCAGAGGCGCTCAAATCGGGCAAAGATCTTCCGGCCAGACTTGTGCACGAGGGGTATAACCAGCTGCAGGGCGTATCGGGCTCGGTGGTGTCGTGGGTGCCCGAAGAGCTCGCAAACAAGATGTTCAATCTAGGCGCCGACTACCAGATTCAGGAAGTGAGTGCGCACGAGGCACTCGCCCAGGCTGACAAAATTGCTGAACAGGTCGTGGAAGATCTGCAAACGACTCAGACCATCCAACTATTGGGTCTGCTGAGGGATGGCAGTGCCTCAGAGGATGACGATTAATTCGGGCGATGCCCGTTTTAGTAGGGGGAATGCATAGTCATGTCTCTTGAAAATGCGGTTATCGCCATCTCGCTATTTTTGGGCATCATCCTCCTGATCCTTATCATTTACCTCATTAGCCGCGTCAATGAACTTGAGGCCAGAGCCTTTTCCTACTTCACCTCTGCCACCGCATCCACCGAGAAAAAACCCGAGACAGAGCCGCAGAAAGTCTTCGCGGGACTCAGCGGGCGAGCGCTTTGGGACGAATGGGTATCGATGGCCAATGGTGGAGACGACCAATACGCAATTAAAGGTGATAGTGAGCGTTTTTTAGCGCTACTCGAGCTGCATATCCGCTCGGTCATCAAAACCGGCATGGAGCACGGCTTAGCGGGCGTCAACGAGCCTCCCTCCAACCCGCTAAAAATCAAAATGCTGCGGGGTGAGTTCGAGTCTTATTTACCCTCGTCTCAGGCAGGTCGACTCTACGCGCTGGGCAGAGAGCTCGGCGCCAGCGAAGACCCCCGGCAGCGCGCCTCGCTGGCCGCGGCCATCCGGGAAACGATCGATGCCGTCTCCATGGGTATTGATGCCGGGTCGTCCTTTGTGGACAGCGCAATGCGCGATGTCGCGACTCCCTCAGCCGAGGGTGAGGGTCGCGAGTTAACCGAAATCTCCTGAATTAGCGGGTTGCGGACCGGCTACTGCCTGGATGCGGGTAGCGGGAAAACAATCGCACCCTCGGGGTAGGTCTTCTCAGGCACGAGCACTTCCTCAGCGCCCATCGAATCGCCACTCATCTGCGCCTGCTCTAACGCCAACTGGGCCTCAAAGAGCTCGGTCAGGTTATCGCGCTCAATCTCGATCAGCGTTGCCACCTCGCGTTTGAGCGCGGCGACGTCCCGCAGTCCAGATTCAAGCTGCGCGATGCGTTGCGAAAGCCCGGTGAGTTGCTCCGCTTGTCGGTCGAGCTGCGCCACCATGGCGCGACTGGATTCCACGCCGCTTCGAGTCACTTCACTGGTATCGGTCACGGTAGACTGCACACCCGACATCGACACCTCAATCCGCTCCGCGAGGGTTTTGCCGTCGGCATCCACCTGGCCTACGGCTTCGACCAATTGCGCGTGACCCTCATCCAACAAAGCCAGCTTTTGCTCCAGCACTACCATCCGGTCGAGAGCCGAGTTCATGTTGACCACACGCTTGGTAATCGACAGCGTCGCCGCTTGCAGTGCTTCCACCTGCCCCGATAACCGGCCGCCAGCGACCATCAGCAACACCGCACACAAAAAGACCACCACGGCGGCACCGCCCGCGAGGCGCTTTGCGTAAAACTCCATCTTGCGATTCGCTTGGCTCGCAGAATCCAGCGCCCGCTCCAGGCGCGTATGGGTATCGGCATTGAGCTGCGCCACGGCCTCACCCGCAGGACTGGGCGGAATCGAACCCCCATTGTTGACACTGCGTTGCCCGGGAAGCGCCAGATCTTCCTCTGCGCCAGGATTTTCTTCGTCTACCATGATGGTTTCTCCCTATCGGGTGAAATATCGGCATTTTGGTCGAAAATTTTAGCGCGGAATGTAGTCTAGGAGGCGATCGAGCCACTGCAGCAGCGTATTGAGCCAAGGCGTAATAAGTGCCTCCGTGGCGTTCCAGATGGGGGGATGGAGCGCCCCCGCCACGCCAATAACTAAGGCAAATGAGACCAGAGCAATCAGACTCGCGGTAAACAGCGACGTCAGCCGCGCAAGTAGGGCGCCCCAGTTGATCCAGGGCGCTTTGGGCGGCGGAGCCGGCTCAAGATCTTTCTCTTGGGCAATAGTGGGCTTTGATGGATCCTCGGGTGGCTCTTCCGGCGGCTTCGACATGAGGTCATCGTAATCCGATACGCTCTGCCTGGGCGCCTCGCTGGTAGTCAGGCCCATAATCGTGATTGCCAATTCATACCAAGGTGAGTCAGTCAGCGTGGGCAGTAACTCTGTGAGCGCGCCGCGCTCATGACAGTCTGTCAGATAGCGCTCCATGACCCCATGATCCATTTTGGAGAGACGCATCAGCTTATTTCGCGCTTTCAAAGACAACTGCTGCAGGGCTGAAGCATCGTGATTGTCGAGGGTGGAAAACGCCAAAAGGCCGACATTAGCGCCGGGAAATGTATTGACCAGCGATTCACAGGCCATCCACTCTTTGCCTGCATTAGGGCCGAAGTCGGGCATGACAATAATATGCCGCTCCTGAGTCTGGTGATTGCGTGCTTCATCGATCGTGAGATCGGCCAACACCGTGTTGAAAAGCTCGACAATATCGTCGACCTTGGGAGACATCATTCGGTGCAGTTGTAAACCGGGCTCGCGTTTTAACTGTTGGTAGAGGGCGAGAAAACAGGCGTCGATATGGAATTCCTCCTCCCCGACAATAAAGACGTTGGACGCGCCTGTAATGAGCGCGTCCCGCGCCGCCGCAAGAACAGCCTCGTCATCCGGATGAGGAAGAGAATAGAGTTGCGGATCGTCCAATGAATCTGCTCTCACCAGTTAACCTGCTGTCACCAAAATTGCCGCGATCGGCCCACCGAATTACCGATCATCATAGACCTGAGATTGGCGGCCGTCTGAATCAAAAATCATATCATCCGGCACCCGTGGTGCCGGCTTTGATCGCGTCATATTGGCGCGATTAATACTGTTGATATTGAAGATATAGGCAATGACCTGTGCCACCGCTTCAAAGAGTGGCTCTGGGATAAACGCGTCGAGCTCGGTAGTAAAAAACAGGGCCCGGGCCAGCACCGGTGACTGAAATAAGGGTACGCCCTCCTCACCCGCTCGGTCCCGAATGCGCTGTGCCATGAGATCAGCGCCCTTGGCCACAACTTTGGGCGGATCATCGGAGGAGGGGTCGTAAGCCAAGGCAACAGCAAAGTGCTCGGGGTTGGTAATAACCACGTCGGCCTCTGCAATGGCCTCGAGCATCCTCGCCGCTGACACCTCGCGCTGCTTCTGGCGAATGCGTTGCTTAACCTCGGGAGAGCCCTCAGTGTCTTTCCGCTCGTCTTTGACCTCCTTCAAAGACATCTTCATTTTTTCATTGTGCTGGTACAGCTGATACGGCGCATCGATGAGCGCAATAATAATGAGGGTACTCGAGGCCACCAAAAATGCGGTAGTCAGTATTGACGCCGAGGCGGTCAAGCCCGGCTCCAGCGCCATCAGCGAGATCTGCGCAAACTCCGTAATGGAGGCGTCAATGAGGAAATAGGTCACACCGCCGACCAGAAGAAACTTTGCAATTGATTTAGCGAGGTTGACCAGCGCCTGAAGCCCAAACATGCGTTTTAGGCCGGATATCGGATTAAATTTGGAGGCTTTGGGCTGTAAAGATTTCCAACTGAAGTTGTACCCGCCAATCAAACCGGAACAGGCGAGCACCACCACCGCGGTTAAAATCAGGATAGGCAAAATGGAGAAGAGCGCCTCCACCGCCGCGTCACCCAGTCGCCCCAAGGCAACCTGGGGTTCCAATACCGCCATGGAATCAAATACCAGACCCTGGGCGAAGATATTGGCCACATTTCCCAGAAGCGCGCTGCCAAACAGATAGATATAAATCGCCACGCTGATCACAGAAGCAGCAATCGTGATTTCAGTCGAGCGGGCGATCTGGCCTTCTTCTCGCGCTTTACTGAGGCGCCGGGCAGTGGGCTCCTCTGTTTTGTCCTGGCTGTCGTCCTGCTGGTCTGCCATCAGGGCACGACCCACATGTTTTGCGCCATGGAAAAGGCCTCTAGCCAGAGCCATTCAATACGATGGCCAATATTTACCAAATAAACCAAAAACAACACCATGCCGGCAAGGGTCATGGCAGGAAACCCCACCGCAAAAATATTGAGCGCGGGTGCAGCGCGGGTGACGATGCCAATGCACAGATTGACCAGCATCATGGTCAGCATAATGGGTAACGCGATGAGTATGCCGCCAAGGAAGACCATGGCGGTCCACTCGATAAAATTCGCCAGCGTTTCGATAAAGTTGATCTCGCCACCGATGGGCATGACTTCAAAGCTCATCAAAATGAGCTGAATTAAAATCAAATGGCCGCCAATCGATAGGAAAATCAGCGTGGACATAACCACGAGAAAGGATGCCAGCACGGGCACCCTGCCAATATTGGGATCTACCGTTTGCGCCATACCCAGGCCCATGCTCATTGAGAGCGTTTGCCCAGCCACCACCAGCGCGGCGTTCACCACCTGCAGCACCACGGCGAATAAGAGACCAACGAGTAGTTCGCGGATGATCAACAACAAACCCGGCGCGCTGACGGGATCAATAGCCGGAAGGTTGAGGGTGGGGTAGATGAAAATCGTGAGCACCACGGCGAGCGCGACCCGAATGCGCACGGAAACCACCCTGAGAGAGACCAGCGGCGCAGCGAGTAATAGTGCAGAGATCCGTAACAGGGGAATCAAACCCGTGGCCAGCATTTGCACCACATCATCGAGGATGAGGTTCATCGCGAGAAGACTTGGGGGATCATGTCAAATATCGTGAT
>VMDB01000140.1 GCA_008081075.1 Halieaceae bacterium
TGGATGACAGCTCTCTGGGCAATCCGAGAAGAGTCACGGTGGGTTTTGAACAGAATCGTCTGGCAATGCTTCTTGCAGTGCTTCATCGCCATGGCGGGATTCATGTGGGTGATCAGGACGTCTTCGCCAATGTGGTCGGCGGCGTTCGCGTAATGGAGACCTCGGCGGATCTCGCTTTACTATTGGCGGTCGTGTCGAGTCTGCGCAGTCGCGCGCTGCCAAGAGACTGGGTGGTATTTGGCGAGGTGGGTCTCTCCGGTGAAATTCGACCAGTGGCCAGCGGTCAGGAGCGACTGGCTGAAGCGGCCAAGCATGGATTCAAGGTGGCGGTCGTGCCCAAGTCCAACGCGCCGAAAAAGCCCATTCCCAACCTCAAGGTGATACCCGTGGCGCGGTTGTCAGAGGCCCTCGACGCCTGCTCCTGAAGCCCCTTCACGCCCCGGGAGTCCCTTCCCCAAGGGAGCGCTACGCGCGATAGGCGCTACTTGAGCTTGCGATGTTTGACCCGGCTCGGCACCGCGGCGGCGGCGCCCATGCGCTGCTTTCGGTCCTCTTCATAATCGGTGTAATTACCCTCGTGGAAGACGACGTTGCCGTCATCTTCGTAGGCGAGAATGTGTGTGGCAATGCGGTCGAGAAACCATCGGTCGTGTGAAATCACCAGTGCAGAGCCTGGAAACGCCAACAAGGCTTCTTCCAGCGCGCGCAGTGTCTCAACATCAAGGTCATTGGTGGGCTCGTCCAATAACAAGACATTGGCACCTTGCTTCAAAAGTTTCGCCAGGTGCAGCCGGTTGCGCTCGCCTCCCGATAGATCTTTGACAAACTTCTGCTGGTCAGACCCCTTGAAATTAAACCGTCCTACGTAGCTTCTTGAAGGTATCTCATAGCTACCAATGCGGATGATATCGAGGCCGTCTGACACCTCCTCCCACACGGTTTTGCTCCCATCGAGATCATCCCGGGACTGATCAACGTAACCGAGCTCGACGGTTTCGCCGACGACGACGTCGCCGCCATCAGGTGTCTCGAGGCCCATCAGCACGCGAAACAGCGTGGATTTACCCATGCCATTGGCGCCGATGATGCCGACGATACTGCCCTTTGGCACGACAAAATTGACGTCCTCAAACAACAGTCTGTCACCAAAAGTTTTGCGCAGACCGCTGACCTCGATGACTTTGTCTCCCAGGCGGGCACCGGGGGGGATGTAAATCTCATTGGTTTCGTTGCGGGTCTGAAATTCCTGAGAGTTGAGTTCCTCAAAGCGCTGTAATCGGGCTTTGTTCTTGGCCTGCCGGCCTTTGGGGTTGGAGCGAACCCATTCCAGTTCGGCCTTGATGGCTTTCTGATGCGACGCCTCTTGACGCTGCTCTTGCTCCAGTCTTTTTTCCTTGGTTTCCAGCCAGGTGGAGTAGTTGCCCTCGTAGGGGATGCCGCGACCGCGGTCGAGCTCTAATATCCAGCCAGCGGCATTGTCGAGGAAGTATCGGTCGTGGGTTATCGCCACGACCGTGCCCGGAAAATCTTCGAGAAAATGCTCCAGCCAGGCGACAGACTCTGCATCAAGGTGGTTTGTGGGCTCGTCCAACAGCAACATATCGGGTTCTGAGAGCAACAGACGCGCCAGCGCGACGCGGCGCTTCTCTCCACCCGAGAGGGTGTCTACATCGGCATCCCACGGGGGAAGTCGCAGTGCGTTGGCGGCGATTTCAAGCCGGGTATCGAGATTATGTGCATCCTTGGCCTGAATAATGTCCTCGAGGCGAGCCTGCTCCTTGGCCAGCGCATCAAAATCGGCGTCGGGCTCCGCATAGTCAGCGTAAATTTTTTCGAGCCCTGCCAGCGCGTCGATGGCGTCCTGCACCCCTTCTTCCACATTGCCCCGCACGGTTTTATCAGGATTGAGCTGCGGCTCCTGCGCCAAGTAACCTATCTTGATGTCTGGCTGTGGGCGCGCCTCGCCCAGAATATCTGTGTCGATCCCGGCCATGATTTTCAGCAAGGTGGACTTGCCGGCACCGTTTAGGCCGAGCACGCCTATTTTCGCGCCTGGAAAGAACGACAGGGAGATGTCTTTCAGAATTTCTTTTTTCGGGGGGACAATTTTTCCCACGCGGTTCATGGTGTAGACGTATTGCGCCACGATCTGGCTCCCTAAAATCGTTACTTACGGGGTGTCAAAAGTGCCCGCTCCGGGCATGGTGAAGTCGCTACCGCAGGCGAGTGTACTGAATGAAAGACCTCCGCACCTAATGCCGATTGCGCGGGTTTGACAGGTTATTCCTCTCGGATCTCTACAATGGTGGACTTAATAACGTCCTCCAGCTTTTGCTCGGTTTCGTTCCAGACAACAAGTCGCTCACTCCCTGGGTTCACGGGTACATCAGCTTCACGGAATTCAATGGTTTTCACCTCGTCGGTTTTCCAGTGCTTGAAGGTCATGTACTTCTTCGTCATTACCGGCTTTTCCTCGTCTGTGTCGGGTAATTTTCTAGGGTTCGGCGGGTGCATTGCAGTGGCAGCATCTCAAGGCCTCGTCGGAGACCCTTCACAGCCGCGCGCATTCTATCGAATTGCTGATGATTTCCCCATCCCATACTGCACCGGTGTCTGCAGTGCGATTTCCAATCGCTGGAATCCGGCGCGTTTAGAGGGCGATGGGTGCGCTGCTGGGGTCATCTTCCGCGGGCTGATAGTCCGAGGGCATTAATTGTTCATGGAATGATTCGACTTCAAATACGGCTTCTTCGTGCATATCGGCAATGTGGAACAGGGCGTCTCCCGCATACACAAGCGGCAGATTGGATCGTCCGATGATGACGCCGGCGACCGGTGCTCTGACCTCGGTTTCCTCGATGCCCAATGGATCCGCGATTAAGCCGATCACCTGATCTTCGCTGACTTGAGCGCCCAATGGGACCAGCATGCGATGTATGCCGCTGGCGGGCGCCCTCAGCCATTGGGTGTGTCTGCTGAAAATGGGTGCGTGCCGCTGCTTTGCGCGGCTTTTTCGCAACATACCCAGATGGCGCATGACGTTGACCACGCCTTTGACGCCAGCGCGAATATGAACTTCGTCAAAGCGCAGGGCTTCACAGCTCTCATAGAGGATAACCGGCACACCGAGTTCGGTCGCGCATTGCCGCAGAGAGCCATCGCGCACCGCCGAATTAATGACCAGTGGCGCGCCGAAGGCCTCGGTCATGGCGCGCACGGTAGGGTCATTCAGCTCAGCGCGAATTTGCGGGAAGTTGCTACGATGTCTGCCGCCCGTGTGTAAATCGATGCCATGGGTGCAGTGGGCAACGATCTCCTGCATGAAGGTATGTGCGACCCGACCCGTGAGCGATCCGGTAGCGGAACCGGGGAAGCTTCGGTTGAGGTCTCGCCCGTCGGGTAAATAGCGGGAGTGAGAAATCACACCGTAGACATTCACAATGGGGATCGCCAACAGCGTCCCGCGTAGCTTGCGGACATCGATGCGCTTGATGAGACGACGAATAATTTCGATGCCGTTGATCTCGTCGCCATGAATGGCGGCGCAGACGAAGAGGGCGGGTCCCGCGCGCTTACCGTGGACAACATGGACTGATATAGCCAGATCGTCGTGTGCGTAGGTGGGGGCTACGGGAATTTCAACGGTTCTGGATTCGCCAGGGGCGATGACAGCGCCGCCAATCTTGAAGTGCGTCGCCAATTCGGTGACGCGGGTGTTGTTGCCCACCATGCCGCTACCCCTTGATGCGACGCTGAGACTTCCCGGTATGTACGTGGGACTCGATGAATTTGATGATCTTCCCGGCGACATTGACGCCCGTTGCTTCTTCGATCCCCTTGAGCCCGGGCGAGGAGTTGACTTCCATGACCAGCGGGCCGCGATCTGATCGCAAAATGTCCACGCCGGCCACATTGAGGCCCATGGTCTGGGCCGCTTTGATCGCGGTACGCCGCTCTACGGTGCTGAGCTTCGTGAGTTTGGCGCTGCCGCCTCGATGCAGGTTCGAGCGAAATTCGCCCGCCGCAGAGGTTCTTTCCATCGCTGCCACTACGCGATTGCCAATGACAAAGCAGCGCACATCCGAGCCCCCGGCCTCCTTGATAAATTCCTGTACCAAGAAGTCGGCCCCGAGCTCTTTGAACGCATCGATCACCGACTCGGCGGCTTTTGCTGTCTCTGCCAGCACGACGCCGCGCCCCTGTGTTCCCTCGAGCAACTTCACCACCACGGGCGCCCCGCCCACCAGTTTGATCAGCTGTCGGGTATTGGAGATATCGTGGGCGAAGCCGGTCGCGGGCATGCCCAGTCCTTTTTTGGAGAGCAATTGCAGCGCTCGTAATTTTGATCGAGACCGCCCGAGCGGAATCGACCCGACCAGCGCGTAGGTGTCCATCATTTCAAATTGGCGAATCACAGCGGTGCCATAGTTGGTAACAGAGGCACCAATGCGAGGAATGATTGCGTCGAGGTGGTCAAGCTGGTTACCGCGATACCATATCGCCGGTTTTGACGAACTGATATCCATGTAACACTTGAGCGTGTCGATAACCCGGCACTCGTGCCCGGAGGCAACCGCTTCCTCAAGCAATCGTGAGGTGCTGTAGAGCTTGGGGTTTCGGGATAAAATGCCTATGTTCATTGTGTTTCCGGCGGGGCGAATCGGTTGCCGCCCAGTAGAAAAGAACGTCGCGGCCACACCGACGCGTCTGCGGGAAGCGCGGTTCGACCGAGTAACATGGAAAACCGCATTGTACTGCGATCCGTTAGCGTGATGTCGATAATTGATTGCAGCGTACCAATTTTTACTTGGGTACGAATGACGGGTCTGCGCTCGGTACTGCCTCCAGAGTCGGTGACATTACGAAATTCATGGATCGGCATTTCGCAGGTAATTGATTGATCACCGGCGGATGAGGGTCGGAGACGAAAGCTGACCCACGGTAGCGCATCCCGCTCGAAGGGTTGTATGTCCTGTGCGTTCAGCGCGCTTGTGCGCGCGCCGGTGTCGACTTTGGCCTTGATCCACGGGACCGCCAAGTCTGGGAGCGTAATCCACTCGCGCCAGCCTACCTGTACACAATCGGTCACGACGGGGCGTCTTGTTGTGGTTTGTTTAAAAATAAACGTTCAAGCATCTGCACCGCAGTACTCCTGACCAATAACTCGGCTATCGTAAACGCTTAATCGCAAACAGACGTAGTGTTTATCGGATAAATGCCTGACGTCGGCCTGCCGTTCGGCTACCATTTCGCTTCCGTTCCACGCCGCCCTCTGAGTATGGCGCCCCCGATTAGGACAGCAGAATGAACCACGCCGCAACCCATCTTTCCCAGTACCTCGACCGCGACGCACAGACGATCGAAGCATTTGATGCGGAACTCTGGGCGGCCATGCACGCCGAGACAGTGCGGCAAGAGGAGCACATCGAGCTGATCGCTTCGGAGAATTATTGCAGCCCGCGCGTGTTGGAAGCCCAGGGCTCCGTACTCACCAACAAGTACGCTGAGGGCTATCCGGGTAAGCGCTACTATGGCGGTTGCGAGTTTGTCGATCAGGCGGAGACCCTCGCCATTGAGCGCGCCAAGCGCCTGTTTGGTGCCGATTTTGCCAATGTGCAGCCTCACTCAGGCTCTAGCGCCAATATCGCGGTGTTTCAGGCGTTGCTCAAGCCGGGGGACACCGTGCTTGGCATGAGCCTCGCCGATGGGGGTCATTTAACCCACGGGGCGGCGGTCAATTTTTCCGGAAAGATTTACAACGCGGTGCAGTATGGCATCGACCCACAGACGGGCTTGATTGATTACGAGGCGGTGAGAGCACTAGCCCTGGCGCACAAGCCCAAGATGATTATTGGTGGATTCTCCGCCTACAGTCGCACCCTTGATTGGGCGAAGTTCCGTGAGATCGCCGATGAGGTGGGTGCTTATTTATTGGTAGATATGGCCCACGTTGCCGGGCTGGTCGCGGCCGGGGTTTACCCCAGCCCCATTCCCTTTGCCGACGTTGTGACCACTACCACCCACAAAACCTTGCGAGGACCACGGTCCGGGCTGATTCTGGCGAAGGCCAATGAAGCCCTGGAAAAGCAATTTAATTCTGCGATTTTCCCGGGTGCTCAGGGCGGGCCCTTAATGCACGTGATTGCTGCCAAGGCGGTTGCGTTCAAGGAAGCGATGGCGCCGGAGTTTATTGATTATCAGAAGCAGGTTATCCGCAACGCCCAGGCGATGGCGGCAACTTTTATGGCGCGGGGACATAAAATTGTTTCCGGAGGCACAGACAATCATCTGATGTTGCTGGATTTGATTGGCAAGGATTACACGGGCAAGGATGCTGACGCGGCGCTGGGTGAGGCTTATATCACCGTTAACAAAAACGCCGTCCCCAACGATCCACGGTCACCCTTTGTCACCTCCGGCTTGCGTCTTGGTACCCCCGCCATTACCACCAGGGGGTTTGGCGAAGCAGAAACCGAACAGCTGACGGGCTGGATATGCGATGTCTTGGCGTCATTAGAAGCGGGTACTTCTGAGCAGGTGATCCCCGGGATCAGAGATCAGGTAAAGGCGCTCTGCGCTGCCATGCCAGTTTACGCGCGCTAACAAACCGATTGCCTCGAGCCGAAGCTGACGATCATGCACTGTCCCTTTTGTAGCACCGACGAAACCAAGGTGATTGATTCTCGGCTGGTTGCCGAGGGCGCTCAGGTGCGTCGTCGCAGAGAGTGCCTGAGTTGTACAGAGCGCTTTACCACCTATGAGGCGGCGGAACTGGTGTTGCCGCGCGTGATTAAGCAAGACGGCAGTCGCGAACCCTTCGATGAAGAAAAGTTGCGATCCGGATTATTGCGCGCTCTGGAGAAGAGACCTGTTTCTGTTGAGAGTATCGAGGCGGAGATAGATCAAATTAAACATCGATTGCGCGCCACCGGTGAGAGAGAGGTGCAGTCGCTGCAGGTCGGTGAGTTGGTGATGGATTCGCTCAAAATGCTGGATCATGTGGCCTATGTGCGCTTTGCCTCGGTTTACCGCAGCTTTCAGGACCTCGCGGAGTTCCGAGATGCAATCGAATCCCTTGAGGCAGAGCCCCCTAGCGGCGCCAGTCCATGAGTCGCGAGCGCGATCGCGTGTTGATGGAGCATGCGATTGAGATAGGCCGCCACGGCCGTTTTTGGTCAGCACCGAACCCTGCTGTGGGTTGCGTACTGGCGCACCAGGATACGATTGTTGCTACCGGTTTTACCCAACCAGCGGGGCAGCCCCACGCAGAAATAATGGCTTTGCAGGGGGTAGACGACGCCCGGGGCATGACTGCCTACGTCACCCTCGAGCCTTGTAGCCACCACGGGCGAACACCGCCCTGCATCGGCGCGCTGATTGAGGCCGGTGTCAGCCGTGTCGTCGTCGGCTTGGAGGACCCCAACCCTGACGTCTCAGGCCGGGGTATTGCAGCGCTACGCGAGGCAGGTGTGACGGTCGAGGTGGGATTGCTCGGCGATCGCGTGTCGGTCGATCTTCAGGGCTTTTTGCTTCGCATGCGCCGTGGCTGGGGCAGAATTACGCTCAAGGTTGCCGCGTCTCTGGATGGTCGAACTGCCATGGCCTCGGGTGAAAGCCAGTGGATTACCGGCGCGGCGGCCCGGCGGGATGTGCAGCTATGGCGCGCGCAATCTGACGCCATCGTTACTGGGGTTGAAACCGTCATTGCTGATGACTGTCGATTGACGTTGCGCGCTGACGATCTGTCGTTGGAGGAAGGTGATAAAGCGCGCGCGCTTGCCCATCCACCGACCCGGATGGTGCTGGATTCCCGGGGCCGGACACCCGCTAATGCGGCAGTCCTGCAGGGTGCCCCCGCCGTTGTCGTCACGACAGGCGCAACTGACTTTTCGACATCGGTGCAGGTAGCGTCTGATCCTGCCGGACGTATAGTGCTCGAAGACTGGATACGCGTGCTGGGCGAAGCGCAGTACAACGAGATTTTGGTCGAGGCGGGTCCTACCTTGTCCGGCGCGTTGATTCGTGAAGGCTGGGTCGACCGTGTGCTCCTTTATCAAGCACCTAAGTTTCTCGGCGCGTTCGCCCGTCCCATCGGCGCTTTCGAGGTAGAACAGCTATCTGCCGCGCCGGGCTTTGTCTTTCAGGATGTGACCCGTATTGGGGAAGACCTGCGTATTATTGCGACCCGTGCTAGAAGCGGCAGTGAATGAGCGGCGTCGCGCACGCGTTAGGGAGTCAGTGTGTTTACAGGAATTATTCAGTCAGTAGGTCGTATCGCGGCAATCGAGGGCGGCGGTCAGGATATTCGTCTGAGAATTGAAACGGGGAAGCTGCCGCTGGACAGCGTGGCTTTAGGTGACAGTATCGCCACCAGTGGCGTTTGCCTTACGGTGACCGAGTTGCCGGGCGATGGCTATTGGGCCGATGTCTCTCCCGAGACCCTGTCTCTCACCACGTTAGGCCAGAAAAGTGTCGGTGATGCCGTCAATTTGGAGCCGTCGCTGACGCTCAATACGCCGCTCGGAGGGCACTTGGTGAGCGGACATGTTGATGGTGTGGGGCGAATCGACTCCATCGTTGAGGACGCGCGTTTTTGGCGGGTCAGCGTCGAGGCGCCAGCCAATCTCGCCCGTTATATCGCCGTGAAGGGCAGTATTTGTGTCGATGGCACCAGCCTGACAGTGAATCAGGTGACTGGCCCTCGCTTCGAACTCACGATCATTCCTCAAACTTGGGACGAGACGGTATTCAGTGAGTATGCGGTGGGCAGTGCCGTTAATCTGGAGGTGGATGTTATCGCCCGGTACCTTGAGCGGCTGATGCAATACGATCAAGTCGACACGGACTCCTCAGCCTCATGACGGATTTTGCCCAGATAGATCAAGTCCTCAGTGCGCTCCGGCACGGGCAAAGCTGCTTGATGCTGAATGAAAACAGCGCCGGGGGTGTGACCGGTTTTGTTGTTGTCGGAGGCGAGCACTGTGAGCCTGACCACATTGCTTTTATGGCGCGCCAAGCGAGGGGGTTGGTTTGTCTGGCCATGACACCTGCGCGCTGTGCTGAGTTGGCGTTGCCGCTCATGGTGGAGGGAGACGATTCGCAATCGCCCTTTACCTTATCGATCGAGGCAGCAACTGGCATTGATACCGGGATTTCTGCGGCGGACCGGGCGAGAACAGTGCGCGTTGCGGTGGATGCGACCAGTCGGGCGGCGGATTTGGTACAGCCGGGGCATATATTCCCGATCGCTGCGGCGGCAGGCGGTGTGCTGACGCGCACTGCACCCGCAGAGGCGGCGATCGACCTTGCAACTTTGGCGGGCTTGATTCCTGCGGCTGTCTTTACCGAGGTGCTGGACAACGAGGGCGCCTTGGCCGACGGACCCTTCCTCAAGGCATTTGCCCAGCGGCACCAGCTGGTAGCCGGGCGGGTATCAGATCTCGTGACCTATCGTCTCGCGCATCAGCGGACCATCGAACTGGTGCGTCAGGGGGCGATGCGGACCCGCCACGGCGAATTTGAGGTATTTGCATATCGGGACATGACCCATGGGCGGGTTCATATCGCGCTCAAGCGTGGCAGTATCAACGCCGCTCAACCGACCTTGGTTCGCGTGCATGTGACCGCAGTGCTGAGAGACCTTGTGGGTACCACGCTGGATGGTCGTGCTTCATGGTCATTTGATGCCAGCCTCAAGGCGATCGCTGAGGCCGAGTCTGGCGTATTGGTTTTGCTCGGTAAGCCTGAAACCGCTGATGATTTATTGGGAGACATCGATCGGTTGATGGGCCAGTCACAGGCTGACTCCCAGCCCGGCACCGATGGCTACAATCAGATCGGCATGGGCGCGCAAATTCTGCGCGATCTGGGCGTGGGCCAAATCCGCCTGCTGGGCGCACCGCTCAAGTACAATGCGCTGGCGGGTTTCGGATTGGAAGTGATTGATTTTCTGGCGCCCGAGATTAGCCAGGATTAGCGCAAGGACAGCAACGTCTATGGTCAGTAAGGGTATTGATAACTCTCCATCCCAAGTTTCGGGTAACGATGGCGGGTACACCATCGTGATCACTCGCTGGAACCCGGATATTGTCGAGGGGTTGCTGACGGGGGCTGTCAGGGCCCTGAACGGTGTTGGGATTACTGATGAGCAGATTAGCGTGGTGCAGGTACCGGGCGCCTTCGAGATTCCTTTGGCGTGTCAAGCTGCAGCATCCCGCCAGGACTGTAATGCGGTGATCGCGTTGGGCGCGGTTATTCGGGGAGGCACCCCCCATTTTGAATACGTTGCGGGTGAGTGCACCCGAGGGATTGGCGAGGTGGCGTTACAAACCGGGAAGCCGGTTGCCTTTGGCGTGCTCACGGTTGATTCTCTTGATCAGGCCTTGGAGCGTTCCGGCGATAACGAGGAAAACAAAGGGGCGGAAGCCGCGATGAGTGCGGTGGAAATGGTCAATCTGCTGCGGACCTTGGCGCGCTGATGTCCCAGCCCAATACTCTGGCAGCGCAACGGCGCAAGGCGCGGCATTTTGGTCTTCAGGCGCTGTATCAATGGACCCTCTCGGGTGCTGATCTGGCGGACATCGAAGCTGAGTTTCGTGTCGACAATGATTTTCGCCACACCGATGGGGATTACTTTTCGGCCGTGCTGAAGGGCGTGACCTCAGATGTTGATGCCTTGGAGGCGTTGTTTGCGCCGGCGTTGGACCGAGCGCTCGATGATCTCGACCCGATCGAACGAAATTTGCTGAGACTGGGCACCTTTGAACTCAGAGACAGAATCGACGTGCCCTACAAAGTCGTTATCAATGAGGCTGTTTCTCTGGCGAAAAAATTTGGGGCTACTGAGTCGCATCGCTATATCAATGGCGTGCTCGACAAAGTGGCGCGCGATCTCAGGACGATTGAACTCGCAGCAGAGCAGTAATGGCGCTCGGTGAATTCGATCTGATCGAGCAGTATTTTGCCCAAGTCGGCGCTTCTCCCTCGGTGAAGCTGGGCGTGGGCGATGATGCCGCGGTGCTGGAGTTGCCCGCGGGCCGTGTTCATCTGATCTCCACTGATACGGCTGTATCCGGCGTCCATTTTTTACCCGATTCGGCACCCAACTTTATCGCCTATCGCGCAGTTATGGCCGCCGCCAGCGATCTTGCGGCCATGGGGGCCAAGCCAGAGGCGATGTTGCTGGCGCTGACCCTGCCGGAGGCAAACGCCGATTGGCTGGCCTCTTTTGCAGAGGGTGTGCGGTGTGCATCAGAGCACGCTTCTTTACCGCTGATTGGGGGGGACACGACACGTGGACTTCTGTCTGTCACCGTGACTGTGTTGGGCTCAGCGCTATCCGGGCAGTATTTGACGCGCAGTGGCGCGCAGCCCGGCGATCGTGTCTGTGTCAGCGGCACGTTGGGGGACGCGGCGGCGGGACTCTTTTTGCTTGAAATCGATGACACTAACGTTTCCGCTGCTGACTTAGCGTTTCTCCGCCAGCGATTCTTGCGGCCGACGCCGCAGCTGACCTTGGGTCAGATGCTGAACGGCTTGGCCACATCGGCGATCGATGTGTCAGACGGTTTGTTGGCCGATGCGGGTCACTTGGCGAGGTTGTCTTCAGTGGGATTGATCGTCGATCCGGGTGCTATTCCGATATCCGCCGCTCTCCGCGCCTACCCGGATCCTGCTCAGGTACAAGAATGGGCGCTGCGAGGTGGGGATGATTACGAGCTACTCTTTACCTTACCCAGTCACGCCAAACTGCCCGATGGTTGCACTGAAATCGGTGAGGTGATTGCCGGCAGTGGCGTGCGTTGCGACGGGGTGCCGAATATCACGGGATACGATCATTTTGAACGGTGACGCTGACGATCCGTGGCAGACGCCCCGGATCCACAATTTAGCAACGTTGATTGCCAGTGGCGCGGGCGCCGGTTTGTCTCCTATTGCGCCCGGTACCGCCGGCAGCATCCTCGGTGTGCTCTGTCTCTGGCCATTGTGCTATCTCTCTCTCGAGTGGCTTTGGCTTGTATGGCTATTCACATGTTTCCTCGCCGTCTGGGCGGCAGACGGCGCGGGAGCCGATTGGCAGGTGGTGGATCACCCCGCTATTGTGATCGATGAGGTGGTCGGCGTCTGGCTAGCCTATTTGATTCCGGTGACGCTCCTAAGCGCCGAGCTCGATACGCTGCAGGTGATACTCGGAGCGCTGGTACTGTTTCGGATCTATGACATTGCCAAGCCTTGGCCGGTTAATTGGGCCGAGCGTCGCTTATCGCGCGGGGTGGGGGTGGTTGCCGATGACCTGGTCGCAGGCGCCATGGCTGGCTTTATCCTTTGCCTGTTAATGACTGGCCAGCTGATTGCGTAAGCACGGGGTGCTCGATTTAGCGCTCGCGGTGAACCATTTTTTCGGCCAGTTGCCGAAGGGGCTCTGCGGCCTCACCAAACACGCTTAACGCGCTCAGTGCCTCGTCCAGTAGTGCATTCGCCTCTGCCCGAGCCCCCGATAGTCCCAGTGTGCTGACATAGGTGGATTTTTCCGCACGCGCATCTTTACCTGCCGTCTTGCCCAGTGCGAGGCTGTCCCCCGTCACATCCAATACATCGTCCATTACTTGAAATGCGAGTCCGATGGCCTTGGCAAATTGAACCAGCTGCGATCGCTCCGAGGCCGATGCGCCGCCGCAAATGGCGCCCGTTTCAGCGGCCGCTGCGATGAGTGCGCCGGTTTTCAGCTGGTGAATGCGCCTTAGGGAGGCGACATCCACGGCCTGATGCTCTGCCGCGAGATCCAGCGCCTGTCCACCTACCATGCCGTTGAAACCGACCGCGATGCTCAGTAGTCGAATAATCTCGAGCCGCTGTTCAGCGCTGAGCGATTCGATGGCAGTGATATGTTCAAAGGCCGCCGCCTGAAGGCCATCTCCCGCCAGAATGGCGGTGGCTTCATCGAAAGCCCGATGCAGGGTGGGCTGCCCTCGACGCAGGTCGTCGTCATCCATCGCGGGCAAGTCATCATGCACCAACGAGTAGGTGTGTAGCAGTTCAATGGCTTCGCCCAAGGACTGCGCCGCGGGCACAGGTTGCCCTGCGATCAGTTCGGCACAGGTCAGAGCGAGGGTACTGCGCAGCTGTTTACCCGGTTGCTGCGCCAAGTACGCCAGTGCCTCGGCGAGTCTCGGCTCGGGACAGCTTAGCCAGGCAAAAGGTTGCATGAGGCCTCTATTGCGCTTCGGAAAGGTCTTCCTCTTGCACCAATCCGTCCTGCGTGACTTGCACTACGCGTTGCTCAGCTTCTTCTAGCGTCTTCTGGATGGCGCTGCTCAGCTTAACGCCCTCCTCGTAGAGTTTGAGCGCGGTTTCGAGCTCGATCTCGGGATTTTCGAGTTGCTCTACCAGTTCTCCGAGTTCGCTCATTTGTTCTGCCAAAGTTGGCGTGGATGCGTTTTTTGGTGACTTGGCCACGTCAGTTGTCCCCAGATCGGCGCGAAATCACAGCGCTTTTTGCTGCTGATGTGGCAGCATGCTGCCCGCAGCCGCCACAATATTGTCAGCGGTAAGCCCTGCCAGTTGACGGCATTCTCCTTGACCTGCGTGGGCGACGAACTGATCGGGAATGCCAATGTGTCTCACGGCGCATGACACCCCTGACTGTGCGAGAAATTCAGCAACACCGCTGCCTGCGCCACCCGCCACGGCGTTCTCTTCTAACGTGAGAAGGCAGTGGTGGGTTTCAATCAGCGAGAGAATCAGCGCTTCATCCAAAGGCTTAACCCAGCGCATATCGACAACGGTTGCATTTAGGCGCTCGGCCGCCAACACCGCCTGATCGAGAAGCACGCCAAAGTTGAGAATCGCAACGTCGGTACCCTGGCGTACAACCTGACCTTTGCCGATCTCTAGGCTGGCCAGGTTTGGATCTAGGGCGACGCCCGTGCCTTCACCTCTCGGATAACGGATCGCTGCCGGGCCCTCATGCAGCCAGGCGCTCTGGAGCATCTTACGGCACTGATCTTCGTCGCTGGGAGCACCGATCACCATATTGGGGATGCAGCGCAGGTAAGAGAGGTCGAAGGTGCCATGATGGGTGGGACCGTCTTGTCCTACGAGACCGGCGCGATCAATCGCCAGCGTGACATCCAGGTTTTGTAGCGCCACATCGTGGATCAACTGATCGTAACCGCGCTGTAAAAAGGTGGAGTAAATGGCCAGCACCGGCTTGAGGCCATCACACGCCATGCCGGCGGCCAAGGTCACTGAGTGTTGCTCCGCAATAGCGACGTCGAAGAACCGGTCTGGATATTGTTTGGCATAGGTGACCATGCCTGAGCCTTCACACATGGCTGGCGTAATGCCGACCACTCTTTGATCTTGCGCCGCGAGGTCGCACAACCACTGACCAAATACATCCTGGTATTTTGGTGCCTTGGGTTTGGCAATCACGGTCTTTGTTTCTGCGGGTTTTGCCGGCTCCAGCTTGTTAATGGCGTGATAGCCGATGGGGTCGCGTTCTGCCGGTGCAAATCCCTTTCCCTTGATCGTACGAATGTGCAAGAACTGCGGCCCTTTGAGTTCGGACATGACGCGCAGTGTGCTCACCAGTTGAGGAAGATCATGGCCGTCGAAGGGTCCGATGTAATGCCAGCCGAGTTCCTCGAACATCGTCCCGGGTGCCACCATGCCCTTCATGTGCTCTTCGGTTTTTTTGGCGAGGTCCCACGCCCCTCGCACGTGCCCCAGAATTTTTTTGGAGCCTTCCCTGAGGGCGGTGTAGGTCTTACTAGCCCAGATTTTGGCAAAGTAAGTGGCGAGTCCCCCGGTGTTGTGTCCGATGGACATCTGGTTATCGTTAAGGATCACCAGCATATTGGGGCGCTCATGGCCCGCGTGGGCCAGCGCTTCGAAAGCCATGCCGCCGGTGATGGCACCGTCACCAATCACGGCCACCACCTTTCGATCAATGCCTTGTTGCTGCGCCGCCATGGCCATGCCCATCGCGGCGGAGATGCTGGTGGAGGAGTGACCTACGCCAAAGGTATCGAAGGGGCTCTCTGAGCGCTTGGGAAAGCCAGACAGTCCCTGAAGTTGTCGCATCGTACCCATTTCGCTGCGGCGACCCGTGAGAATCTTGTGCGGATAGGTTTGATGTCCCACGTCCCAAACAATGCGGTCGTGGGGCGTATTGAAGACATGGTGCAGTGCCACCGTCAGTTCCACGACCCCCAAGCCAGCGCCAAAGTGCCCCCCGGTTCCCGCCACGCTAAAGAGCAGATCCTGGCGCAGCTCCTCGGCAAGATGCACCAAGTCATTGGGCTCCATCTCCCCCAATTTATCGAACTGATGCACGACAGAATCTAGAAGCGGGGTGTCCGGGCGGATTGTGGGCAGTTCTTCAATCATGTCGCCGATCATACCGCAACTGTCCGCATGCGCGATGGCTTTAATCAGGAGGGATCAAACTGTTTTCTCAAACGCTCCAACGCTTTGCGCTCATGTTTGCCAGGTTTTTGCGTCGGCCTACTGATGGCGCCCGCGGCCTTTCGTGCTTCAGCAGCTCTCGACCGCCGCTCTATGCTCTCTTGCGTCTCCTCATAAAGCGTTTGCGCGATCGGTGCGGCGCGCCGTTGGTCACTCACTGCGGCGACAACGACCTCGCGCTCGTCCCATCCCTGACGAACCCGAAGCACATCCCCGGGGGCGATTTCTCGGGAGACCTTGACGCGCTGGCCGTCTATTTGGACCTTGCCGCCCTCGATGGCGGTTTTTGCCAGAGTGCGCGTTTTGAAGAATCGTGCAGCCCAGAGCCATTTATCCACTCGCACCTTGCTCCGCATGTTTTCTGCATCATCCAATGGTGGGCAGCCCCTGCATGATTTCTTCGAAGTGATGAATGGATGGGTGGCGGGTATTCGTTTTGGGCGGTAGCGACGAATCCGGCTGCCGCAGGGTAATGAGATGTCCGATGCCATAGCTTTGCGCGGCGTCCAGGACGTGTTCCGAATCGTCGATAAACAAGGTGCGTTGGGGGTTGAAGGGACGGTCCGCGATCAGTGCTTCCCAGAACATTGTCGTCTCTTTAGGTGCCCCGTAGCTGTGCGAACTCACCATTTTATTGAACCACTTTGCCAGCGGTAGTTTCTCTGCCTTGATCTCCAGTGTCACGGGATGAGCGTTGGTAATGAGCACTACATCCAAATGGCTGCTCCACAGTCGGCTGAGAAATGTTTCCGCCTGCGGCCGCCAGCGAATGCCATCAGCGTAGGTCGTCTTGATCGCGGATATGTCGAGCTCAAGGGTCTGCCCCCAGAAATCGAGGCAGTACCAATTCAGTGATCCTTGTTCTGCGGCAAACAGGGGCGCCAGATGGTGTTGGCTTGCGGGTAGGTCCAGGCCGTTATTGCGACCCCACTGCTCGGGGATAATGGTGCCCCAGAAATGATTGTCGAACGCCAGATCGAGTAAGGTTCCGTCCATATCCAGCAAGATGGTGTCGAGTTGCCCCCAGTCAACGTGCTCAACCTGCAGACTATTGGCCACGGTCAGTGCCATCGAGTGCTACCCTATCACCATGAGTGACCTCCACTATAGCGGCAACCCCGGTCTCGATGGGATGTTGCAAGAGACAAATTTGAGTTTTGACGAACTCCTGCACGCCCTCTTGTCGTTGGCAGCGGATGCGTCTCAGTGTGTGCTCGATCTTTACGCCAAGGCGAGCGAAGTTGCGGTGACGCAAAAGTCTGATTCGAGTCCGGTTACTGAGGCCGACCATGCCTCGCATCGTTTGATTTGCCGCGCCCTGCAGGGGCTCACGCCGGACATCCCCATACTCTCTGAGGAATCGACCCTCGAGCAACTGATCGGCCGACGGGATTGGCCAGTGTGCTGGATGATTGACCCCCTTGATGGCACCAAAGAATTCATTGAGGGAACCGGCGAGTTCACGATAAATATCGCGCTGATCGTGGACTCCGAGGCGGTATTGGGTCTGATTGCGGCGCCTAACAGGGCGCATGTAGATGTGGGCGTGCCGCTATGGGGTGCGCGACGTTTTCCGCTTATGGAGCAAACCGAGGGGCAAGTTCTTCGAACCCGCTCGCTGGATGGGTCAGCGGCCTTGACCCTCTCGGCCAGCGTTCGGCACCGTGTTGAAAGAGTGCAGGTGATGATGGATCGCCTCTCACCGTTGGCCAATGGCGCGCAGCGGCTCAACGCCGGGAGTGCGCTCAAGTTCTGTGACCTGGTGTCGGGTGACGCTGATGTTTATCCCAGAACATCCCCCTGTTATGAGTGGGACCTTGCTGCAGGTGATGCGCTGGTGCGTGCTGCCGGTGGCAGGGTGACGACGCTGGAGGGTGAGCCCATTCGGTATAACCGATGGGATAGTTTGAAGGCGCCGCAATTTGTCGCTGCCGCCGATCCGAACATTGACTACACGGCGCTGCTGAGAGAACCCGACCTTTGAACGCCGAGGGTCTGCGGGGTCGAGGGGTGTGTCTCCTGAGGAGAAATTGGGTATGACGCTTGTCAGCGTCAGTACTCCCCAGTAGATTTCTCCGCGGGGGCAGGCGCAGGATAGTGCATGACGGAACGAGTCGGACCAGACCAAGCAGCGGCGAATGAGGAGTTATCAGCGGGAGAGCGCCTCTCGCTGATGCAGGCCCAGCATCGGTTGTTGGATCAGAAAATCATCGACCTGCAGACCAGACCGTGGCAGAACCAGCTGCTGGTTCAGCGCTTAAAGAAGGAAAAACTCAGGCTGAAAGAAGCGATCGAGCGCCTGAAAGACGAGATCATTCCAGACCTCAACGCGTGATCAGGTTGTGGGGAGTGCCCCTTCAAGCTGGAGCAGTTGTTCTTTGATCCACAGCCCTCCCGTAAAACCTGTCAGCGATTGATCGCTGCCGATGACGCGATGGCACGGCACGATAATCGGTAGCGGATTTCGTCCAACAGCCCCCCCCACGGGTCTCGCAGCACGGGGGCGATCGATTAATTTGGCGATGTCTCGGTAGCTCACCGTTTCTCCAAAGGGAATGCGTGTAAGGGCTTCCCAAACCGCTTGCTGGAACGGCGTTCCCTGCCAATGCAAGGGGACGGTGAACTGCTTCAAATTCCCGCGGAAGTAAGCCTCGAGTTCGATCTTGGCGCGATCCAGAATCGGATTACTTTCATCGTCTTGAATCGGCGGCTTCGGCGCTCGGGGAAACTGGATTGCGGTCAAGCCATGCTCGCTCGCCTCCAATGTCAGGGTACCCAGCGGGGTCTTCAAAGTGTCCGACACCCGTGCCACTAGTGCATTTCCTGCGCGGCGTGCGTTTCGGTCGGCGCGAGAAGGAGCCCCATACACAGCAGCAGTATTGGCAGTTCCAGCCATAAACTGAGGTTCACGGGATTGTTCACGGCCAGGAGATCGGGAAGGGAGCTCGCACAGACCAGCGCGGTGAGGATCAGGCTCAGGCGTTGTGTTCCCATCAGTCCCAGTGTCAGCAAGATAAAGATAACGCCACGACCCGCCCCGGTGAGGAGAGCCTCCGTAAGCGGTGCTTGCCAGAGTTGCGCAACAAGCAGGATCCCCGTGGACAAAGCAAGCAGCATTGTCAGCAGACGCAGATGTTCTCGTATCTGAAGCGGTTTTTCCGATGCCATTGCGCGTTGAAAATTGATCATAGCGTGAGGCGCTATCATGACAGGCGCGGACATGACTGAGTAGTGATTTCCCCATGATTGCATCAACTGGAATTCCGCCGATCAGAATGTGGCAACAATTGAATTATGGCCGCGCGTCGCGACGAACAGACGTTTAACATAGCCCCCATGAAGAGAGATGCAATG
>VMDB01000208.1 GCA_008081075.1 Halieaceae bacterium
GTCGCGGCCTTGTTGTTGTTGTGGTTGGGGTCAGGCCTCTTTGTGGAGCGTCCTGTCGGGGTGGAGCCTGTTACTGCGATGCGCTCAGGTCAACCGACGGTAAATGCGGAGGCCTCCGACGTTGCGCTTACCCGCGTCCGGGTCGAGCTTAAAAATGCCGAGCCCCGCAATCAAAGCGTGGTTTTGAGAGGCCGAACCGAAGCCAAGCGGATTGTTAACGTCACTGCGGAGATCTCGGGGAAAGTGGTGGGGCGTGCCGTTGAGCGAGGAGAACAGGTGCGCGAGGGACAGCTGCTGTGTGAAATCGCTGTCGACGACCGCGAAATGGCCGTAGAGGAAGCGCAGGCCGCGCTGGACAAGGCGCAGATTGAGCACGAGGGGAGCTTGAAGCTGGCCGCAAAGGGCTTGCTGTCAGACGTCGCGATTGCGGCATCCGATGCCAGGCAGGAAGCGGCCGAGGCGCATCTGCAACGACAGCACCTCAATCTCGCGAGAACGCGAATCACGGCGCCGTTTGACGGTGTGGTTGAAGATTTGTATTTCGACGAGGGCGATTACGCGATGCCAGGCGAGCCCTGCGCCACACTCATCGACCTCGACCCCATGTTAGTCACTGCACAGGTTACCGAGGAGCAGGTAGAGCATCTTCGTTTGGGGAGCACGGTCAATGGTAGTACCCGGATGGGTAGGCCCTTGGAGGGAGAGCTGTCTTTTATTGGTAATCAAAGCGACCCTGTCACGCGAACCTACGCCGTTGAGATCACCGTGGATAATCGAGACTATGGGCTGAGGTCAGGTTTGACTGTCTCGCTGCGGGTAATGTTGGATCAAATCCGTGCCCACTACATTACGCCTTCTCTGCTCACCTTAAATGAGCAGGGTGACATGGGCGTTAGGCGCATAGACCAAAGCAACCGCGTGGTTTTCAGCGCTGTAGAGATTATTGAAGATGGCCCTGACGGCATGTGGGTATCGGGACTGCCGGATAGCGCTGCGCTTATCACGGTTGGACAGGAGTATGTGACGGTCGGAACCATGGTCGACCCCGTCTATGTCGACAGTGCAGGTGATCAGGTCGTGAGGCGATGATCATCGCCAACATTATTGCCCGTACCCGCACCACCCTGTCACTGCTGGTGCTCATGGTGCTGGTGGGGCTGGCGGCCAGATCGGCGCTGCCTATTGCCAACGATCCTCACGTCGATCTCCCGCTGTTCTATGTCGGTGTGAACCTTGATGGGATCTCTCCAGAGGATGCGGAGCGGCTGCTGGTTCAGCCCATGGAAATCGAGCTACGCAAGCTCGAGGGTATCGTTGAGCTGAGATCTACTGCCTCTGAAGGCATGGCGAGTTTTTTTATTGAGTTTGATGTCTCGCAGGATCTCGATAAGGCGCTGAGTGATGTGCGAGAGGCCGTTGACTCTGCCAAAGCAGAGATGCCTGACACCGCCGAGGAGCCGTTTGTTGAGGAGATGACCGCAGACGATTTTCCTATGCTACAGGTCAATCTCATCAGCGAAGGAGTCAGTGAGCAAGTCCTCTACCGCGCGGCGCTGAGGTTGAGCCAGCAAATAGAGACAATTCCCGCGGTTCTCAGCGCCGAACTGCAGGGGCATCGGGATGAAGTGCTAGAGGTCATTATCGACCCTGATGCATTGAACACCTACCGCATCTCGGTTGAAGAATTGGTCGTTGTTTTGCAGCGTAACAATCGATTGATTCCCGCGGGCACCGTGGATCTGGACAGCGGACGCTTTGCGGTCAAAGTGCCGGCGGTGGTCGAGCGGGCAGAGGAGGTATTGGAGTTGCCCGTGCGCAGTACCAATGAGGGTGTCGTTACCCTGAGGGATGTCGCCCGGGTGAATCGCACCTTTAAAGACCGCACCAGCTACGCGCGCTACAACGGGCAGGAAGCGATTTCGATCGGCGTAACCAAACGCGCCGATGCCAATGTGATCGATGCTGTGGAGCAAGTGCTGCAGGTAGTGGAGGAGACGTCCTCATCAATTCCGCAGGGGATCCGCATCGTTCCCTCTCAGAATCAGGCCGAGTTTGCCGCGCTGCAAGTGAGAGAGCTGGAGGGCAATATTCTCACCGCTCTGGCGCTGGTGATGATTCTCGTGGTGGCTTCCATGGGATTTAGGAGCGGCCTGGTCGTTGGCCTGGGCATTCCATTTTCGCTGTTGTTCTCGGTCACCATCATCTATTTGCTCGGTTATACCTTTAACTTTATGGTGATGTTCGGCATGTTGCTGGCGCTGGGCATGCTGATCGATGGCGGCATCGTGGTCACTGAGTACGCCAATCGCTTGATGAGCGAAGGCATGGACCACAAACGCGCTTACACTGCCGCAGTGCAACGTATGTTTTGGCCGGTGACTGCCTCCACCGCCACCACGCTTGCCGCGTTTTTACCCATGCTGTTTTGGCCGGGGGTATCGGGCCAGTTTATGGGATACCTCCCCATTACCGTATTTACCGTATTGATCGGCTCGCTGTTTTACGCGCTCTTGTTTGGTCCGGTACTGGGCACATTATTCGGCAAGCCCTCAATGCATACAGCTGAGGCGCTGGATGCCCAACGTATCTTGGAAGATGGTGACCCCACCCAGTTGAATACGCTCACCGGGCGGTTTGCGCGTTTCATGACCGAGGTTTGCCATCGGCCAATCCTCACTATGGGAATCGTATTCGGTTTATTGATGAGCGTATTTTGGGCCTACGGCAAATATGGAATTGGCACCATCTTTTTCTCCGATGCCGATCCTCAGTTTATTCAGGTTTCTGTATTGGGCCGTGGCAACTTTTCGGCGAATGAAGTGAATGATCTCGTGCTCGAAGTTGAGTCTGAAATACTCCAGATACCGGGCATCCGTTTTGTAAACACCCAGAGTTTGTTGCCCGGAGCCAGTGGCGGTAACACCGGTTTTATGGGGGTCAGCTCGGATCGAATCGGTTCTATTTTTATCGAGTTGGTGGCAGAGGCTGACAGGGAGCTTGGCGGAAAGGCGATCATGAGCATGATTCGCGACCGCACCGAATCTTTGGCGGGCATTAAGGTCGAAGTGCAGCCGCTTGAGAAGGGGCCGCCGGTGGGCAAGCCCATTCAAATTGAATTTTCATCCCAGCAGCGCGATTTGCTCGAACCCGCTATGGCACGTGTCAGGGCGTATCTGGATACCTTACCCGAGCTTGTCGACATTGATGACTCGGCGGCGCTGCCGTCCATCGAGTGGCGGATAGAAGTAGATCGGCAGCAGGCAGCACTTTATGGCGTGGATGTGTCTTCGGCAGGTCTGGTGGTGCAACTGGTCACCAACGGGGTCAAGGTGGGGGAATACCGGCCGGACGATGCCGAGGATTCGGTAGACATCAGGGTGCGGTTTCCCAAGGCTGAGCGCGGCATTACGGCGATGGATGAACTTCGCATCAGCACGGAACAGGGCATGGTGCCTCTGAGCAATTTCGTGCAAATGCGTCCGGCCCCGGGGGTTGATTCACTAAAGCGTATCGACGGCCGGCCGGTGGAGCTTATCAGGGCAAATGTTCGCGAAGGCGCCATGGCAGATAGCATGGTGATGCAGATAGAAGCATGGTTAGCCAGTCAGTCCTTCGATCGCGCCATGGAAATTCGATTCCGCGGTGCCAACGAGGAGCAGGCAGATTCCATGGCCTTCGTGTCTGCGGCCTTTTTACTGGCGCTGGCAATTATGTTTATTTTGCTGGTGACGCAGTTCAACAATTTTTATCAGAGCACCCTCATTCTTCTAGCGGTGGTGATGTCGACTGCGGGCGTACTGCTGGGCCTGCTACTGCTGAGCAGCCCATTTAGTGCGCTGCTTACCGGCGTCGGTGTCGTCGCTCTCGCAGGGATTGTCGTTAACAACAATATTATATTGATCGACACCTTTAACCATGTGCGGCGCGAGCATCCCCACATGGATATTCGTCATGTCATTGTCAGAGCAACGGCGCAACGATTACGGCCGGTGCTTCTCACCACGGTAACGACTGTCTGTGGCTTGTTGCCGCTGGCGGCGGGGTTTTCCATCGATCTGGCGGGACGTTCCATTACCGCAGAGGGAGAAATGGCGATGTTTTGGGCGCCCCTGTCTCAGGCGATTGTTTTTGGGCTGTCATTTGCCACAGTACTAACGCTCGTTGCCACACCCGCCTTGCTGGCGCTCCCTACCGTCTTGAGGCATCGGCTGACGGATCTGAAGCATCGATGGTTTGCACCGAAAGACGGTTTGGGCGAGATTCCTCCTTCGAGCCCCTAACCACGGGGCCTCTCGTTGCCTCATAAATTACGCAAAAGGGGTGAAGACAGGGTGTTAAATAGCTTTGTTCCATGGCCGCGCTACCTGGCCGCCTCCGACAAATGGCCCGGCGCTTTTGGATTTAGCGAATCAACTGACACCGGTCCATAGATAAAGCTAAAGGAGCGATTACCGATGCAAAATGCTTTGATGGCGGTGGGCCGTATCCTTCTCGGACTTTACTTTTTACTCCCCGGGATTGCCAAGTTCGCAGCATGGGAGCGCCACGTTACGCTGATGGAAACCCATGAAATGTCGATGGTGCCTCCCTTGCTTGTCCTCTCGGGCTTGTTTCAGATAGCCGGTGGTTTGTGCCTGATCTTGAACAGGCAGGTAGTGGTGTGTGCTCTGGGATTCGTTGTGATGATCTTGCTGATCAATGTGAACCTGCACGATTTCTGGAACGTTTACGAAGGCGTTAACCCCGAGCGTGAAACACAGAATTTTGTGAAGAACCTCGGTATTTTGGCTGGCTTGTTGGTCTTGGCAGCCGCCAACATGGAACAGCCTAATCGCGACGACCATCCTTAATGCGATAACGCGCGCAAGGTATGGGACTGCTAAGTATGGCGTGGTGAATGTCCAGAGGTGCTACTACAGCTGCGGTAGGTTAGAGAGCTCCCCTGCGTTTGAGCGCCGTCCTAGCGGGTGTCAGAGATTGCGGGCGGGTGTTGAAGGGCGGTGAGTACCTTTGTTACGCAGGTAGCTCGCCCACTGCTCGGTGCCCCATTTCCATCGCTGCAATCGCATCCGCGGCGGGTGCCGAGTCAGAATTGGCAATGGTGATGCGGCCATGGGGCGCTCTGCCAATCTCGACCGAATTGCCTGGTCCTGCGACGGTATAGCCGTGCGCCCAACGATTCACCGTGATACTGGCAACGTCTCGATCAAAATCAAAGTAGTCTGACGAAAGCATGCCGCTCAGGTGCTCGCGGATTTCAGTTTCGTAGTCGGAGAATTGTCGGCCCAACATCCGGTAACGCGCCTCCCGATATTGCTCGGCACGCGGCTTGCCCACCTCGTCGCTGTACGGGCAACTGATCATTTGAATCACGCAGGGATCGTCGGGTGATTGAGTGAACTGATAGCCACCAAGACTCACCGGGAAATCGATGAACGCCGTCTGATGCATGTTGCCCGGGCACATCGCAAGACCTAGCCCCTGTGCTTGTAGTGACCGCCAGTGCCGGAGGCCTACGGTGGTGTAAATCAGCGGGCTTTTCATTTGTTCACGGAGCGCATCAGCCTGAGCTTTGGGCAAATCCGAGACAATGTGGGGGATCATCATGTTGTAGCAGGCCATGACCACATGTTTTGCGGACACGCCATGTAGGGTGTCATTGTGAACATAGCTCACGGCGACGCTATCGCGATGGTCGGTACCTTGCTGATGCTGTACGTTAACGACCGTACTGTTGAGTCTGATACGCGCACTGTGAGCCCGCTGGTCTAGCTGCTGATAGCTGAAGCGCATATTAACCAGAGCCTCGGCGTTATTGCCGGGTGCGACACTGGGGATCAGGTGGCGCACCAGGGCTCGCGCCACGCCCGCGTTGCCGTCGGGGAAGTGGTGTATATAAGGGTTGTCCAGGTCGTAAACCGGCACCGGCGCAAAGCCCAGCGCACCACACTCCTTGGCTTCCGCGATGGTTAGCAATTCGGCGCCCGCGCTGGACCAGTCGATGCCTGAGTGGCGCGCCATCCGCAGTACCTGAGGGTCATCTACCCCTAAAGTCTGTTTCAGATAGTCAAAGTAATTGGTGGTTTCAACGTAGCGCTCGAGAGCCCTGTCTTCGAGGTTAAGCGTATGCAAACCCCCCTTGAGGACGCTCAGTAGTTGCTGCTTACCGCGATCACTCAGCGGTGTTTGCGCCACTGCTTCTTCATCGGATACGGCAGCGCCAGGCAAACCCTCGAGGTAATTGTAGTAATTGCAAAACGGATGCCGCACGAGCGCGTTGCGGCCGAAGTGCCCCGTATTAAAGTAAGTCGTAGCGCCGAGCCCGTGGCGCTTGTAAAAGCCCTGATCAAAGGCGGTATCAAAGCGTTTTAGGTCGATTCCCACGTCGCTGAATAACGTTTGCATGACTACGCTGGCTGACCTCGGCTCCACCAACGTTTGTGAGCCGCCATAAGAAATGAGCCTCTGGCCGTCTATGGTGTGCTCGTTGCGCTTGGCATGGCCGCCAAAGTCGTCGTGGTTATCGAGAATCAGAATTTTACTTTCTGGTCCAAAGCGCTGCCTATAAAAGTAAGCGCTGGCCAAGCCACTGAGGCCTGCACCGACAATGACGAGGTCGTAGGCTTCATTAGTGCTTCGGACTGAACTCAGATCAAAGGAAGACTGCCAAGCGAGGTTATGTGCGTGAGTATTGGCGCCGGGATGGCTACCGCGCAGCCCCGTTAGCGCGGGGGGGTAATACTCGGGTGTGTGGGTTTTGGCACCAAAGAGCGGCATTGCCGCCGCCACGCCGACTCCTACCGAGGTGCCGTTGATAAAATCTCGCCGTGAAATTTTATTCATAGCATGACGCTCCGACTGCGTGCGCTTCCACTACGGATCTTAGCAGTAGCTGAGCCACAGTTTTGGCCTCCTCAGTCAATGGTGATCTTAACGACTAAGAAGATTCACTGGGGTGAAGCACAAGGCAACTGGTGAAGTGGGTAAGACTGAGACAAAAAAAGGGGCCTAGGCCCCCTGATTCTTTTTTGAGTCGCTCAGAAAGAAATAGCGAATTCAGCACCGATGGTGCGCGGTGGCGTCCACCAGCCGCGGGTGATCAGCGGGTGAATCGTTCCTTGAGCGAGCTCCTGCTCGTCAGTGAGATTCTTCCCGTAGACCGTCAAACGGTAACGGTTGTCGCTCCACAGGTAGCTGATCTGGCCGTCCAGTGACTCGATGCTGTCCATATGGCCAATCGGGTCATTGCTGGGCTCAAGCTCTACCTCATCACGGTAGCGGAATGAGAGTGAGCTTTGCAGTGTGCCTGGACCGACACTAGCCGTGTAGGTGGTACTGACTCCGAAAGTGTTTTCGGGTACGTTCCGGGGAATAAGATCAGAGTTGTCTGTGACGATTTGATCTCCAGTGATATCGGCCAGGTACTCGTCGTATTCAGCATCGATATAACCGTAGTTGGCGCGGAGGAACCAGTTTTCAGTGATCTGGAAGCTCATCTCGAGTTCCACTCCAAAGATTTCTTGGGTGGAAGCGTTTCGGACAACGGTCGCCACATTTGACAGATTGATTGGAATCAAAATCGACTCCTGCTTGTCTTCGTAGTCACTGAAGAAAACGGTCGGGTTGAATGTCAGCCTGCCGTCCAGCAAAGACGTCTTCAGCCCCAACTCGTAGTTCTTTACAAACTCTGGCTCAAACGTTGGATCGCAGCAATCGAAGTTCGCCTGACGTCCGAAGAAGCCACCGCTCTTGAAGCCTTCTGCATAAGACGCCCATGCCATCATGTTATCGTTGATCTGCCAGCGAAGTGAGGCGCTCGGAGTGAACTCTGACCACTCATCACTGTAGGCTTTTGGATCAAGCAGGGGGGGGATGGGATCGCCTTTGGAGGGATCGTAGAAGACGCCGCCATTGCCACCAACAAAGTCTTTCTCTTCTCGGGTATACCGGCCCCCTACCGTCAATGTCCAGGCATCATTAAATGCGTAATCCATTGAGATAAAGCCTGCGATGGATGAAGTTTCCTGCTCCTGTCCATTGCTACTGGAAGTAGTGAAAGGAAGCGTAACACCCGGGCCCAGAGCACCAATCAAGCCGAGTGTGGCGTGCAGATCGAAAACGTCCCAACGCTGCACGTAGTCCACGTCAAAAGAATAAATGCCAGCCTGGAATTGGAAGGGGCTGTCAGTCGTGCTCATTATTCTCAATTCGTGAGAGGTTTGCTCCCAGTCGTTATAAAAGTTCATTCGGAGCATTGGCGCAGGTGAGCCGTCAAAGTCCTGCATATTTTGCTCGTCCTGCTCGCGGAAGCCACCAATGTATGTCATTAACAAGCCATCGGTGACTTGCCAATTGGCAGTGATAATGTTGGTGTCGTAGTCGTTGTTGCTGAAGTTCGTGCCGTCTGATGAGTTATGGGTCTCATCATCTGCGGTGTTGCTGTAACACTGTCTATAGACGGCGCAGGTGAGGTCGGTCGCGTCGTTGGTGTTCACGTACGCACCCTGGTCACTCTTGTCCTTCATTTTTTCGTAGTGCCACTTTATGTCGAAGTCTTCAGTGGGTTTCCATTTCATGGCAAAGCCGTAATTCAAGATGTCGTCTTCACCAACGTCTCTCTCGAGAGTTCTGTTATAGACCCACCCATCGTTCTTGATTTGCGCGCCAAAGAGCTTAATGCCGAGCTTGTCGTCGATGAGCGGCACATTGACGACAGCTTTGACGTCCTCGCGCCCGTACTCGTCAACCGTGAGGCTGACGTCGCCACCCCATTCCATGGTGACATCACCACGGATGATGTTGATCAGGCCTCCCGTAGTGTTTTTGCCGAACAAGGTCCCCTGAGGCCCGCGCAGAATCTCGATGCGTTGAATGTCAAAATTCTGCATCAGTACACCACTGGCAGTGCCCAAAAACATGCCGTCTAGAATTACACCAATGGGTGGGTCCAGGCTCTTGTCGTAGTCAGTGGTTCCCACGCCGCGAATGTTAATGAAGGCGGTGCTGCCCGCGCCTGGGTAGCGTCTGATAAAAGTATTTGGGCTAAAGGTTTGGAGATCCTCCAATCGGCGTACTTGCGCCTGACCCAACTCGCGGGTGATGGCCGCAACCGAGACAGCAACATCTTGAAGGGACTCGTCACGACGGGTTGCCGTTACGATGACTTCCTCGAGAGCGCCGCCACTTTGGGCGAAGGTGGGAAGGCTCTGGAAACTGGCTGCTATCGCCGCAGAGCACGCCACAGTGGCAATCCTTCGCGTTGATCTGGCCAAACCTGAGTGGTGTTTCTTTATCATTGTGAATACCCCTTTTTTGTAATGAACTTCTTTGATGTTGCCATGAAACCTTATTGTTTGATCTTAGATTCTCTCCCTGTGGCTGATAGGTTTGTCATCATCCCACAGCCGCGAGCCTAGTCTGGTTGGCGACTGCAGATACTTCTGACTCCTTGCCGCACGTGATTGTGTATTGAAGCTCCTCTAGCGAGCGTTTTTGCGCTGCTGTGCAATAGGGAATCAGATCAAGACAGTGCTTGAGCAGGGTTTGCTCTCTTAGCTCTTCAAGTGAAATCAGTTTTTTCTGCCACAGCAGTGTGCAGCCCCATTGACTGGCAGCCATCAATTGCGAGAGTTGAAGGCAATCTGTGGTGGGTAACAGGTCTCCCTCGGATTTAGCAACCAGTAGTTGTTCATAGAACCACTCTTGGGTGCGACCCACTCGCTGATACTCCGCTTCCTCTTCCGCGGTAATGCCCAAGACCAGAGAGACGGCCGATTCCATAAAGGCAGGTGATTCGCCAAATGTATCCATCGCACGCTGAGTCAAAGCAATGATGCGCGGGATGCCCGCTCTCGCGCTCAGTACCTCTCCGTAGGATTCATTGCCCTCTCGGGTTCGCGCACCCGCTGCCAGTAGCAATCCGTTGCGGCTCTGAAAAAGGTTGTACAGGGTTTTTGTGCTGACGCCGCTCGCCTCAGCAATTTGATCCATGCTGATATCTTGGGGTGCCACCGAGCCCAACAGCTTCAGTGTCTCATCCAGAATGCGTTCGCGCCGCTCAACTTGAACGGGAGAAGCGTATTTGCCCCGTACTCTAACCATGTGCGCAGTTTATTGTTATTGCGTCTGTATACGAAAATTACATGAGGGTGTAAATTTTGCAAGCAGTTTTTTCTGCAGGCAGAATGACTCTCGCTCATGCCATTATCGTGCATGGGGCGCGTTCCGCCGCACATGGTGAACCGCGGAAAATAAAATAAGGAACCAGCATGACCCAACAGAACACGAATTACGACGATGTAAAACAGTATCGCCTCGATCCGGAGCGAGAGGAGGAGCTGGTCAAATGTGCGGGAGAGTGCACCTTTTGCTGGGCAAACAAGGCGGGACATCCGCTTGGCGTCACCACCGCTTACGTGCCGGTGGACGGCAAGATTTGGATGACGGCGACGCGCGAGCGCGTGCGTATCAAGGCGATCGCCAGAGATGGTCGTTCTTCAGTGGTGATGTCGAGTAAGGGCACTCACATGGGCGGCGGTAAGACCGTGACCTACAAGGGCCATACGGTGATTCACGATGACCCCGAGATCAAAATGTGGATGTACCAGCTGCTCGCCAAGGGCATGGCCAAAGCGGGGGACAACGGAGGGGACTTCACCATGGGGCTTGATCCCGACTTGTTTGTGGCCTTTCTCGACACACCCGAGCGCATTGTTTTGGAGTTCACGCCCGAGATGTCGATTCCTTTTGATGGCGACAAGATGGCGAAAGGGACAGCGGCGGCCTATGCGGAGTTTGCGGCCAAGGCCGCGGAGGCTGCCAAGTCCGACTGAGTACGTTGTTTTCCTGAATAAAAAAAAGCGGCCAAGAGGCCGCTTTTTTTATTGTGGCGTGATGCTGCCGTCCCTGTAGAAAGCCACGCAGTGACTGAATTGGGTTATCGACCGGTGGACGGGGTCAAAGCGGTTCTCTGACAGGCCTCACGCCTCGGTGATAACTTGTACCAGTTCTAAGAAAGTGCCGTCCGGATCTTTGAAGCAAAAAAATCGGGCGTAGCTCGTCTCGGAAGTGTGAACGTTGACAGGGTCGGACACCACCTCGACGCCCTGAGACACCAGAAAGTCAAAATCGGCGTCGATGTTTGCACTCGCCAGCGCGATCCGCGCTAGTCCCGGCCGGTAAAGATTGGGGTAGGGAGGCGAGTCGTCGCGCGGTGACTTCCATTCGAGTAGATCAATCACCATCGGTTGCGCGGCGCCTTTTAGCGCCATGAGCGCGCCCTCCACTTGATACTTGGGCATGCCGACAGCGTTGGCGACGTCCTCCGTGTTGGTCTTAGGTACCGGCCAGTACACCTCGAAACCGAGCATTTCGTAGAACGCTTTTGAGCGTTGGTAGTCGCTGCAGTTAATGTTGATGTGCACCATGCCAGTGATGTGCATTGCGATAGCCTCCAATCGCCCTTCAGCTCAGCTGATTCAGATAACGGTGTCGCCGTTGTCGATCACCATCTCGGTGCCGGTGACGTGCTTGGATTCATCGGACATCAGATAAACCACCATGTGCGCCACATCATCGGGCTCGCCGATGCCTAGAGCCTTGCGAGTGGCTTCCGGATCCTCTTCGGCCATGAGATCGGTATTCAACAGCGTCTTGAGTGCGGTGTGTACCATCGGCGTACTGATAGAGCCCGGGTGGATCGAGTTGCAGCGGATACTCAAGCCCGCCTGGCGGCAGTAAATGGCGATCGACTTGGTCATTGCGCGGATGCCACCTTTGGCCGCTGAGTAGGCAAGATACGGACCCAAGCCAATCAGCGCCGCAGTCGAAGACATATTGACAATAGATCCGCCGCCCGATTTTTTCATGAGTTTGATCGCGCTCTGACAGCCCCAGAAGGTGGCATCGAGGTGGATACCCATCACCTTTCTCCACATCTCGGTCGTTGTATCTTCGATTGAGGCGATTGGCGCTACCCCCGCGTTATTAACCAGGCCGTCCAGTCGTCCATATTGATCTTCGACTGCGCCCATGAGTGCTGTCCAGCTAGCCTCGTCACTGACGTCCTGCGCGAAAAAGGTCGCGCCAATGTCATTCGCGTGCGCGTGCCCAGCCTCGGCGTCGATATCGGTCATCACGACTTGAGCGCCTTGCGCTGTCAGCATCCGCGCGTCGGCCAACCCCAGCCCGGAGGCGGCGCCAGTCACAATAATTACTTTGTCTTTTACTCTGTTCATTCGAGTCCCGTTACCGGTCGATGGTTGCCTAATTTTTCGCTATCGCCGCCAAATACGCCGCGGACAAAATACGGTTCAGTGTGAGCAGCGCACTATCCTACCGCAAAGCCAGTCCAATCCTCGCGCGCGAGTCGACATTGCTTGCGATAAAAAGGGAATCCGCCAAACCAGAACAGGGTGCTGCGCGGCTTGCCCGGAATGTTGTCGCCCATGTAGTAATTGTCCGACTGCGGATATAGCGTGCTGTTGCCAATGTGGTTGGTTAACGCCACATAACCAGCTTCTGCTGTCGCATCAGCTTCCAGAACTGAGTGTGCTGATGCTTCGAGATCGGCAATGATCTCGCAGATGAAATCGCACTGGAATTCTGCCAGCAGAATCGGGTTGTAGAAGGGACTGTGAGGCCCGTTGATCCAAAACAAATTGGGGAAGCCGTGGGTCATCATCCCGAGATGGCTGGTGAGCTCTTTTGCCCATCGGTCCTTAAGCGCTTCGTTACCTTTGCCACGGATATCAATGCGGTCCATCGCCCCGGTCATCACATCAAAGCCGGTCGCAAAGATCACGGCATCGATTTCGATTTCTCGATCGCCCACAACAATGCCCCGTGGGGTGAAATGAGAGATCGCTTCCTCGTTGAGATCAACCAGCTCGGCATTAGGTTGATTAAATACTTCGAGATAATGCGTCTCGGGAGATAAGCGGCGCGTCAGAATAGGGTACTGCGGGCACAGCTTCTCCGCGATGTCTGGGTCTTGCACCCGTTCGCGAATTTTTTCGCGCGCAAAATCTGCCAGCGTCTGATTCGATTCCATGCTCAACAGGCTGTCGGTAAACGCGTAGTAGGGCGATAGGCCGCCCGAGGCCCAGCGGTTCTCATATTCCGCCCGGCGCTCTTCTTCGCTAATTTCCAAGGCCGATTGCGATGGTGGTGGCGCCAGCTCGGAATGCACCAACGTAAAACCCGAAAAAGAGTTGAACTGGCGCTGGCGTAGCTCCGCGTATTGGCTTTTCATCTTGGCCGCATGCCCGGGCTCTACCGGGTGATTGCGCAGCGGGATCGGGTAGGAGGGAGTCCGTTGCAGGACGAATAATTCCCCCGCGGTTTTTGCGACTTCCGAGATCACCTGAATCCCGCTGGATCCGGTGCCAATCACAGCAACGCGCTTGCCTCCAAACACTGGCTCAGTATCGGGCCAGCGACTGGTCAGATATTGCTCCCCTTGGAATTCCTCGAGTCCCTTAAAGCGGGGCTCGATAGGCGCCGAGATGAGCCCCGTGGCCATGATGCAAAAGCGTGCTGAGAGCTTCTCATCGTTATCGGTGGTGATTTCCCACCGCTGTGTTGCCTCGTCGTAATGGGTTTCAGTGACGCGGGTGTTAAACGCAATGTCTCGTCGCAGATCGAAGCGATCGGCAACATGGTTGGCGTAGCGTTCGATCTCTGCCTGGCCGGCGTAGCGCTCGGTCCAGTCCCATTCCTGTTCGAGTTCTTTTGAGAAAGAGTAGGAGTATTCCACGCACTCGATGTCAACACGGGCCCCGGGATAGCGGTTCCAATACCAGGTGCCGCCAACGCCGCTGCCGATCTCGAAACACCGCACGCTGAGACCCGCCTGACGGGCACGATGAATCATGTAGAGACCGGCAAATCCTGCGCCAACGATCACCATATCGACGTGTTTTAGAGGATCAGTTTGCGGCATGGTTTGGGTGAATTTCTCTCCAGTCCGGCTCACTACTGTAGCAGGCGGTCCAATTCATTGCCCCGAGATCTGGATAAGACCGATGCGCTAGGCCGTGCCAAAGCCCGCCAGCTCTCTCCAGAAGTCACGATAGTCATAGTCGGTATCGAGCGCGAGGTTCAGCGTGTTGTAAGAGGAGAAATCGCTGACTACGTGAGTTAACTGTACGATCCCTTTGTCTGTGAGGCCCTGATCTCGCAACGCCTGTACCTGGTCGTCACTCACGGCCGCAGGATCACCGTTTACCTGCAGCGCATAATTCAATATCGCCGTTAGGCGATCGCCTTCCACCGCCTTCAGCCCAGAGGTCAGGAGCGAGCCAACATAGTCCTCGGCGGTGCCCAGGCCATAGTTAAGGATGGTGCAGAAGGCCGCGGTGCAATACGGGCAACCATTGGCTTGTGACACCAAAATCCCCACGTGCTGGATTTCTTCCATGCTGAGCTCGCCCATTTGCCATAGCACCTTAGTGGCACCCAGCTTGGCGGTAAAAAACTCGGGGAAGTTCAACTCGACATAGAAATGGTTTGGCACGCTGCCTTCCATTTCAGTGACCCAGGCAAAAATCTCGGCCACCGCTGGATCGGTCACATGCTCGGGTTTGGGCAGGGCAACTCTAGCCATGCGGAGCCTCCTGAAAACGATGAGCCCGCCTGCGCATACCGCGCAGGCGGGCGCGCTAACTTAAAAAGATTTGCGAACCTCGAGTCGCCACTGGCGGCCGCGGTTGTAGACGCCCTCGAGCGATTGGAAGGCGGTGCCATAGACGCCGGTTTCGAGGTATTCCTCGTCGGAGAGGTTAGTTCCCGATAATATGACCGTCCAGTCGCCATCAACATTGGTCCATCGTGCGCTGGCGTCGATTAGGCTGTAGGAATCTGTCTCGAGTAACGGCGTATTGTAAGCGTCGTTGAAGGTTTCAGAGCGATAGCTCCAGTCGCCGCGCAACAAAAGGGTGCCCGTGTCGCCGAGCGAAAACTCTTTGGACAAGCCGAGACTGGCGGTGGTTTCGGGCACACGCTCAAACTCGTTGCTCTGCAGAATCAAGGTATTGGCGGTGTCGATGCTGTCGTACTCCGCATTCAACAGTGACAGACTGCCCTCAACGAACCACCCCTCAGCTGGCGAAGCAAACAATTCCACCTCGAAACCTTCGATGCTGGCTTCCCCGAT
This sequence comes from Halieaceae bacterium, assembly GCA_008081075.1. Lineage (GTDB taxonomy): Bacteria > Pseudomonadota > Gammaproteobacteria > Pseudomonadales > Halieaceae > Luminiphilus. The sequence continues at coordinate 15,155 of VMDB01000208.1, forward strand.
ATTCTGGGTTACCGGCGCGACGCTGTTAAATACCTGGACCTGCAGTTCTTCGTAGTCAGTCTGGAAGAAGGCGCCGTTTAACTTGAGGCGGCCGTCGAGCAAGTTCATTTTGAAACCAGCTTCAAGCACCTCAACAAACTCGGGCTCGTAGGTTGGTATCAAATCGATATCTGGCGTACCCGGGGGGGCGGTAAACGGTGGCACGATGGGTGGAAATACGCGTTGCGTAAAGCCGCCTGATTTAAAGCCCTCGGAATAGGTGGCATAGAGCATGATGCTGTCACTTAAATCGAAAGACAGGTTCGCCATGGGGGTGAATTCCGAAATCGATATCTCTTTTTCCAGCAGGGGCAAGATGCGTGACCCGGCCTGCAGGAACGGCGCATCGAGCGCCGCCAGCGGATTGCCGGGAGGTACCACATTGCTGATGCCAGCAAAGTAATTGTTATAGATGATTTGGTCGGGAGTGAACGCTTTGTCCTCGTCGGTGTACCGACCGCCAAGCGTCAGGTGCAACCGGTCTGTCATATCAAAGGTGGCTTGCGCAAACGCGGCCCAGGAGGTGTTGTCGAAAGCACCGCCCGAGCGGAAGTTTGAAACGGTAAAGTCGAGGGTATTGACGTTGTCCCCGTCCTCAGAAAAGTAATAGAGCCCCAGGATCCAATCGAGCCGCTCATGGGTGCCGATCAGCTGCAGCTCCTGAGTGAACTGTTCTTGGTCGAGCGTATCGGCAAATTGGGCAATACGATGGGGAGAATGGTCGCCATCTCGCGCAAAATCTGATTCGAGCTCGCGATAAGCCGTGATCGATTTCAGTGCCAGGCTGTCAGACAGATTGAAATCCAGCGTGGCGGACAAACCGAACACATCAGTCTCGGAATACGCGGGCGCCGAGCCTTCATTGGTGCCATCCGCCCCGATGTAACGACTGTCATAACAGTTGGGCGACGCGGGGTTGTAGGTGACGCCATTACCAGCGGGATCCGTCGCGGCACAGGGCTGGCCCGGGCCCATGGCCGCGGCTGTCACGTTATGGATAAATGCCATGGGCGGCGGCGGTGCCAGTACAACACCCTGCAGCTGGCTGAGGTCGGTAAAATCGATTCCTATCAGCTGCATGGCGGGGCCGTTCTCGCGATCTCGCGTCATGTCTGCGGTAATCAAAGCAGAGAAGTCGTCACTGGGTTCAAATGCTACCGATACCCTCCCGGTAAATGTGTCGTCATTGCCCAAATCGATGCCATCCGCTCGGTCGACATAGCCATCCTGCGTCATCGACGCCAAGCTGGCGCGCAACGCAACACTCTCGCTCACGGGCACGTGTACGGTGCCGCGAAGGTGAATGAGGCTGTCGGTACCTGCCGCCGCGGCCAGATTGCCTTCAAATTCGCCGCCCGGTTGAGGCTTGCGTGTGGCAATGGAAATGGCGCCACCGATGGTGTTGCGACCAAACAGGGTGCCTTGGGGGCCGCGCAGCACCTCGAGTCGATCAATGTCGATGATGTCCAGAATGGCGCCAACCGACCGCGCGACGTACACGCCGTCAACGTACAGTCCTACCCCGGGTTCAGTAGTGGGCAAGAACTCCTTTTGGCCTACGCCGCGCAGGTAGATTGCGGCTGAGTTGGAGGCGCCACCAAAGCTTGGGTTGTTTTGCAGGGTAAGGCTGGGTACGAAACGCTCAATTTGGCTCAGGCTGTCAACGCCACGGTAATCGAGCGTTTCGCCCGTAAAGGCAGAGACCGCGATAGGGGCTTCTTGAAGCCCTTCTTCGATACCGCGCGCGCTGACGACGATTTCTTCCATCAGCTTTGCGGTGCTTGATGGCGCATTGTTCTGTGCAACGGCTAGACCGGTCAGACTGGTGGCGATGAGTGCAATTGTGGCGGCAAGGGCATTACGGGAAAATAAAATATGCATTTCGATACTCGATGAAGGGACAGATTGTTTAAAAGAGCTCTGTTTTAGGCGTCTATTTGGGGTACGTGCTGCATGGCTTCGGCGATAACCGCATCCGAAAGATCCAGGTCGACCATCTCACCCGCGAGATACTTCTCGTAGGCTGCAAGGTCCAGATGTCCGTGCCCGCAAAGCGCGGTCAGGATGACTTTTTCCTCGCCCGATTCCTTGCAGGCCATTGCCTCGCGGATGGCCGCGGCCAGCGCATGCGTCGGCTCGGGTGCCGGCACAATGCCCTCGGCCTTGGCAAATTTGAGGGCGCTGTCGAAGCACTCGGTTTGAGGAATCGAGATCGCTTCCACGAGCCCGAGTTCATAGATGTGTGAGACCAACGGCGCCATCCCGTGGTACCGGAGCCCTCCGGCATGAATGGGTTCGGGGATGAACGACGCACCGAGGGTGTGCATCTTCATTAAGGGCGTCAGCCCCGCGGTGTCACCAAAGTCATAGCGGTATTCGCCCTTGGTTAGGGTTGGGCACGCCGCGGGTTCAACACAACGAATGACGGGATTCATTTTGCCAGCCATCTTCTCGCGCAAAAATGGGAAGGCGAGTCCACCAAAGTTCGACCCGCCACCCGTGCACCCAACCAGAACATCCGGCGTTTCGCCGACTTTAGCGAGTTGCAAAAGTGCTTCTTCTCCAATGATGGTTTGATGCAGTAGCACATGATTCAGAACGCTACCCAAGGCGTAGCGAATGCTGGGATCTTTTACTGCCTCAGCGACGGCCTCAGAAATGGCAATACCCAGCGATCCAGGATGATCGGGATCCTGTGCCAACAACTGTCGACCGTATTCCGTCACCTCTGAGGGGCTGGGATGCACTTTGCCGCCCCACACCTCCATCATCGTGCGTCGGTAAGGTTTTGCGCGATAGGAGGCGGCGACTTGCCAGA
>VMDB01000142.1 GCA_008081075.1 Halieaceae bacterium
TTCTGTGGCGCCGCGTGAGAGACACCTGCAACGTCGCTGCGGCTGCGGAAGCAGCCGTAATCCCGGGGACCACTTCGGTGGTTATTCCGGCGTTAGCCGCTGCCTCTAACTCCTCATCCAGCCTGCCAAACAAGCTGGGATCACCGCCCTTCAGGCGAACAACCAGGTAACCCGCGGTCGCTTCACGGACCAATTGGGCATTGATCTCTTGCTGGCTCACCGCCGGCCCAAATCCTTTCTTACCGACGCTGATAAACCTAGCTTCCCGGCGAGCCAGCTCCAGCACCTCACTGCCTACCAAACGGTCATACACCACCACATCAGCCTCATGGATCAAGCGTCGGGCTTTCATAGTGAGCAACTCCGGGTCGCCAGGGCCCGCACCGACAAACGCGATTCGACCCTCAGGCGGCGTAAGCTGTTCGTGTTGCGAAAGAAGCGATTGAAGGCTCAGCGCGAGCTCCCGCTCCGAGGTTTCGGAATGAGGCAACGCCAACTTGAAAAAAACCTTCCAGAACTGCCGGCGCGGCCTGCCGGGAGACAGCGCCTCACTCACTCGCTGTCGGAAAGATTGCGCAGCGCGCGCCAGGCGACCCAGATGCTGGGGCAGCATGGCCTCGACATCCGCTTTGATCTGCCTCGCCAAGACAGGCGCCGTCCCTTCGGTGCCAATGGCTACAACGACCGGGTCACGATCTACTACGGCGGGGGTGATGAAGTCACACTCTTCGGGCTCATCCAGCACATTGACCCAGGCGCCGGCCTGTCTCGCCCACTCTGCAAGCTGTGTGTTAGCCGCTTCGTTATCAGAGGCCGCGTAAACCAACCTCACGCCCTCGAGATCAGCCGCGGTGCAAGGCCGCGTCTCCAGCGTGAGCCGCAGCTGATTCGCCCACTCACGCATCGCCTCCGTCGGCGCCTCGCTGAATAACGTCACCGCTGCTGCGGTTTTGAGCACGGCACGGCATTTCGCCTCTGCGAGTTGTCCCTCGCCTGCGACAACAATGCGCTGCGCTTTAGTTGCAACGAATATCGGTAGATAGTCCATAGGCGCGGCACTCTACAGGCCTCACCACAAAACAAATAATATTCTTATATTCTGGTTATATAACCATTTATTAAGAATATTTTCCTTTTATATCACCAATAAATGGGCTATTTTCTTTATTTTGACGCAATTCGACGGACGAGCATGGATTTCACCGACAAGACACTGATTAGCCTTCTCCAGCGTGATAGCACGTTGTCACTCGACGAGTTGGCGAAGCGAACGGGCTCCACCAAAACGCCCATCTGGAACCGCATCAAAAAACTCAAGCAGCGCGGCGTTATTCGTCGAGAGGTAGCGCTCTGCGATCCCGAGGCGCTGGGGCTGAGCGCCTGCTTTTTCATTCTCGTGCAAACGAGCGAACACGATGCGACCTGGCAGCAGCAATTCTTGGACGTGGTGCGCGAGCGGCCTGAAGTCATGGAGGCGCATCGGCTTGCGGGTGAAGTCGACTACCTACTCAAGGTCCGCGTCACCGACGCCAAGGCCTACGACAGCTTCTATCAAAGCCTGATTGCAGAAGTGAAAATATTCAAGGTGACCGCCCTGCTCTCTATGGAGGAAATCAAATACTCGACCGAACTTGCGTTACCCTGACAAGGCAGTGCGAACGGCACTTTACAGCTACCACCCACTGTTTACGTGGTTTTCATTACACTTCTCGTCCGCACAGCATCTCGCTACACGCCCAGAGTTTTTTTCAGCGACCTGCCGCTGAAAAACCCTGTAATCCCAATGAGTTAAAAGTGCAGAACGTCGCTGCACTGGAGATTCAAGTTTACGATTGAGGTGGACTACGCAGTGCAAGCCGCAATCAGACGATAGGAAGATTCGGGGCCGCAATCGGTTAGCTAAACACCAACAGACCCCATCTCTGTCTAGCAACGCGTCAATTATCTGTTCCTCAGGTTTTCAATATTCCAATTCAAGGTATGGGCTTGGAAAATTCAACAATAACCACTGACTTCGACTATGACTTATTTGTGATCGGCGCAGGTTCCGGTGGCGTGCGTGCAGCCAGAATGGCTGCCGGCATGGGTGCCAGAGTGGCTATCGCTGAAGATCGTTATATGGGCGGCACCTGCGTCAACGTAGGCTGTGTTCCAAAAAAGCTCTATGTGTACGCCAGTGAGTTCGGTAAGTCTTTCAAAGACTCTGAGGGTTTTGGCTGGACGGTCCGAGAGGCCAGCTTCAACTGGTCTATTTTGAGGGACAACAAAAAAGAAGAAATTTTGCGCCTCAATAACATTTATGAGCGACTCCTTGAGGCTCCCGGGGCAGAAATTATTCATGGCCGCGCCCGTGTTCTGAGCCCTCAACACGTAGAGGTGAATGGCTCTCGGTTCAGTACAGAGCGCATTCTCATCGCGACCGGCACGTGGCCGTACGTGCCTGAATTTCCGGGCAGTGAGTTCATGCTCACCTCGAATGAAATTTTTGATCTCGAACAGTTCCCCGAGCGCCTCTTAATTATTGGTGGCGGCTACATCGCAACCGAGTTTGCAGGCGTCTTCAATGGACTGGGTAGTGAGGTGACGCAACTTTACCGAGGTGAGTTGTTCATGCGTGGGTTCGACGACGATATAAGAGGTTTCTTGGCCGATGAGATTCGAAAGTCTGGGGTCGATCTGCGTTTTGGCAGTCAAGTCCGTGCAATACATTCCGCGGGTGATGCGTTCCGTGTGGAGCTTGATGGAGGCGGTGAAGTTGATGCAGATGCGATTTTATGTGCTACGGGGCGACGTCCACATGTTGCTGATCTGAACATTGAGTGCACTAAGGTGAAATTCAGTAAAGAAGGTTTTATTCGAGTCAACGAGCACTTCCAAACTGACGAACCATCGATCTACGCGCTTGGCGATTTAATAGGAGGGGCGCAGCTAACACCCGTAGCTCTGGCGCAAGGCATGGCTTTTGCTAAGACACAGTTCAGCCAGCAGCAAGCGAGCGTGGACTATGAATATATTCCCAGCGCCGTATTCAGCCAACCCAATGTAGGAACAGTGGGGTTCACAGAAAATGAAGCGCGAGAAAGGTTTGGTGCGGTGACAGTTTACCGTTCTGAATTTAAGCCCATGAAGCACACGCTTAGCGGCCGCGAGGAGCGGTCCCTGATGAAACTCATCGTGGAGGATACGAATAAGCGGGTGGTAGGAGTGCACATGGTTGGGCCGGACGCGGGTGAAATCGTACAGGGTATGGCAATCGCGCTCCGCTGTGGCGCAACGAAAAATGATTTCGACCGAACCGTTGGCGTTCACCCCACCAGCGCCGAGGAGTTTGTCACCATGCGTGAGTCGGTAAAAAATTAATACCGACCGTGTAGTTGTTCCCACCCTCACCCACGACCACTGCGCTAACGCTGAAAAAATTTGGAATCATTATGAATTAACAAAGCCATCCGCGGCCCTGCTCACCCTCAACGTGTAAATTGACATAGCTCTCGTGGCGAGCATTTCGAGGGAGCTGAGTGTGATCGAGTCCGTTCTGCGCGAGGCTCCCTCAATTTTTACACCGCCTTTTCTTGCTAGTGCAAATTTTCGCTACGAACCAAACCAACGGTATGGCTGGCGAATATCTCCGCAATTGGCCGCCAGAACTTAATGGGACAGGAATTCCCTGATGATTAAATTATGATCCGAGCTGAAGAATCTTCGTTTCAGCAGTGGCTCCGAGTCGCCAGCAGCAGGCCCGTCATTCGCCGAAGCACAAAAGTGTCGATGATCGTCGGTACAATCCTGATCGGGATCAATCAAGGCAATCTCATACTCGTTGGATCTCTCTCGCCGGACCTCTTCTGGAAGGTGCCGCTTACTTATTGCGTACCATTCGCTGTATCCACCTATGCCGCAGTAGACGCGATCATTACCAGAGGACTTGACTAGGCCTGAGAGGTGGAAGAAACCTGAAAAACCAACGGCGAGTAGGATCAATCGTACGAATTCGTTGTGTGAAGGCTAATCGCGCGCGCAATAAAGGCCTAAAACGAAATGGCTTATTCGTCAGGAGCGCTAACAACCATGGCTGCAGCACTTTCTCGCAATTGTTTGGCACTGCTGAGGTAGTAGTTTCTGGCCGTCGTGGTGAGTACCACTTCCGCCAGTTTTGTCATAGCGTCCGCTTTGCGCAGCTTTGCATCTGTCGATCCAGGCTCAAGAGCGAGGATATAGTCGGAGAGTTTCAGCACCCACTGGTAGTCACCCTCCTCCATGGCCGCTTCCGACTGAGCACGCAGTTGTGATATTCCACCTGCCATTTTAGCGAGGCGGGTTGCTTCTTCCTTGTCAGTTAACGGGAAGAGATTAGTCGCATTGCCATCAAACCACCCCAGATACCCAGCAAAAATTGATCTGACGGCCCATTCTGGGTTGCCGTAATGCGGTCGGAGATAGTCCAGCTTCAGGTACTTTTCAGGCAACTGGACGTATTCAATGAGCTGGTTCGGCGTCAATCCTTCGTTGATTCCCTCAACCGTCTTATCGAACACAAACTGAATCGCATCGCGGTAGTTGGTGAGCATTTCGGCCGCTACTTCTGACCCCACAATCGGTCGCGTGTGACCAGGTACTAAGACTTCAGGCTGCTCATTGAGCATAGCGTCAACTGTCATCGCCCATGTTCTGACATCGCGATACGCTGAACCCCGAATCGGAGAGAGGTTGGGCCATGACTTGTAGAAATTGTCCCCCGCGAAGAGCACCGCCTCTGCGGGGAACCAAATGTACAGCGCATCGCTGGTCTCCCCATCAGCCACCACAAGGTCGAGATCTACCCCGGCGAACGATACGCGAGTGCGATCGGCGGTCGTAAAGTGCGTCGGCTTGGCCTCGTGAGCGGATTCAAAAACCGCACCCCCGCGTTTTGGCCAATATGCCTTGGCAATTCCATTATTGATGCGCTGCTCAGGTTTCAGCATAAAGCCCGCCTGCATCGCCCCCCGCTTTCGCTGTCGGTTTATCCCCGCCTCGCGCAAGGTATTGGCTTCATCCTGAAGCCCCTCCCGAGCCCAGACTTGCACATCTCCAGAATCGACAAACGCAGCGAGACCACCCAAGTGGTCAGGATGGCCATGAGTGATTACGACGCCGACAACTGGCTTCTCGCTGATCTTCCGAAAGTCCTCCCGGATTTCGGCGCCACTAACAGTGTCGATGCCAGTGTCTATGATGACCAGACCGTCCTCACCCACGATCATGCTTACCGCTGAGACTGCATAACCCACCGCTACATAGACGCTGTCGGATACTTTGATGATGTCCTTCTCAAACTCTGCATTTCTAAGTTTGAGTTCCCGCGTGGCCTCAGTATCGGCAAAAGCAAAGCCGCCACTGAGAATTAACGCCACTGTCATCAAGCTACGCAGATACAAGGACACGCTACACATTCACCAATTCACTGTTTAAACAACCGGGAACAACAATCGAAACCCACCAATATCTTTATCTAGAAATTGAAGCGACCCTGAATCGCGACTTGCCGGCCGGGAGCCATGAACACCAATGTCGGTATTGCCGGCGTTACTCCTCGCTCCGGCAATAGATTCATCATACGGCCGTGATTCGCACCAGTGCCCACGTTCTCATCATTGAGGTTTGTGCCGATTAAAGAAACACGCCACTTACCGTCGGCACTCGCCAGGAACAAACTGGCGTTGAACTTACCATAGGCCTCCTGCACATCAGCGGTAGGGTGATTTGTGGTCCCTATAAACTGATCATCCCGCCAGTTATAGGCAGCCCGCCAGCCCCACTCCATGTTCGCCGCAAAGGAGTATGCGCCATCAACCGAAAAGATGTACTGCCACTCTGGGGCGTATGACACGCTTTGGCCGGTAAGGCTCTGCTGTCCGCCAACACAGCCCATTTCTGGAGTCTGTCCTGGGTAGCAGTTAGCGCCCTCGTAAGAATCATACGTAGCATCGGTGTAGGCAAATGAAGCCGAGATTCGGTGCGAAGCGTCTGGCAGCCAGATGAAATCGCCCTCAACACCTTCAGACGTGGTTTGACCTGCGTTAACGATATTTTGCGCGGTGATGACTGGATCAAATGCGGCGACTTGCAGGCCCTGCACTTCAGTAGACCAGGCGGACCAATTAACCTGCAGCGTGCTCGCCAACAGGGTGTGCTTGCCGCCCGCCTCAAAGCTCTCGGCAGTTTCTCCATCAAATTCGATCTCTGCGGCCGTTAGTGCGCCACCACCCACCGGCCACAATTGATAACCGCCGCCCTTGAATCCCTCTGAGTAGCTGACGTACAACATGTGCTCGTCGCTAGGTTGCCAGGTCAGCACAGCATTAGGAGAGAAGTCGTCCTCGCTTCGGGAAAAACTACCGCCATTGGATCCCGACACCAACGGGCCGTAACAGCCCACTGTTCGGCCATTCAAATCTCTTCGGGGCCCACCAAGTGAGGGAAGCGATGTGCAGCCACCACCCCCGGCGAAATCGGTACCGGGCAGAGGTGTTCCACCACCCATTTGGTGCCCAACAAAACCGCTCGAGCCGTCACCAAGGTCCGAAACCCATTTTCTCCCGTTAGCTTCCTTGTCTTCCGTTGTAAAACGGCCGCCAATGCCGAGGGTTAATGTGTCGCCAAGACTAAAATCAATCTGACCGAACACCGAGATCGTCTCCGCATCTTGAGTAGAATCAAAGTTGCGCATCAGACCTCCGTATGTAGGCGAGGAAGCATCGGAGCAATTAACAGGGCCGCCGCAAAACAGTAATGAGTGAGCGGCATCGACTGTATTGTCGTTGTAATAGACCCCTGCAATCAGATCAACGGACTCCGATAGTGAGCCGAGCAACCGAACCTCCTGGCTAAATTGCTCAAACTCATCTTGAATCTGGGCCAATGTGGCATCGATAGTTTGATCGAAATTCGATTCCGAAAGATCGTTGCCTTCATAAGAGGTGAAATTGGTCAACGATGAAAGTGTCCAGCTGTCATTGAGCTGCCAGTTAAATGTCAGCCCGACCATGGAATAGTCGGTCTCCGTGACAAAATCGTCTTCCCGATTTTCACCCGCCCAGAATGCTGCCTCATACTTCACGTTATTGTATGAGCAGTCGTCAATCGGATGAGCCACGTTACAGTTACCACCTGCTTCTCGCGGGCGTGCACCCCTGTCGATCTCGCCATACTGATACAGAAAGGTCGCATCAACACGCTCGGTGATATCCCACTCTACTATGCCTCTTATCGTAAAGTTGTCTCTAGCGCCCGAGACATCAGACCCAGTAAGCCCATGCTCCATATAGCCGTCTTTGTCTTCGAGCCTGGCAGCGATTCTGCTCCTAACATTGTTGCCAAGAGGCAGATCGACTGCGCCTTCTACAGCAAAACCCTCCCCAGCTTCAAAGTCATAAGAAGTGGCCAAATAACCGCCAAATTCATCCCCAGGTTTACGCGTCGTAATGTTGATCGCCCCGGCCGTATTATTTTTCCCGATCAGGGTATTTTGGGGGCCTTTCAAGACTTCAACTCGCTCCAGATCCAGAAACATTGTCTGACCGAATCGACTGCGTCCAAAATAATATCCATCTATATTGAAACCAACCGCTTGCTCAAATCCGATATTGTTACCGTTAGTACTGACACCTCGAATGGCGAAACGGTCAGATGAATTAAAGGCCTCACCAAATGATAGATTTGGTATTTCGTCAGCAAGCCCCAAAAGGTCTGACAGATTAGACTCCTGAAGAAAATCGCCTGACACCGCGCTGATCGAAATAGGCACGTCAGACAAACTTTCCTCTTTTTTACGCGCTGTAACGGTCACTTCCTCAAGCACTGCCGTGCCTGTTGCTTGCGCAACACTGACTGAGGGAGTGACCACTAATCCCGACGTTAAAAAAACCGCTCCGATAGCGATTGATGTTCTGGACAACACTGAGTGTTTGCTCGCTTGCATGTCTCCGTCTCCTTTTATATTTATACTGTATGCCTTTAGTCTTCGCCGAAAAGTTGTGCCCGCCTGATCCCCTACCGTGGAACATTCCAATCAGTAGAGAATGTATTGAGGTCTCGCTTCTAAAGGTTTAGCCAAGTCTGAGGACGACTCTAATTGTTAGGAATATTGTTGATAATATCCTTCCACGAGCCCTCACTATTCTCGAATCGTGAACGTTCTATTTCAGACAAGAGCGCATAATTTCAACGCTGACATGCTGCTTGGGCGACGGTTTACAACCGATTGGGGGAGGCAATGAAGCAGATTAGACGGGTTTTAAGCGCGCTGGCGGGTCTCAGATACAAGCCCCGGCGCGCCATTATCTTGGGTGCTGAACCACGGGAGTACAAACTTTATAACCGCCTACAGAGCGAGGGCGAATACGACGTGCTGTTCTTCATTGACGAGGAACCATGGAGTCACCGCAGCCAGCTCGGACATGCGCAGCTCCGATACCCTTCAGAGCTTCCGGCTTTATGTGAGAATCACCAGATCGACGCAATCTTTTACTGCGATGACTCAAGAGTTGAGGCGCTGCCCGAACTGCGGTGCACAGTAGTTAAAACAGAAGCCTGACGCAGAGAAGAGCGTCAAATTCTTTTTCACAGAGCCTGCGCTACATGGGCGCTCCGTCCATTCGAGGCTATATGCGGTCGTGCTAGTCACCCCGCGCCAACGGCCTCAAGCAGAGCCCCGAGGGACCTTATTCACCTTATCGCCGATAAAGTCCACATATTCTAGGATGCCCTGAGGGTTGGCTCGGGCGAATGCACAAGAGGAAATCCACGACGCGAACACCTTGTGATTAGTACCGATCAGAAAATGCGCAGGCTCACAAAAAAGAGGCATCTCTTCTTCTTTCGCTTTTGAGGACACAAACACCCCGAGTTCCCGAGCTTTATCGATCGGCATTTCGTAGCCCACCCGAAGACTTTGGAGACCTAGTTTTTTGTAAAATTCTAACGCGCGCTCCCGGGTGTCAGCACTTACAGCCACCACGGCTACACCGCGATTCGCAAACTCGGGAACCAGTAGGTCCAATTCCTTCAGGTGACGTGCGCACTGGTGACACCACCTACCGCGATAAATGTTCAGTAAGGTAAAGCGCCCTGCCACCACCTCTCGACTGCGCCATACTCCGCCAGCAAGCAGGTTGACCTCGAATTCAGAAATTTCACCTCCGGTACGGCGCCAGGTCTCCATGCGTGTAACCTAAGTCTTCGTCTGCATAGTCACCCACTTCAGCTCCGTGAGTGCGTCGATATCTGCTTCCGTGCCCTCTCGCCCAAAGCCGCTGTCACCAACACCCCCGAAAGGCACATGAGCTTCATCAGTCACAGAGGGCCCATTCACATGGACCATGCCCGACTCAATAGCGCGCGCGTAGCGCAGCGCGCTATTAAAGTCATTCGTATAAATCGCGGAACTCAATCCGTAGCGAGAGTTATTGGCCGCGACGAGACCTTCATCCAAATCTTCGACCTGATAGACGCTGACCACAGGGCCAAAAGTCTCTTCTGCGTGACATTCCATGTCCTCTGTCACATTGGTTAAAACCGTAGGGTGGCAGCGATTGCCCTCCCAGTCTCCACCGACCACGATATTCGCACCTTTGTCCTGCGCATCCCTGATGTGCCGCTTGATCCGTTCGCGCTGCCGATCGCTGATAATCGGCCCAATAATCGTCGCGGGGTCACGCAGATCACCTACACCCAGCTTGGATACAGCCCCTGTGTACGCTTTAATGAAGTCAGGGTATATGTCCTTCTGCACATAGATCCGACTCGAACTGATACAGGCCTGCCCCTGATGCATAAACATACCGCGCACCGCGCCTTGCACGGCATCTGATAGCGTGGCGTCGTTCAAAATCACCAGAGGATTCTTGCCGCCCAGCTCCAGCGTCACATGCTTGTTATCGCGTGCACACAACTGCTGGATGTGTTTCCCCACTACTGTAGAACCAGTAAAGGTTACTGACCTCACCAGCGGGTGGGTCACCAGGGAGTCGCCGATCGTGTAGCCGTCGCCCGCTACAACATTGACTGCACCGTCAGGGAAACCAGCCTCTGAGAGTAATTCCGCAAACTTAAGTGCGATCACCGGCGTGTGCTCCGAAGGGAGCATTACCACCGTACTACCCGTTGCCAGGGCGTTGGCACAAAGGCGACTCGCTTTGATGAGCGGAACATTGAAGGGCGTAATGACAGCAACCACACCGCGGGGCTCACGCCAGGTCAGGCTAATCCGGCCCGGATAATCACTGGGCAACGTCTTGCCGCTTACCTGCCTTACCATGCCAATGGCAGCACGAATAAAGCTCACCGCTTTGCCCGTTTCAAATTGCGCCTTGGAAATAGTGGAGCCCGCTTCGTCTATCAACAAATCGACAAATTCTGCTTTTCGCTCCTCCAGCATTGCGGCCGCATTAGCCAGCCAGCGTTCTCGCTCGTTCACCGATGTATGTCGGTATGTCTGAAAGGCGTCATGAGCAGCCTGGACCGCAAGATCCATCTCTACCGCTGATCCCGCGGCCACCACCGAAAATGGGCTGTCATCGCTGGGATTGAATACGGTAAAAGTCGCACCTCCGGCCGAGGTACAATGCTCACCGTTGATCCAGTGTCCTAGGGCTTGCTGATCGTCTGTCGTCACGCTCTGAGCTCCACTGCTGACTGATTCAGTAGTTCAGCGCGCCACCATCCACATTGATGCACTGACCAGAAATAAAATCGCTGTCTTCACTGGCAAGAAAGTAGACAGTTCCCAGCAGATCGTCCGGCATCATATCGCGCTGGAACGCGCGCATATTCTGGTTCGCCGAGCGCGCCATATCATATTGCTTACTCGCCGCCACGCCTTCACTCTCCGTGAGTCCGACCATAATGCAGTTCACATAGACGTTACTGGCCGCGAGCTCTCGCGACAGGGCTCGTGTTTGGCCCACCACAGCACCTTTAGAGGCCACGTAATGGCAGAACATAGGCGCCCCTCGCAGGAACGTGCCAGATGAGATGTTAATGATCTTGCCACGGCCGTTCTTCTGCATACTGGGAAGCATCGCCTTGGTGGCCTGAAACGGCCCACGTGCGTTCACCCTCATTACCGCATCCCACTCTTCGTTACTTAGCTCAGTAAACGGTTTAAATTGGATGGATGCAAAGATCGCAGCGTTGTTGATCAAAATTTCGATGGGCCCGAAGTGCCCCTCAACCTCGGCTACCAGGTTTTTCAGTGAGTCGTCGTCAGTGACATCAGCGCTGACACCCATCGCTGAACCGCCCTCTCCGTTGATCTCATCAACTACTGATGAGGTATCGGCAAGATCACATACGACGACAAGTGCGCCCTGTGATGCCAGCCCTTTCGCATAGGCCGCTCCGATTCCCTGAGCAGCGCCCGTCACTACGGCAACTTTGTCCTTCAGTCTATCCATAATTGAATAGTCCTTACCTCTATAGTCCGATGATTGTTTTCACTTCAGGCCAGCTCTGCGTGCCAAATTCTTTAAGGTCATCCGTGAGTTTTTCAGGACACCAGTCGAGAAATACCTCCTTGAAACGAGGCCGAGCCTTGATGGCAGAGAACCAGCGCTCAACCCCTAGCAGGCGTCCGGACCACATGCCCGACATGCTTAGCATATCGAGACGATTCACGTAGGGGGCCAAACCGATATCGGCAAGCGAAAAGCCATCTCCGGCTAGCCATTTTTGTTGTAACAACACTTCGTTCATCTTCACCAGATAGTCGTAATACAACCCAATGGTGTCGCCTATGCCGGGCGCACTGAAACCCTCGCGAACGATTTCCTGTTTACGCGCCTTCCACTTCGAGGTGACAGACTGATCCGGGGTGCTTTCTAGAAACTCATCCAGCTTCTCGGGCGGCAAACGAAGAACAATATGGCGATGGCAGCAAACGAAGGTGAGCTCGCCACAGGCAGGATGGAGCTGTTCATCGACAGCCTTGGTCCACATGCGCATCTGTGCGCGACCATAGGCATCATTTGGAATCAGATCTGGCCCGGAGAATTCGTCGTCAATATATTCACATATTACCGTGGACTCATTCAGAATCTTGCCGTCATGAACCAGCGATGGCACCACCGCTTTAGGGTTGATGGCCCGATACTCATCAGTGAACTGCTCGCCGGCAAGAATATCGATGTAGTGAGATTGATCGACCCCAACCCCCTTTTCAGCCAGCGCAAACCGCACCTTAGCGGCACACACAGATGATCCGTGATGATAAAGCTCCAGCACTATTTACTCCCCAGCATTTCAGGTGGGAACCAGTCGACTACTGACTTCTGGAAGCTGGGCCGTGATTCGATACGCTTGGCCCAATTAGCAATGTTTTCGTAGGAGTCAAATGAGTAACCTGCCAGTAGATCAAGCGTAAACTGCAGCGGCAGCCACGCTACGTCCGCCAGAGAAAAGGCGTCCCCAGCAATCCATTCACTCTCTGCCAGACCCCTATCCAGCGTTTGAAAGCAGTCATCGATGATTGCCTCTGCCGCACTCACCTCGTCCGCGGAGAAACCGGTAGTAGTGCTGCGGCGATGGAACTCCAAAAGCTCCGGATTCGTCTGCAGACTGCGGTACTTCTCCTCTTCCTCAAGATTCTGAGCCATATTCTTACCGACCCTTCTGTCATAGATGAAGGTCTTGATAGCTTTGACATGGATCTCGACAGCCTTGCGAAGCCAGAAGTACATCTGTTCCCGCTGCTGAGGATCTGAAGGTTTCAGAGGAGGCTCAGGAAAGGCATCATCGAGATGGTCGATAATGTCATCAGATTCGATGATAACCACGCCATCATTAACCAATGTTGGAACCAGCCCGTTAGGATTGATGCCGAAGTATTCAGGCGTTATGTGTTCCTTCTTGAGAATATTGAGGTGGTGGCTCTCCCACTCGAGGCCTTTCTCCTCAAGCACCATGCGGACACGCATGGAGCAGTTCGAAACACCACTGTGGAAAAGATGGAGGCCCGTGTAACTCAGGACCTCCTCATTGGTTGGCACAATAACAGGCATCAGTTAATCCTTACCGGCATTAAGAAAAATCAGACGTGACTCAGTCGAATCTAGCCCGGACCTGAATAGCAATCTCTCTGGGAGGGTTCATGGCCGCTAGAATGTTAGGACCCGAGGGAATGCACCATGCGCAATAATCCTCGTTGCTAAGATTCTTTCCTATGAGGGAGACGGTCCAGTTCTCGGAAGGAGAAACCAAGCGCAGCACGGCGTTATAGAGCGTGAACGACTCGGTTAGTACGTTGTCTTGGTAAGAGATGTCCGTGTAAAAGTCGTCGGAGTAAGAAATATCGAGTCGCCCCCCGAAACCCCACCCCGCAAAGGCATCATCAACCTGAAAATCCGCGAACAGCGCAGCTTTCACCTCAGGTGCGAAAATGAGTGGCAAACCCGCTAGGTTACAGGTCCCAGTCTCAGCGTCTGGAACCACTGGAGTACCCGGATAACACTCTGCTCCGGGGAAAGAGTCGTACTCGGCGTCGGTGTAGGCAAAGTTCGCCCCCAGAGTCCATACGCTGTTGAGGGCCCATGTCGAGTCAAATTCGATACCCTGACTGGTGGAATCCGCGGCATTTGAAACCGAAAATGCGGGTATTTCACCCGGTATCTGCGTGGAAAGCTGCAGCCCCTCAATATCCATTCGGTAGAGTGCTACGTTCAGCGCCAGAGCCCCATCAAGTAGCGAGGCCTTCGCCCCGACTTCAAAAGAGTCCACGTTTTCATCGTCATACTCAAAATTTGCTCCAGGCCCCTCGATTCGATCACTGAAGCCGCCGGTCTTATGCCCTTGTGAGTAGTTCGCATAGAGCATCGCGCTATCACTGACGTCCCACTGCAGCGTCACAGCACCAGTGAACTTGCTCTCGCTGCGACTATCCGAGGCAACCAAGGGCGGGCCCCCAGGGCCTCCTGGAATATCTAGGCGGTTGTTGGTCTGGTACTCGGCAAAGTAGCGCTCGAATGCAAAATCCTTTTCTTCGCGGGCGAAGCGACCGCCGAGGATAAGCGAGATGTCGTTAGAAATCTGCCAACGAACCTGGCCAAAGCCCGCAACGGTTTGGGTATCCTGATTCCACGGCTCGTACCGATCCATGTACAAACCACCGGGATCAAGAAACACCGTGGACAGATTAAGGCTCGAATTCTGGAACCGCTTCAGCTCCGAATCTTCAAAATACGCGCCAAGGATGTAGTCCATGGTATCGGTGGGTGTCGAGGCAAATCGAAATTCCTGAGTGAATCCCTCGTAGTCTTCGTTCCTTCGAGCCCGAAAGCCACTAGCTAGACCCATATCAAGGCCCAAGAAATTATGCTGGTAATCATAGGTCTGAAACGCCGTGACGGAAGTCAAAGTGCCCGCTTCAAAGTCATGCTCTACCCGCAGCGTTATGTTCTGGCTCTCCTGATCTCGACTTGGACAAAATGATCCCGTATTAAACGCGGTATCTGCCGCGCCATCTCCTGTCGTATCGCGATTGGCGACCACATCAGTACAATCAACGTCGTAGATCCAATCTAATTCCGGAGTGAAATCGGGCGAATGCGTTTGGTAAACAAATAACGGCGGGCCACCGGCGTCATTCCATTCAGCCGTATCGGCGCCGTCCTCATCAAACTCGGCGTGCTCGAGTTTTAGATCTACCCGTGTGCGATCTGTTGGTGTCCAGGCAAAACTCAACCTGAACATGCTTTCATCGCGGTTAGGGCCGCCGGGGCCAGTCAATCTGTTCTCATAGAACCCATCGGCGTCGCGGTAGCGAACAGCAAGACGCGCTCCAAGGTTATCGGTCAGAGGACCTGAGATGTAGCCCTCGACTTCGTTGTTGCCACCCGTGGTTTTATAAGTACTGGCGGATGCCGTAAAGCCTGCTTCAAATTCGGAAGTCGGCTTAGCGGTATGCATTATCAACGCTCCCGCTACAGTGTTTTTCCCAAACAAGGTGCCCTGAGGCCCCCGTAACACTTCCACACCAGCGAGATCCATAAACCCATGGAGGTTAATCGCGGCGCGACCGATGTAGACGTCGTCAACAAAGCGACCAACAGACTGCTCAATCGAATGGGTAGCACCCGAGCCCAGCCCACGGATATAAAGGTTTGGCAGGATAGAGGCGCTATTAATTTCAAAGTTTGGAATCAGCAATGACAGCTGCTCCATATCCATAATGCCAAGATCCTGAATCGTGTCGCCACTCACCGCAGCAACCGAAATGGGAACATCTTGAATACTCTCTGCCCGACGCGTTGCAGAAACCAACACTTCCTCCAAAGCACCCTGCGCACTCACTCCGGTGCTAGTGCTGGCACTAGCAGTGATAAGTCCTAGATAAAGACCTCTTCCCAACCACGTTCCGATCCGACTGTTTGTCATTCTGAGATACCCTTTTTTAATTATGTTTAACCGCCACCCTGCCGCTAGGCAGAAGCGCGCCCAAAGGCTGCGCCTAGCTCAGCACGGATAGTAAAAATGACTTTATTCGCAAACAATATGCTGTTTAACTGACTCAATATTCGCGTTTCGAGAACAAAAATGGACGAACTCAAATCCATTCGCTCCTTCGTCAAAGTCGTCGAGGCTGGCAGTTTTGCCGAGGCGGCGCGTCAGGAAGGCATCGCCAAGTCCGTGATCACAAAGCGAATCAACCAACTTGAATCCCATATGGAAATGGAACTACTGCAGCGCTCCACCCGAAAAATGTCGCTGACCGATACGGGCGCTAACTTTTATGAGCGCTGCGTCAAAATCGTCGGTGATCTCGACAATGCGAAATCCGCAGTGAGCACCATGGAGTGGGGCCTGAGCGGGACATTCCGCGTCAGTTGTATTTCGTCCTTCACCTCAGTGTGTCTCGCTCAGGACCTGTGTGAATTCGGCCGCGATCATCCCGCGCTCAGTATCGACCTTCAGCAACACGATAGGTTCTGTGATCCGGTGCACGAGGGCTTTGATGTGTGTATTCAAGCCGGGAACACGCCGACCGGAGTGCTCGAAGCTACAGAGGTTGTGTCTGTCAGGCGTTTGCTAGTAGCGAGTCCCAGCTACCTCGAAAAACATGGCACCCCATCGTCACCCGAAGAACTAGCCGACCATCCTTTTGCGCTGAATAATTACGTGACGCCTACACTCAAGCTGAATCTCATGAAAGATGACCGGCCAGTCGAGGTTCCTATTGAGCCCGTCATCGTGGCTAATAACATCTGGATGCTTCATGCCGCGGTCACGAGCGGTCATTGCTTGTCGTTGATGCCTATTTTCTTCATTGAAAAAGAGATTCTGTCTGGGGAACTGGTGCCGATAATGGCCGAGTACAAAGTCCGCGAAGTATCGCTGCGCGCCTATTACCGACGGTCGCAGTATGTGCCCATGAAAGTGCGCATTTTCATCAATTTTCTGCGGCGTAAATATGGCGATCTACCCCCTTGGGATCTGCGAGTGATGGAGAAAATGCCAGAATTAAAGCTACTCCCCGAATCCTAGTCCCTTCTCGCTAAGGCATCTGACGGCGGTCACAAGGCCAATCTCTGGAAAGACACTATCGCAACCGGCCAGGCACAGAAGCTTGAATGTCTGCGTATTCGAATTCATTCGCTTTACACAAATGTTCATTAGCCATGCAATGTGGCGTTAATGAATGCTCGGCCTATCGATTCCGTATACCTACAAAAAACCAAATCGGAGCCACGCGAAGATGAATGAGTTTTCTCAGGGTTGGAGGCCTCTGCTAGCCGCCACTATCGGCACCATGTGCGGCATTTTTACTCTGACGAACTACTCGCAGGGATTTTTTGTTGGCCCTGTCACAGCGGAGTTTGGTTGGACACCGCCACAGTTTTTTCTGAGCTACACCGTCATGATGTGCCTAGGCCTTATCACTGGACCCATTGTTGGCTCCTTGGTCAAACGACATGGATTGCGCAGTATCGGCATATTCGGGCTCATTGGACACTCCCTGGCCTACGTGCTCCTCTCATTCAACACGGGATCCTTAACCGTCTGGTATGCAAGCTGGGCGCTGCTCGGTTTGCTTGGAGCAGGCTCCTTGCCGATAGTCTGGACCGGCGTCCTCAATGGCTGGTTCACAAAGCACCGTGGCAAGGCTATTGGGATCACTATGATGGGAACGGGGTTAGGAGCCTTCATACTTCCGCCCATTGTGGAGTTCGTAATCTCAAATTATGGCTGGCGTCTGGGGTACAGAACTATCGGATTGGGGGCGATGTGCATTTCACTGCCGATTGTTTTCTCTCTGTTTCGCGAGAACACCACAGCGCAAACCGGTGACGCGGGTGCGACAGGCCCGACTTCATGGGGCATTACTCGTTCTCAGGCTATGCGAACCACTAATTTCTGGTTACTTGGCGCCGTGATGTTCGTGACTGTCATCGTTCTCACCGGTTTGTTATCCAACTTCCCGCGAATCATGGGCGAACAAGGTTTCGCGCCGAGCGCAATCGCAGGCATTGCATCGGTAATGGGAATTACCGTGGTGATTGGTCGTCTTGCGGTTGGAATTCTGGTCGATAAGTTTTGGGCGCCCG
>VMDB01000184.1 GCA_008081075.1 Halieaceae bacterium
GCGCGGGGGGAGAACTGCGCCTACCCGAAGCGAGTCATATAGTGGCGCAGTGATG
This sequence comes from Halieaceae bacterium, assembly GCA_008081075.1. Taxonomy (GTDB): domain Bacteria; phylum Pseudomonadota; class Gammaproteobacteria; order Pseudomonadales; family Halieaceae; genus Luminiphilus. The sequence continues at coordinate 56 of VMDB01000184.1, forward strand.
CATCGAGCTTTGTTACGGGCATGCTGTTTTCCGTTGACGGTGGCTGGACGGCGATTTAACGACAAGCGGAATTGTTATTACCGACCAACACTATCGCCAATTTTTTGAAAACGTAGGCAACACCGCGTGAATTCGGGCGTTTCCATAGTGCCACTATGGCTGCTCCACCCTGAGTGTGAGCAAGCCGGCAATGATCATGCTGATACCGCCCACAAAAAGAGCAAAGACAGGCTCCCCATCGAAAAACTGCCCCACGATAATGCCGAGAATGCTGGCTGCCAGTATCTGTGGCAGCACAATGAAAAAGTTAAAGATCCCCATAAAGAGCCCCATTTTCTGATATGGGATAACGGTCGAAAGCAGCGCGTAAGGCAACGACAGTATTGACGCCCAGGCCATGCCCACACCAATCATGCTGATTAGCAGGAAAGAGGGATCGGTGATGAGCACAAACGATATAAATCCAAGACCACCACAGAACAGATTCACCATGTGAGACGCCTTGAGACCCATTCTGCGCACCATGACGGGTATAGCGATGGCGAAAATCATGGCGACCACGTTGTAGGTAGAGAAAAGTAGGCCAACCCAATCGGCGCCCTGATTGTAGGCCCCACTCGTTGGGTCACTTGTATTGAAGTGAAAAGAGGTGACAGCCGCTGTCGTGGATGTCCACATCACAAAGAGCGGAAACCAGCTGAAAAATTGCACCACTGCCAGCTGCCGCATTGGATCAGGCATATTGAACAAGTCGGTCATCACGGTCACAAAACCATTGTGTGATTTGCCGCTTCGCATCAAATGGAAAGCGAGAAGCTGACATATTCCAAAGGCTGCGATACCGAAGCTAAGGATGTACAGATTGCGGTCCAAGACACTGGCAAAAGAATCGATAATCAGAGTTGCGATAACACCAAGCACCAGGCAAATCAGCCCCCCCTTTAAAAAGGTATTGACTGTGTCTGCGGAGCCGCCTGATTCTGCGGATAAGTTCAGACTATCAGCAAAAAAACCGGCCATTTCCTCAGGTGAATATTCTTTTGTTCGAAATACTGTCCAGGAAACGGCCGCTAAGAAAATAACGCCCCCAGCATAAAACGAGAGCTTCACCGACTCTGGAATGGCACCCGCATCTGCTGTATTGGAGACATCAAACCAATTTGTCATCATCCACGGGAGCGCGGACGCCACCACAGCGCCTATCCCGATGAAAAAAGACTGCATTGCATAGCCAAAGCCTCGTTGCTCTGGTGGCAGGACATCGCCTACGAGCGCGCGAAAAGGCTCCATTGAGACGTTAATCGATGCATCAAGTATCCAAAGTGTCCCCGCCGCGATCCACAGAGTCGGAGAGTTAGGCATCAGAAAGAGTGCCGCTGTCGAGATAAGCGCACCGTAAAAAAAATAGGGTCTGCGTCGACCCAAATGACCCCAAGTACGATCGCTGAAGTAACCGACGATGGGCTGAACCAGTAGGCCCGTGATCGGGGCTGCGACCCACAACATAGTCATGTTGTTGTAGTCGGCGCCCAGTGTTTGAAATATGCGGCTGACATTGGCGTTTTGCAGGGCGAACCCGAACTGTATGCCCATGAAACCAAAACACATATTCCATATTTGCCAAAAGCTGAGTGAGGGCTGCCTACTCATCATCCATCATCACTTTAGTTATCGTATTGTCTGTCATGGTGGTGTTTTACTGCCGCGGCATTGCCTCGTAGCTCATCCAATCGATATCCATAAAATCGCCACTGTCGACTCCGTTGCTGGAGGCATAGAAACCAAGATGGGACCCCGTGTAGTAGTGACTTAGCAATAATTGCGAGGGTAAATTCTGCAATAGTGACCACTCATTGTTCTCGCTCATCCGATAGTAGATTTCGTATCGCCCCTGATGCGAGGTCCATCTCCATTCGATGCTGCCTGAATAATTTTCCAACGCTTTCGACGCGATCAACTCCGGCGCACCACGATTCGCCAGCGTAACCGCAAGCTTATAGCCGTCAGAGGTCAGTTTGACTGTCGCATTTAGGTAGTGATCGTCTTTTTGGAACAACGTAACGCCAGCCTCCACGCCAACCGTGTCAGTCAAGAACTCAACGCGTGAACTAAACAGAAAATCCGTCTCGGTCTGTTTGACACCCACCTGAGCGACGCGCTCTCGCGGTCTTGGCGAGGAATCCTGAGCAAACAATCTTAGAAAGCCGGGTCGGGCTCTGAGACTGTACGCGCCTTCAGAAGGGACTCGACGGAATGTCCAGGCAAGCCCCAGCGTCTCTGGATCGAATGGGTCGAAAAATATTGATGTCGACTTTTGGCCCTTGTCGGAAAAAGGTAAGCGCATGTGACGCTCGACACGGCCTGTGTCAGGCGCCGCAACGGGCCAGAGGTATTGCTTGTCTTTCCACACATAGGGCTCACGCTCCCACTCAACGGGCACGAGATGTGTTTCTCGCCCCATATTCGTGCGCCTTTGCTCGTCGTTCCGGATACCGAGCGCCACCATGTACCATCGGCCATCAGCTAACTCGACAAGGTCGGCGTGGCCTGTGCTATTGACCCAATTGTCGTAGCTCAGGTGACGCGAGGTAAGAATCGGATTGCGCTCGTTACCCTCATAAGGGCCTGTCAACGAGTCGCTGACGGCGATGGTTACCGCGTGATTGAACGAAGTACCGCCCTCTGCAACCAACAGGTAATAACGGTTGTCGTATTTGTAGAGATGCGGTCCTTCCGCCCAGATCGCCTGCTTGAGCGCCCCTCGCCAGAGAAAATAACGGTCACCGACCAGTTGCCATAATTCTGTATCGAGACGTTGCAACCATATCTCGCCTTCGCCGGGATAGGTCGCGTCGGCGGGTGCGTGATTACCGAGATACCATACGCTGCCGTCATCATCAAAAAATAAATCTGGGTCTATCCCGGGCGCACCTTCGATCACATGGGGCAAGGACCAAGGTCCACGGGGGTCGTCGGCGGTTATCACAAAATTGACCATGCGGGTCTCTGCACCCTGCTCTTTCGGCGTGTATACATTCGTTGTAATCAGGTAGTACTTGCCGTCGATACAACGCAGTGATGGAGCGTGAATACCGCCGTCGGACTGCACATCGACAAGATTGACTGACCCCGATACTTGTTCCGATCGGTGAAGCCCGTGCCCAATAAGCTCCCAGTTCACAAGATCAGTCGAATGATGAAGCGGAAGGCCCGGAAAATACTCAAACGACGAGTTCGCGATATAAAAATCGTCGTCGACACGGCAAATGCTGGGGTCGGGATATCCTCCGGGAAGGATAGGGTTGGTGTAGGTGCCGTAATCAGCGGCAGCTGGTAGTACAAGAGTCGCTAAACACGTGACAGACGCTTTAAAACAACTCATCCAGTTCCTGTGAAACGACATGCATGACTACCTCAATAGAGATCAACTGAGAACGGCTACTCTCGCCTCAATTTAGTTCATAAATCTGCGCGCTCTTGGCGGGAATCAAGATATGGTCGGCGAGTTTATGCTGCGCTCCGGTGAGCGCATTTTTTGCCAGCGTCGCGCCACCTAGGCCCTGCAGATACTGCTGTGGGTCAAAATGCGCTTCGCTCTTGTCGTTGTTCATGACAACCATGACACGCTGCGCCTCGTTAAATCGGAAGTATACGTAGAGGCCATCGCGAGGCGCAAAATGCATCAACTGCCCTGTATGAATTGCCGAGGCAGAGCGTCGCCATTCAAACAGGCTCGAAACAAAGTCTTGAGCTTCTAAGGCAACGCCCTCGAGTCCTTGGCCAGTGAAAGCATTAATGGTGTCGCCCTCCCAGCCACCCGGAAAATCAGCGCGCAACCGACCGTGATCACCGTCCGCACCTGCATTCATCGCAATCTCAGTGCCGTAGAGAAATTGTGGAATGCCTCGCGTGGTGGCCAAAAATGCCATCGCCATTTTGTATCGATCTAGCTGCTCTCCCACTCCCGGGTAAAGGCGCGCCATATCGTGGTTATCAGCGATGAGCATTAAACCCATAGGATCCGGGTACAAAAAATCGTCTGCCAAGGTTTGGTATAGCTTGGTCAAGCCACTATCCCAGTTCTCATCGTGATTTACCGCATCGCGGATCGCTTGCTGCATTGGAAAGTCCATCATTTGTGGCGCGCCGGAATCATAGCCATCCGCATTGACTTTGCCTTTTTGCCAATACGACACAGTCGCCACATTTGAGGTCCACTCCTCCCCTACAATGCTAAAGTTCGGGAACTCACCCAGCACGCGAGTAGTGAAGCTCGAGAGAAATTCTCTTTCGTTGTATGGCCACGTATCGACACGGACACCAGATAGGTCCGCGGTTTCAATCCACCAAATAATGTTCTGGATCAGATAGTTGGAGAGCAACTGGTTGCTCTGATTAAGATCTGGCATTGTCGGAACAAACCATCCCCGAATCATTTGTTCTTTATCGAAATCTGAGGCGTAAGGGTCTTGATGGGACTCCCGACGATGGTTGGTGGGTGAAAACTCGCCGCCTTGATTAATCCAGTCCCTAGTGGGCAAATCCTTCATCCACGGATGCTCTGAACCAATATGGTTGGGCACAAAGTCATAAATCAACCCAATGCCGTTTTTTCGAGCCACCTCACTCAGCCTGACATAGTCCTCATTGCTACCCAAACGCGCATCTACCCGATAGAGATCAGTAATCGCATAGCCGTGATACGAGCTCTCCGGTTGGTTATTCTCAAGCACAGGCGTCATCCACAGCTGCGTCATCCCGAGCGACGTCAAGTAGTCAACATGCGCAATAATGCCCGCGAGATCCCCGCCATGACGCCCGTAAGGGTCTTCTCTATCGAGGCCTTCGTATAACTGCTCTACCTCATCGTTACTAGGATCACCGTTGGCGAAACGATCAGGCATAACAAGATAAACCGCATCTTTTGCAGCGAAGCCTCGCCGATCGGCAGAGCCCTCTCGACGGCGCTTGAGTAGATAGTTAATGGTGTCTCGCTCACCATCGCTAGAAATGAACTCAAGTTTGGCAGTTTGCGGATTAGCGCTCTCATTGATCTCAAGCGTCACGAACAGATAATTTGCGCTATCGCCGCTGACTACCTCTGTGACGATTACATCCGGTGATTGGCTCGTGACATTACTGCCCCCAATACCACGCCCGTAGAGCATCAGCTGAACTGCATTTTCCTCCATGCCAACCCACCAGTTGGGCGGGTCGATACGGTCCACCCCAGCCAACGCGGGGCTGCGAATAACAATAAAAATGGACAGAAAACAGACAATACGTGCAGTCATGGATGAGCCCCAGGAATAAAAAGGGTTGAGAGACAACCCTCTCAGTGCCTTAGAATTATTGTTTGATCACGCTGATGGCAAAACCCCCGCCTTTTGCCATCGCAAGATTGAGCGTGCTACTGGCATTGACGCTTATGCTTTCGATCACTGCATCATAGGGATTAGTCTCCCAGTCCGCTTGTTCCCCGTCACGATATACCGTGGCAGCGAAGTCACCCTCACCCAGGAAGGAAAAGTCCAGTGAGACGGACCGTGCATCCTCGTTCGTAATACCGCCAATGAACCAATTTTCGGAATCGCGCTCTTGACGCGCATAGACCACATACTCACCAATTTCTCCCTCAAGAGGCAATGACTCCTCCCAGTCTGCGGGCACATCTTTAATGAACTGGAATAACTCTGGCTTCGCGGCATAGTTGCGTGGAAGATCGGCAGCCATCTGCAAGGGACTGTAAAGTACGACCATTAATGCCAACTGCTTGGTGATTGTTGTTCGAATACGCTCGTTTGCATCGATCCCTTTGAAGGTGACGTCAAATACCCCGGGCGTGAAGTCCAGGGGACCACCCATCATTCGCGTGAAGGGTAGTATGGTGGTGTGCGCAGGCTGATTACCCTCAGACCACGCGTTGTACTCTTGGCCCCGCACACCCTCTCTCGTCATAAAATTTGGATAGGTGCGGCGTAAACCGGTGGGCTTGATCGGCTCGTGCATGTTGATGCCGATTTTGTATTTCGCCGCCAGATCAATCGATTTCTGGTAATGGTTGACCATGAATTGGCCGTGGTTCCACTCATAAACTAAAAAGTCTCTGTGATCTTCGTTGTGAATATCGTGTCGAGGGTAGCCATTTGAAAAGCCCACATAGCCAGTTTTCAAATGACTGATACCAAGTTTTTGGTAGAGCGCATAGGCCTCCTCCATTTGCTCCTCATAGTTCTTGATACCGCCTGAGGTCTCGTTGTGGAGGACTAGATCAACGTTCTTCTCCTGCGCGTAGGCGGCCACTTCCTCCAAGTCAAAGAATGGCTGCGCTTCCGTGAAGCTGAATAGGTCAGCGTTGGCAATCCAATTTCCATCCCAGCCGATATTCCAGCCTTCGACAAGGAACCCATCGAGACCATTCTCCGAAATGAAATCGATATAGCGCTTAGCCTCCGATGTGGTGGCGCCCAACTTTTCGCCAGTGGCCCAGCTGTTCTCACCGAGGTGCATACCCCACCAAATACCCATGTAAACACCAGGTTTCACCCATGAAACATCACCCAACTTGTTGGGCTCATTAAGGTTCAGGATCATATTCGAGGCGAGGAGTTCAGGTGCTGAGTCGGTCACTTGAATCGTACGCCAAGGTGTTACAAAAGCGCCCGTTTGGCGAACGCGCACACCGTCGTAGCCTGCAACCAGTTCACCGTTGAGTACGCTACTGTTGGTGCCTCGAAGAACCATGCTCGAATAGTCGATTAGCGAGGCTTCGTGCAGCGTCACGTAACGGTCAGTGCTGTCTAGGATTGTCAGTGGTGTATGCGCAGTTTTGACATCAGTTACTTTCGTTTTGAAATATTCATACTCGTAACGGTCTTTGTTGTAAGCAGGATTCCAAAACGTTTTATCACTCGGATTCGCGATATTGAACTGCGTCAACTCATCGGTAATGAGCAACTCACCAGCATGGAAATCCGTTGGAAATTCAAATCGAAACCCTGCCCCGTCATCAAACATACGGACCCGCAGCGTAATCGTGCGATCTCCATCGCTGAGCACAAATGATTGCTCGTTATGATGATCGCGAACAAAGCGTCGCTCACCCCAGGGCAACTCCCAAGTCGTATCGGTCGTCGCGGTTTCTCCGGCTGAAACCGATAGCCCCTCGGTGAAACTGGGCGCATTTGCAAATGCAAAACCCATTCGACTACTGCTGATCACGGCAGTGTCGCCATCGTCGACGGCAAAGTAGACACGTCCCAGCTCATCGGTTGTTAATTTAAAGGACAACCCACCATCGGGCGCTGTGACCGAATAGCTGGTCGGCTCCTGCGAACATCCCGTCACGGCAAAAATGATAATGGTGAGCGAAGCGATGAGAGAAGCAAAACGCATTTGTAAGAGCCCCAGAGTAAATTTTAGTCACTATACCGACAGCGCCGGTTTGAGACTGAGCGATGTCAATTTTCTGGATATTTTCGATTTATTTTGCACTGTTCACCGCCTCGCCGATGCTCAAATATCGTTCCAGCACGCTGAACTTGGGCTACATGTCAGTAAAGCTGAAAAAGTCCGCTCTCGTCAGGAAGACTTCAGGAATTGATCGTGACTCGGCAACTTGTCCACCGCACTGTCCACCAGCGTCTTCAGATCCTTGAGTAAACCCTGAAGTTGCTCATTTGTGATGTTATGCGCCAATGGATGATAGTCATCGGGAATTAAGTTTTGCCCGATCATGACTTGCTGCCAGGCGATCTCATGGAACAGCTCATCGCCCTCCTTGAAAACTTTCCCTGAAGATTTAAACAACTCTATGCGGTGTCCCAGTGAATCAGGTATGGGCATGTTTCGGCAGTCGATCCAGAACTGACTGTCGGAACGCTGGTTGACCTTGTAATGGAGAATAATGAAGTCGCGGATATGCTCAAATTCAATCTGAGATTGTCGATTGAACTCATCAACCTCCGCTTGCTTGATACCCTTGTGCGGAAAATGTTGGATCAGACGACGAAGCCCGGCCTGAATCAAATGGATACTCGTTGACTCCAGAGGCTCAAGAAATCCACTAGCCAAACCGAGCGATATACAGTTTTTATTCCATTGCTTCTTCCTTCGCCCCGTTTGAAACGGGATGTTCCGGGGTTCAGCGAGTGGCTCACCCTCCAAATGACTGAGCAGCACTTCGCGGGCCTCATCATCTGATACGTACTGGCTACAGTAGACGTGGCCGTTACCCGTGCGATGCTGCAGGGGGATATTCCACTGCCACCCGGCCCTGTGGGCGATCGACCTCGTGTAGGGCCTAATCTCGTCCGTCAAAACTGTTGGCACCGCCATTGCCCTATCGCAGGGCAACCAGTGCCCCCATTCTTCGTAACCCGTCTCCAGCGCCTGCTCAATCAAAAGCCCTCTGAAGCCGGAACAGTCCAAGAAAAGATCGCCCTCAACGACTTCACCAGACTCAAGCACCACCGCCTCTATAAAACCTGTCTCCGCATTCTGTCTGACCTGATTAATGATGCCTTCGACACGATCCACACCCCGCATCTCGCAAAATCCCCTAAGGTATTTGGCGTAGAGCCCGGCATCGAAATGGTAGGCATAGCTCAAGCCCGGGAGTTCAGTGCCCGGCAGCTGGGACAATTTGGCGAACTTGTTTCTTTTCGCCGTCTGGTAATTGAGAGAAAAATCCCAGAAGTTAGAGCTAATGCCCTCTTGCTGGCTCCGTAACCAGTAGTTGTGGAAACTGCAAAAGGCAAAGTCTTTACCCACATTGCCAAAAGCGTGCATGTAGCTGTCGCCGACTTGCCCCCAGTTTTCGAATTGAATGCCTAGCTTAATGCTGCCCTGGGTAGCTTTGAGAAAATCACTTTCCTCTATACCCAGCGCATTGTTGAAGTTAATAATCGGCGGGATCGTTGCCTCGCCGACTCCAACGATCCCGATGTCATCGGATTCAACTAAAGTTACGGAGATGACGTTACCGAGAGTTCTTACAAGAAGCGCTGCGGCGTTCCAGCCCGCCGTTCCACCGCCCACCACAACAACTCGGTTAATAACTTCAGATTTCATCACTCATCCTGAAAAAAAACCCCCGCCGTCTTCACGGCAGGGGCTCTATCGCCACCCTGTCTACTCAGAAGCTGTAGCTGAAGCCAATTCGATAGTTTTCCCCATACTCCTGGTAATCACGAACTTGATCGCCCTGAAGCGACGTGAATGGTTCATCCGACAAGTTCATGCCCTGTGCGTAGATCCGGAGGCCCGACAAACTCGAAAAGCGAGAGGCAGCAAAATCGTAGGACAACTGCGCGTCCACCAGCGTCTCTCCCAGTATATCGTATTGGCTAACGCTGAAACCCAGACCATACAGGTCACCTTTGAAGTCATCGCGCTTGCGCACACTGAGACGCGCCTCAAAACCACCATTTTCGTAGTAGACGGTAGCCTGCTGAATGCTCTCTGAGAGCCCTGGCAAGACGTAATCGGCGCCACCGGGAGCACTAATATCCGAATCGACGCCGGTGTGGCTCAGAAATACACCCCACCCGTCCAGAACATCGTGAATAACACTCAAAGGCATGGCCAGGGAGATTTCATACCCGTCGATGGTGCCGTCACCATAGTTAATTTTGCCATTGACCGTCGCTGTCGTACTCCCATCGGGCGTTACTTGACCTGTCGCTGCCAGAAAGTCTGAAACGTCGATCTCACCCGTACCGTCAAAAATCCACTCATCGAGCTCTTTACGGAAAAGGGCAACAGCAAGGTAGCCCGCATCAGCAAAGTAATATTCGTAGGTCAGATCAATGCCCAGCGCTTCTCTCGGCTCAAGGGTGGTGTTACCGCCGCCCGCACTAATGTAGTTACCATATTGGTCTGGCACCAAATTGATCCCAATGCCGAACGAGGCATTCATCTCATCCATACGCGGGCGCGACATGGTTTGAGCAATACCGAAACGGATTATCTGCTCTTCAGTCAGAGCCATTCGCAAATTAAGGCTGCCCAAAACATTGTTATAGTCATGACTCACTGTTTGGCGAATCAGGTCGCTACCTGAGCGAGCGAAGGCGTTTGAAGACTGGTCTGTTTCTATGTAACGCATACCCACATTACCCGACAGCTCCTTCCCGAAGATTTCGGTCTCGAGGTTTGCCATGGCAAAAATTGTGGTCACCTCTTCAGTCACACTCCACTGATTGGTCGCGTAACTCGATTCTTCTAGGGTTTTGTCATAAAAGCCGTCTCGAATCATGGAGAGAGAGTCGTAGGCGATCATGTCACCCATGCCAATGAAGTCCAGACTGACGCTGCCAAGGTAGTACTGATCGGGAATTTGGAGCATCTCAGGAAACGCGTTGAGCGTGAGGAAATAGTTTTCCGCGGTTTTTTCTTTAGTGCGGTCACGATAGGAGATGCCATACTGAATACTGCTTACCGGACCTATATCGAGCTGCTGTTTCGCCGCCAATTTCAGCGCGGTGAGCTCATCATCAATGTTGGGCGCATTCAGGAACCCGTCCTGCGCCGTGTTCTCAAACTCAGTGCCGGTGGCGCCAAACTTGTCGTTCAAGGTTGACTGCCAGCCCCAAGTCAATGGTCCGCCTAACTGGATCAGATTGGCGTCTGAGTAATCGAGGCCGTGAGTAAACACTGCTCCGGCACCACCGCCATTGAGTTGGTAACCAATCGTATCTGGCTCACCCCGAGAGTCACCGCGGCCCGTTCCCGCATAACTCTCGAATGAAAAAATTTCCCGCTCCACTTCAGAGCGGCTCAGGTCCATTTCAATTTGAAAGCTATCGCTTAAATCAAACACGAGATTGAAACCCATCTGGGTCAACTCGGCCTCTCGCTGTTCAAAGTCGTTGCGCACGACAACGCGCTGCCCTTCCGTAGTACCACTCGTGACGACGCCGTTCTCCACGGAGTTAACGGTTCTGGGCCAGCCCTGACCCCAGGCGAAGGGTATTTCAATACCGCGAAGCGTCTTTTGGTCATCGAAATCGACGTACAGCACATCTGCCGTCATGCTCAAACGATCATTGGGCTCCACCTGCACGACAAGCATGGTCGAATCACGCTCGAGCGTAGATGAGCGCACAAACGGTTTCGCGCCACCCAGCATTGCGCCCGGGCATTCTTGCTGGCCGCACCACCATTCGTTGGGGTAGCCCCAAGAGTTCCAGCGGTTCTCCTGATTGGGTGAATCTAGTCGTGCATGAGCAAACGCCACGCCAACGGTGTCATCTGCGAACTGGTGAATAAATGATACGGTTGCATTCACGCCCGTATCATCGGAGTCGGGGTTGAGTTGCCCAAGATCGTTGTACTCGTACTCTGCGCGGACTTGAATACGTGATTCCGACTCAAGAGGCTTGACCGTGCGCATGTCGATAACACCGGCAATGCCCTCAGCCTCCAGCGTTGCATTAGGGGTCTTGTAGACATTCACTTCCGCCATGATTTCAGACGGATAAAGATCGAACTCAACACCACGGTTGTCAGAGATCGATACCTGCTCGCGACCGTTGAATGTGGTTGCACTCTCATTCTCGCCAAAACCACGGATACTGATTCGACTTGCGCGACCATCAAGCCGTTGCGCAGCAAGACCGGGAAGCCTCGAAAGTGACTCAGCAATGGACGAATCGGGTAACTTGCCTATGTCCTCCGCAGAAATGGACTCAATAACAGAGGCGTTAAAGCGCTTATTTTCTATCGAATCAATCAAGCTCTTCCGATAACCGGTTACCACAACCTCTTCCAAAACATCCGCTTCATCCTGCCCAATCGCAGGCAACGCAAGGGTCACACCGTTGGTAGCGAGCGCCAGAGATACGGCCGCGGCCAAACGAGTGCGGTTGAAAATCGGTTTTTGCATTTTTGGCTCCCCCAATAGGTGTGTATTTGGATCTCAACTATTATTTTTTGACCCAGACCGAGCCTAGCCCCCCGCTACTTCTGGCATCAAGAGTCGAGTCGGAGATAGGTTAAAAAAATGGAGGTTCCCGCTCGTTTCTGCAATGTGCCTCGGTTGAAGTGGATCGCAAAACAGCCAAGCGGTAGCAAAACTTCAGCAAATTACTCTACGACAATTGGAGCTGTTGCAAGGCTCTCGCTTATGCTGGATGCAAGCCTTTGGCGAGGGTCTGGCGCGAGCCGCGGCAACTCATACTAGGGCCATCATTCATGCCAGATAAACCACTACGCGGTAGCGAACTTTCGATACTCCCGGGGCGGTACGCTTTTGAGTTTGGTGAACGCTCTATTGAAATTACTGTAGCTGTCGAAACCGACCCGATCACCGATCAAAGACACCCCCAAGCTCGACGTTTCGAGCAAGTGGCACGCCAACTCTACCCTTCGGGCGGTCATGTAAGAAACAAAGCTGGTCTTGAACACCTGCTTAAACCATCGACAAAAAGCCGGTGTCGACAAGTTACATAGCTCGGCCATCTCATCGACCGAGATCGAGCGATGTTGATTTTGGCTGATAAACGAGATCACAGCATTCAATCTCTTGCTGCTTCGATCATCCATTGCATCAGGGGAGAAATCGATGCTGGAGAGCACCTCGTAACTCGCGTTGCTCTCGCTCAGGTGGGCTAAGATGGAAAGCACCCCGGCAGCTCGATTTGCAGGCGATTCCTTCTCCAGCCTGCTCAAGCGCTCTCTCACCTCTTCGGGAACACGCTTAAAAGCGATGCCATATCGCGCCTCATCAATCAGACGACGGATAGGTGCAAACTCAGCAATGCCGCTCAATACCTGTGGGTTAAAGTGAATCAAGATGTTGTTGGTGCGGTCGTTGTCATCCGCATAATTGAAGTCGTGAGGCAAGAACGAGCCCGCGATAACCAACTCGCCGGGTGAGTAGCGACCGGCGTAATCCCCGACAATGCACTTCCCCGCGCCTGTCACCGAATAAAAGATTTCAATCTCTTGATGGAAATGCCAGTAGGAATAATTCCCCATTTCTGTCATCGACCTGACACTGATCGACTGCTGCTTGTTCTGCTCTGCCAGATACTCGTAGAACGGCAACATATACGCCCCCAGATTTTTTACTGTTTTTTATTCTTGCCCGTGCAGGAGATTAAGGGAGTTTGATGTCAAATTTCTAGAGATATACGGCGCTTTTTTTGTGGTTCCAACCGCATTGGCGACATACCATACGTTTCGGCTGAAGCCTGAGTCACGAGCTATACCTGCCGGCGCTTCGTATTGAGCATGGCGGCGACTCTGGCGCTACACGACATTGACCTGTTTAGGCACGGAGCCTTGTTAAGTGGTAAAAACACAAGCGTTCGAGTGGTGGCGAGGGGCGTCGCTCTACCAGATCTATCCCCGCAGCTTTCTGGATACAACTGGCAACGGAATTGGCGACCTACCGGGCATAACCGATAGACTAGGTTATGTTGCCAGCCTTGGCGTCGATGGCATTTGGATCTCTCCTTTTTTCCCCTCACCGATGCATGACTTTGGCTACGACGTCGCAGATTTTTGTGACGTTGACAAAATATTTGGGAGTTTGGCCGACTTTGACCATCTTATCGCCACAGCGCACGAGTTGGGCTTAAAGGTTGTTATCGACCAAGTCTATTCGCACTCCTCATCAGAGCACCCATGGTTCACCGAGAGCCGCAGCTCGAAAGAAAATCCAAAATCTGATTGGTACGTTTGGGCAGATGCAAGGCCGGATGGCACTCCCCCCAATAATTGGCTATCTATTTTTGGCGGCCCGGCGTGGACGTGGGACGCCCGCCGCCAGCAATACTATCTCCACAATTTTCTCAGCACACAGCCGGATCTCAATCTTCATCACCCGGACGTTCAGGAAAACTTATTGTCTGTTGCGCGCTTTTGGCTCGACAGAGGCGTAGACGGATTCAGACTCGACGCTATCAACTTTGGCATGCATAACACCTCGCTCGCTGATAACCCGGTCGCGGACACAGAAGTGTGGTGTGGCCTCAGGCCCGTCGACATGCAAAAGGCACTAAACAACTCAAACCAGCCTGAACTGCTCACGTTTATCGAGCGCCTGCGAAATTTAATGGATCAATATGACTCCAGATTCACTGTCGCGGAGGTTGGCGGAAAACAATCCGGCGACATCAGGAAACAATATACCAACGGATCTGGCAGGCTGAACTCGGCTTATGGATTCGAGTTCCTGTACCTGTCAGAGCTAAGCTCACAGGCCGTTGCCGACATATTGCAAGCTTGGTCAAATCAATCCGGTAACAGCTGGCCTTCCTGGGCCTTCTCTAATCATGATGTCGTGCGAGCTCACAGCCGATGGCTGCAGGAGCTATCCCCGAAACATCGCGCCAGCCTGATTACTCTGTTTCTCATCTCCCTGCGGGGAAATATTTTTCTTTATCAGGGAGAAGAACTCGGCCTTCCGCAAGCAGATCTCTCTCTTGACGATGTGAAAGATCCAGAAGCACTTCGAAACTGGCCGCATACCTTGGGAAGAGACGGCGCTCGGACGCCGATGCCATGGCATAGCACAGAGGAAAATGCAGGTTTTTCCTCAGCACGCCCCTGGCTACCTATTTCTGACGACCACCTGAACCATGCGTCTGACTCTCCGTTGGGCGGCGAGATCCGTGATGTAGTGACCCAGCTGTTGTCTCTTCGGCGAGAAAGTCCATGTCTCAAATGGGGCGACCTCGTTGACATCAAGAGCGATGGCGAGACCGTGTCATATGCGAGGACGACCGGTGAGCAACGGCTCAATGTGTTCTTTAATTTTTCGGGGGATCCGGTGAGGCTGGGGTTGATCAACACTTCCTCTGTGCTCGCGATGGTCAGCGCCGACGGATTTTCTGCGGAATTCCCCGAGGAGCTTCCTCCTTGGTCGGGCATTTTGTATTACCCCGATATCGACAGCGTTTAAGTCGAGCCGTGATTTGGACTCGTTATGAGCATGGGGTAGGGACGATAAGTCATCGACCTCTGTTCTTTTTAGGCTTTCTTTGTAACGCATTATTGGTTGCCTGCGCGGCTAGTCTCTCGGCTACCGAGACGCTGGAATCTCAAATAGACGCCCTGCTGACTGAGGAGATACTTGTTCAGCGAACTTATCCCTTCATGACCGTCTACGTGGAAACAGCGGAGGGGGAGGTGCTCGCTTCCACAGGCAAAGCACATCCAGATTTTTTTTCTGACCTTAATGCACCGACAACCAATGACTGGATGCGCATTTGGTCGATGAGCAAGCTGGTCACCATCGTGCTAGCTCTTGATCTGGCAGAGGACGGTATTCTGGGGCTGTCCGATCACGTGATCGAGTACATCCCGGAATTCGCACAACTAAAAGTGGCTCGCCCCAAGGCTGGCGGTAGCATCGCACGACTATCCGCTCAAAGTTACGAGTCAAACGACTTGTCCGGCCTTGGCACTGGGGCTTGCGACTATACCTTGGAGTCGCCGACCCGACCGATGACCATCCGTGACCTGATGGTTCACACTGCGGGTTTTTATTACGCCGACCTGAACATTTCCTGCTTGGCTCACGCTCAAGCTGCGCTTGAACTCCCGCTGACTCAGTCCACCGACGAGTGGTTAGCCGGCATCTCAACGTTGCCACTGATTCAATCGCCGGGAGAAGACTACTACTACGGACTGAACACCACCGTCTTGGGTTTCGCGCTGGAGAGAGCCTCAGGCAAGAGCCTGCAGACGTTATTGGAAGAGCGCATCACCAAACCGTATGGCATATCGGGACTCAGTTTTTTGGTGCCTGATTCCGCCACCCTGCCCCCCCGGATTTCCGGCAAAGAGGGGCAACTGCGACTGGCGAGACCATTGGAACTGGATATTTTAGGAGGCCATCAGCCGCCCTACGGTAGTGACACATCGCTTTTTCTGGGCGGCGAGGGTTTGGTAGCCACTGCGCCCGGATTTGCAAAATTTCTGAGGGCAGTTTTTTTTAGTGAGGAAAGCGGCGTTATACCCCTTCTGGAAGCGGCATCGATCGAGGCGATGACTAGTCCGCAAATCAACGCTGATAGTGGCTGGGGCGCCATGGGCTACGCCTTATGGTTATCCAATGGCAGGAGGCCAGACGGCACCTACGGACGAGCAAATATATGGACGGGCGGCGGCTATGAAGGCACACGCTACTGGATTGACCCGGAGAAAAAGCGGGTGGGGGTGTTAATGACGCAGGTTTACATGCCGCCGGCTTCCAGTGTGAGCATTGAAGACAAGATTCGCGACACTTTGGACGCCGCCTATTAGCTCCGCAGCATCGAGCCAACCCCTACCCCATGAATTTCTGGAGTGCATAGGGGTGTATAAAGGGCGCGCAGAGCAGTAACACAACGCTTCCGCGACGCGACCCAAAAGTTGACTGAGGCTTAGTCAGCCGAATTTGGACAACGCCGCTAATCAGGGGTTTTCTGCAGGTAACACTGCTTTTTGACACAATCAGGGCTGAATCAAGGAGCCCGCCATGCCTGTACTCACTCTCGATCAGATTGAATCCCTTTGCTTCGATGCGCTGAAGCGTGCCGGTGCCAGCGACGAACAAGCGGCTATCGTTGCCGAGGAGATCATGGATGCCGAGGCCGAGGGCATTCGCAATGTCGGGCTCGGCTACCTGCACCTGTACCTAAAACATCTCCGCTGCGGCAAAGTGAACCCAGCTGCGGCGCCAAAAATTGTCAAGACTTCAGAATCGACCACCGTGGTCGATGCGGATTTTGGCTTTTGCCACCACGCCTACGTGATTGCCGAGGAACGACTCATCGAGACAACCCGCGCTCAGGGTGTAGGGCTCATGTCGATTCATCAGTCCTCATCGGCAGGCGTGCTCGGCTGGTTTGTGCGACGCCTCGCGCGTGAGGGTTTGGTGTCGCTGATGTTCGCCAATAG
>VMDB01000099.1 GCA_008081075.1 Halieaceae bacterium
GACATGTCGTTCATCTGAGCGCTCCGGCTGATCCTGTTTCGACTTTGGTGATGACTTCGCCGCGCTCGGCTGCATCACGCAGCGCCCACGCCCGGTAGAGTTCATCTTTGGTTTTGAGGCCCATACGTGGGAGCGCATGGGTCACGACATAGTTGGCACCACCGTGCCGGTTTTCCCACATCGCCTGGTGGATCTCGGCGATGTCTTCGATCGGCCTTGCCAGCGGTGGCAAGACATCAATTTGGCCCGCGGCGATGCGCTCCTGCATCTCGGCGAATTCACGCGCGGTGTTGAGGTGCGTTCCGCGGATCTCTGCGCTGGGCATCAAAATACGACGCTGGCGCATCCACACTTGCGGCGCATAGAAGGTAAAGCGGTTGCCGCTGAGTTCTTCTGCGTAGACCACCTTGCCCACATTGGGTTTCACCAAGGAAGTTGCCAATGCCAGTCCATCGCGGCCAGCGCGCTCGAATACGACATCTGGCAGGCCTCGCTTGTCGAGGGTATTGCGAAGGAAGGGCGCAATAGCCGAACCAATCGGCTTCAGCGTGCGATCCGAGAACAGACGCACGGCTTCTTTGAACGCCTGGGACTCGGTGAACGGATTTGGCATTTCAGCGAAGGGCCCGGGGGGATCGTAGTCATCACCCAGGCGACGCTCGATTTCCTCGAGACTCACCACGCCTTTTACCTGCGCACCAAAGCCCAGAGAATTCACGAACTCGCGCTGGGGTACGGTATCCACCAACACAGCGATTTGCGCCCCGCGCTGACAGCCTACCTCGATGGCTTCGATGGCTACGCGGTCGACAATGCCGTCTTCGGCGCCGGGGCCGTACACGATCAACAGGCTCTGACCTGCCCGCAGGCCGGCTCGGGTAAACATCTCTGCCGGGCTTGAGCTGCCTTTTTTGCCCATAAAGGTAAAGCGATAGCCCGAGGAGGCGCCATAAAAGGTCAGTACCCCACCTTCGCCCAGCGTCTGGAACGATCGTGGAAACGCGGTTTCACCCGCGTGGGAGACGACATAATCGATACTGCCACCGGCGGCGGCTTCGGTCGCTGCCACAAAGTCGGCACCGGCTTGCTCCCAGGCGGCCCATTGCGCGGGGTCGTCAGGAACGGGTGTAAAGGCCGTGGCCCACTGTGGATCTTTTCGATCGACGGCGGCACCTCCAACGGCTTCAACGCGCGCTGCGCGCTCGGCATTGGAAACCATGCCGACCACGCTCAGGCCACTGCTGACCGCGCTGCGCAGGCAGTCGTAACCCGTGCCGGTTGATGCGCCCTCAACAAAGAGGCGCTTGTTCGGTTCAATATCTAGCGTGTGATACAGCGCACGGTGGATCGTGCCCAGCGTCAGCCCGTAAGACCCCGCCTCCTCAAAACTGAGGCTCGGCAATTTTGGATGGAGCTGTGGGCCCTGCACGGTTAAAAACTGCGCGTGGCTACCGTCGTTACGCTCATAGCCCTGAATGCGGAAGTCCGCCGCCATAGGGTCGAGTCCCTGGTCTGGCGAGAGCAGCTCGCTCTGACCTGAATAAACGGTGCAGACATCGCCGACGGACAGTCGCCCCTCGGCAATCAGCTCGCTGCCCAGTCTGACGATCATGGCCACACCACCTGAGCCCGTGACCTGCACATCGGCATCGCGCGCATCAAAGGGTGACACGGGAATTCCGGTGATGGCCCAGATGTCATTGAAGTTCATCTCCGAGGCCAGCACGTAAACCAGCGCTTCGTTGGGTTCGGGATCGGGGGTTTCAAAGATCAGTTTGATCTCCGCATCGACCGGATCGCCGTGAGCGGGTTTACCGTCTACCGCTGATTTGGGTACCCCATAGCCATACTGATAGCGGGGGATGGGTGTCACCCCCGGGAAGAAACTCGCGCCCATGGGCAACAAGTCGCCCGAGGCCAGCAAAGTCTCCACCTGCTCGCCAGCGGCATCGGGCGCGACCTCGGTATACCGCGTCGGCAAGGGTGCACTGCGTTTCTCGAGGAATGCGGTGATACCGGTGGGCCCTGACTCGTGATCACAGACCGCCTCAGCGAACAGTTCCGCCTCGCGCAAAAGACCGGCTGACTGGCCCTGTTTGGCACCCAGGGCGACCGCCTCGAGTACCCGGCTTACGGGTTTGTCCCGTCCGCTTGCGCGAATTTGCGACAGCGCCTGCTGCAGCGCGGGTTGTCCCAGAATCGCCTCGGAGTAGGGGATCGCTGACTCGCGGTCCGCCAATGCTTTGCGATGTTCGTCTTGCGCGGCTGACAGCGGGCCCTGCTTGGCAAAGTAGGCTCGCAACCGCGCCATGGCGACTTCAACCGGTGAGGCTCCCGCTTCTGTCACCACTTCGTCCACGAGGCCGCACGCTTGGGCCTCAGCGGTAGAGATATTGCGGCCACTGACCATCAGGCGTAGCGCCTCAGCCATGCCGGTCTCACCGCGGCGGCGGTACAACTTGCGCACCAGGCGCTGGGTCCCGCCGTAGCCCGGCAGCAGGTTAAGGTTGATTTCCGGCTGGCCGAATTGTGCGTGATCCGCGGCAATGACGTAGGAGCACGCGAGCACCAGTTCATTACCGCCACCGAGTGCCGGGCCATTGACCGCTGCGATGACAGGCTTGCCGAGTTGCTCGAGCGCGGCGAAGGCGGCCTGTGCCGCGTTGGGGGGAGTGCGCGCCGACTCGATATCACCGGCTTCGCCGACCTCGAGCAATTCCTTAACGTCGGCACCGGCGACAAAGGCACCCCGCGCGCCGGTGATCACCACGGCGTCTACGTCATCCTGGTGCTCTAGCTGTTGCACGACGGTGTGGAGCTCATCGAGCGTACGTTCGTTGAGCGCATTCACCGGTGGGTGATTAATCACCAGTAAAGCGACCTTGTGCTGATCGTTCAGGCGGTGCGTTTCTACCCGCAGGTAGCGCCAGGTCTGAATAATTTGGCGCGCCTCGGCGAGGCGACCAAAGTCTCTCCATTGCGCCACCGCACCCTGAATTTCTTCGACCGACTCGGGGTTCCGTAGCGTCGACAAATCACCCAGCGGCTGATCCAGCAAGATATCGCGCAGCGTGCGGCGCATGTACTTGCCCGAGCGGGTCTCAGGGAAAGCCGACACCACCAGAAAGTCCGATGGCACAGCGGTTGCGCCTTTTTCGGTTCGCACCAGATTTTGTAGACGGCTCAGGTCTTCGTCCGAGAGCTTCCTACCCGCAGCTGCAACAAGGAAGGCGACCGGGGTCTCTCCCTTCTCGTCATGGGGCGCACCGACCACCACCACGTTCCCCACCGGGGAGTCTTGGCGCAGGGTCTTGTCGCGCAGGATCGCGCCCTCGATTTCCTCGGTACCGATGCGGTGACCCGAGACATTAATTACGTCATCCGAACGGCCATGCAGGGTAAAGGCGCCTTCTTCTCCGCGCCGCGCATAGTCGCCTTGGGTATAGGTGAGTTCGCCCTGCCAACGGCGAAAATACACGTCGGCAAAGCGCTCGATATCGCCCTGCCACTGCACCTGACCCAAGGCATCACCATCGCCCCACAGCGTTCTCGCGAGGTAGGGGTAGGGCTGAGTAATGACCAGTTCGCCTTTCTCGCCGGCTTCGGCCTCGCGCCATTGACTGACGGAGCCATCCTCGGCTGTCTCTTCAACAATCCGCACCTGCGCCTGCACCCACGGGAGCGGCCAGGTTTTGGCGTCGGCCTGCAATGGCTTGAAGTCGCCCCAGGGGCAGGAGAATACGATGCCGCCGTGCTCGGTGGCCCAGTAGGAATTGATGTAGTGGGAGCAGATGTTCTCCATCGCAAACTTTTGCACCGCGGGGGAGACCGGCTCGGCACAAAAGGTACCGGCTTTTAAGGTGGACATGTCGTAACGCGACATCTCCTGTGTGCTCGCGGGGTCTGTCATCACCGCTTTCAAGAAAGTGGAGCCCGCCTTGAATAAGGTGACCTTGTTGCGCTCGATGATCGAGGCAAAACGGCCCGCGTGGGGGAAGAGCGGTGAGCCCTCGGCAATCACCGTCGACATACCAAAGGCGAGCGGCGCCGCAATAAGGTAGGACTGACCGGTAATCCAGCCGGGATCGCCAATCACGTAGAGGCAGTCGTCCTGTTTGCCGTTGAAGACCGTGCGCATGGTATGGGTTACACCGGATAACCAGCCGCCGTGCGTGTGTACGACACCCTTGGGTTTGCCGGTAGACCCTGAGGTATAGATGATAAATAGCGGCCAATTAGCTTCAACAGGAACCGCGGGCATGTGGGCACCCACGGCTTGCCAAAGGGCATTGTCATCAAGCGCCGCAAGTGCTGCCCGGTCGGCAACGCCGGCGTCGGCTAAGAGCGCGGTCTCGACTTCACTGACCAGATGGTGTGACCAGTTGTCGCGACCGTGTTCGACGATATCGTTGCCGGTGTAGCGCACAACGATGACGTGCTCCACGGCATGGCCAACATTTGCCAATTCACTGGCAACCGTGGTGCGCAGCTCAGCAATGATCTCTGGCGCGGTATCGCGCTCGCGCTCGAGTG
Source organism: Halieaceae bacterium (assembly GCA_008081075.1). Classification (GTDB taxonomy): domain Bacteria; phylum Pseudomonadota; class Gammaproteobacteria; order Pseudomonadales; family Halieaceae; genus Luminiphilus. The sequence goes on from VMDB01000099.1 coordinate 4,534, forward strand.
CGAGGCCCAGTTCGCGCATGACATCGGCGCGCTCCAGCGTAATCTCTCCGGCCACTGCCTCGGTCACCTGCGCCTCAAGTCGCGCAGCTACGTCAGCGGGCAATCGCGCCTGTAAGGTTTCTGATAGCGCCTTGAGCGCCGCGGGGCGCGGTACATAGTTGTCCAACGCCGGGTCTGCGTAGGCGCTCTTATAGGGTACGACCTCGGCATTGCGGTAGCCGCCGTCGGCGGTGATCACCACCTTGGCACCCGCATCGTGAATCCGGTCAGACAGTGTTTTTGCGGAGAAGCCGCCGAATACCGGCGTATAAATCACCCCGAGTCGCTGCGCCGCCAATATGTAGTAAATCTGCTCGAGAATATTAGGCAGGTTCAAAGCGATGCGATCACCGCAGCTCAAACCAAGCTTTGCCAACACGCGGGCACGCAAAGCGACTTCGATGAGCAGCTCTCGGTAGCTCAGGCGTTGCTCAAATACGGGGCCGCCGCGCCCGCCATTTTTTGAGGGATCCCAGCGATCACCCTCGAAGACCAGAGCTTGCTGATTACCTCGTCCCGACAATACATGGCGGTCCAGCAGGTTAAAGCAGGCATTAGTGTGGCCGTCGACAAACCAACGATAGAAAGGTGCTGCGCTGTCATCGAGCGCGCTGGACCATGGCGTCCAGGCAGTGTCGGCCGAAGCCGACGCCCCCGAGCGCGCGTGCCAGCCCTGCCAGTCGCCCTGATTGGCGCGGCTCAGCCATTGCCCTCCATTGGCATCAAACCAGTGAAGTTCGCTCGAAGCGATGGTTGCGTGGTAGCTCGCAGGATCCGCAACTGCGTTCGCCCGAGCCTCGTCTTCGTCTTGCTGGGTGCGCAGAATGCCCCAGCCTTCGTCGTGATTGGTCACAACGCCTCCTCTCTATCAAAAGGCGCTGACACGAAAGCCCCGGAAAGTACCGGTCGCTTTCGGTTGCGCACCCCTATGTGTTCCGGCGATACGGCATGCCCGAAGCGACAGAGTCATCCCCAGAGTTGCCGTCCTAGCGCAGTGGCTGGACGGTCTTTAGACACTGACATCTCGGGTTACGCCAACTATTACCATCCGGATCACTTGTTCCCCTCGAGAAAATCGATCGAGGCTGCCGGGGGGTACCCTCAGGGCAATTTTTGGAATTCTGCGCGCCGCCGGCGCGTTTGCATTGCGCCTTATGCGGCTAGAAAGCCCGGTTTTTGGGGAACGGCCTCGCCGCGCTGAGATAGAGGATGACCAGTGCGGGGGCGGACACTGATTGACCTCGGTGAGGCTACCTTCGGATAGACTAGGGCAGAGCCGTCATCCTGCGCGTTGTATCCGACGCGCAACGTTGTTGTGAAGAAAGAGGAAAGGCCATGCGCGAGCGACGCTCCCCGCTGGACCGTTATATCGATCAGGTGGGGCCGGGAACTGTCGAGTGGATCGGCCTGCGTCCGCGGCGGCGAGAGCCATTGCAACCTGTCGATTGGGTACGAGCAGTATCAGACTATGGCTTGGAGGGCGATCACCGGATGACAAAAACCCCAGGCTCAGGCAGGCAAGTCACGCTGATCTCGAGTGAGTTTATTGCGCAAATAGCGGGGCATCTCGGCCTATCCGATGTCGAACCCGCGCGCTTGCGCAGGAACCTTGTTGTCTCGGGCATGAACCTCAATGCACTGCGCAGACAGCGCTTCAGGGTGGGTGACGCCTTGTTTGAAGCGACCCAGCTCTGCCATCCGTGTTCGCGTATGGAGCAAGAACTGGGGCCGGGCGGTGTCGTTGCCATGCTGGGCTATGGAGGTCTCTGCGCCCGCATCATCGAGAGCGGCGCCATAGCCCTCGGTGACCGCGTTATACCGGAGCCCTCCTCATGACTGACTGGACTGCGTTCGCGATAACGCCCGATCAGATGCTGTGGATAGCGGTCTCAGTAGGCCTCGCCGCGCTCATTCGCGCGTTCACGGGTTTTGGTTTTGCTATGTTGGTGGTGCCTGTGTTCTCTCTGATTTTGACCCCGGGAGACGCGGTGGTGCTTAGCGCCGTACTCGCGCTGCTACTGGGTTTGGTGAGTTATCGCTCTTGGTGGGGCTTGTTCCCCCTGGCGCCGGTTGTGCCCATGATGGCTGGCGCGGTTGTGGGTACCGCGGCGGGGGTGTGGTTTTTGTCCTCATTGTCGGTGGTCGAGTTTCAGATTTGGATTGGGGTGTTGGTGGTCGTGGCCTCCTTGGCATTGGCGCGCTTTACCCCGGAGGAGAGGCCGGCATCGCGCCCTGTGGCGCTGGGGACTGGCGTGGCATCCGGATTAATGAATGGCGCTTTTGCCATACCTGGCCCGCCGGTGATTTTGTATGTCGTGGCGACCCTGACAGACCCTATTCAATCACGGGCGTTTTTGATGATGTTTTTCTTTGGGTCGAGCATCGTATCGTTGTTGATGTTTGGCTTTGCCGATCTGATTACCCCGCGGCCCTTTCAGCTTCTCTGGGTGGCGATTCCCGCGATGTGGCTGGGTAACCAGTTAGGCAATGTCGCGTTCCGACGCTTTGCCGGCGCGGCGTATCGGCCTTTTGTGGTGGGCTTGTGTATTTTCATCGGCCTGTCGATTGCCGCAAACGCCTTGCTAGATCTTTAATTGCACAGCTGGTCGCGAGTTGCGGCCAGGTGCGGTGTCACTTGGGGAGAACTGCTGCGCAGCCAGAGCCAACGGTTTTGTAGCCGGGCAACCCCCGCTCAGTCACTGCTTTACATTATCCCGGACAATCCGCGCTTTCTGACGCTGCCAGTCCCGGGTTTTTTCTGTTTCTCGCTTGTCGTGAAGTTTTTTACCTTGTGCGAGATCGATGCGGGCTTTCACCAGATGGCCCTTCCAATAAAGGGCACTGCAGACGCAGGTTTGCCCTTTTTGCGTGACCGCAGCATTGATCTGGGCCAATTCTTTTTTATGGAGCAGCAGCTTTCTGGTGCGGATGGGGTCGGTCACGAAGTGGGTCGATACCGTATCCAATGGCGTGATTGTGGCGCCCAGTAAGTAGGCCTCTCCGTTCTTCATCAGCACATAGGAGTCTGTGAGCTGTGCTTTGCCTGCTCTGAGTGCTTTGACCTCCCAGCCCGCCAGCGACAGGCCCGCCTCAAAAGAGTCCAGCAAGTGATAGTCAAAGCGTGCTCTTTTATTCTGGGCGATGGTATTGTCAGACGTCTTTTTACGTTTGGTTTTAGCCATGACCGCATTATACGGGTGCCGGTTTTTTACCGCGCCGGTATTCTTACAGCTAAGCCAAGGCCACAGGGAGCCGGTGCGTGCTCGATGACAACGTGCCTCAGCCCTGGCGCGCACGGACCACATTGGTTCTGTCGCTGACGCTGGTGGCGGTAGGTTTGGGCAACTTGCAGCGCCTGCCTTATCTCATTGGGGAGTTTGGGGGCGGCGCGTTTTTTCTCGCCTATGCGGCTTCGGTGCTCTTGCTCAGCGTGCCAATTCTCATTGCCGAGGTTTCTTTGGGCAGTTTGGGCAGGGGCTCGCCAGGGCTCGCTATGCACTGGGCGGCCAGCGCCGCCAATGTGGACTCCCGGTGGCGGTATTTGGCACTCCTGCAGGGGTTGCTGGGGCTGATAATGGCCGCGATGGCCACGCTGATGGCAGTGTGGTGTTTTCGGTGGGCGGCATTGATTTTCGGCGGCGACCTTGCCGCTGCGAGTGCCATTGATGTTTCTGAGGTCTATGTCGATTACCTCGAAGATGGCCCCCACCAGTTTTTGGCGGCTCTGGCCCTGGTGGGGTTCACGGGTCTTTTATCCGCGCTGGGTATCCGTCTCGGTATGGGTTTTCTCGCCTGGGCGGTGTTGCCGGTCGTGGCCATCACCCTTTTGGGTGTGTTGGACTTTATTTTTCTCTACACCGATTTGCGCGCAGTCAGCGAATTCTTGTTTGCACGTGACCTTTCCGCCTGGCGTTTGGACGCCCTATGGGTCGCGCTGTCCTCAGCAGGGCTCACTCTGGGTGCGGGGTTGGGTTTGGGCATGGCGCTGGGCGCGCAGGCGCCCCCCGGCCTGCCGTGGGCCCGATCTATTTTAGCGGTCGCGGTTTTAGACGCCGCCTTTATGGTAACCACGGCCATAATCGTTTGCGCCGCCCTGTTTGAGGCCAATGTCGCGCCTGCCGAGGGTTTGGCCACCGTATTTATTGGACTGGCCTATGCCTTTGCCAATCTGCCACTGGGCGAAACCTACGGCGCGCTATTCTATTTCTCCATGGGCTGTGTGGCCGCGAGCGCAACGGTGGTTCTGATAGAACCCCTGGTGCTCATGATCGGACGGGAGTGGGGAGCGGGCCGTTTGGGCGGGGCGATTCTGGCGCACACGCTGATCGTACTGATTGTCTCGATATGCCTGTTCTTCGACGCCACACTATTGACCTCTCTTGCCACGGTTACCGTTGACTGGCTGATTCCCACCAGCTTGCTCGCAACCAGCCTGTTTGTGGGTTGGCTGATGCCCCGCCCCGTGCTGCGTGGTGAGCTCTATCGAGAGCCTCTTTGGCTGTTCTGGCTGTGGTGGCGCGTGCTGCGCTGGCTGGTGCCTCCCGTGTGCGTGGCCTGGTTGATGAGGGGCTTTCTGTAAAAGACGCTCAGCCGGGTTGAGTTGCACTACACTACGGCCATGACGGTAATTGAACGTAGCGCGCTGATTCCCTTCACCGCAGAGCAGGTTTTTGGCCTGGTGGCGGATATTGAACGCTATCCTGAGTTTTTGGATGGCTGCGTGGCCGCTGAGGTGCATGAGCGCACGGAGAATAATGTGGTTGCTACCTTGCGACTGTCTCGCGCCGGCGTCAGTCACAGCTTTACCACCCGCAACACGTTGCACCGTCCCGAGCGCATGGAACTTGCACTGGAGGAGGGGCCATTTGACCATTTTGCCGGTATGTGGCGGTTCCGCGCCCTTGGAGAATCTGCCTGCAAGGTCTCCCTGCGCCTCGATTTTCAGATGGCGAGTGGCTTGGCAAGTGTCGCCGTTGGTCGCCTCTTTGATAAAGTCGCGCTGGACTTGGTTGACGCTGTGGTGTCCCGCGCTACGCAGCAGTTATCCTGAGCTGCGGATATTGGCGCGCGTGTCGTCAAAATGGCGCCAATTGCCTGAATCAGAGTTGTGCATGAGATGAGCGAAAACGTCCCCATAGAAGTCGCGTATGCGCTGCCAGAAAAGCAGCGCATCATAAAGCTCAACGTCCCTCCCGGCACGACGGCGCTGGAGGCGGTGATGCAAAGTGGGATCGACGCGTTTTTTGATGACCTGACCCTGGGGCCTGAGGTGAAGTTGGGAGTGTGGGGTAAGTCGGTCACCCATGACCGTGAAGTGCGCTCAGGCGAGCGCGTGGAAATCTATCGTCCGCTGCAAGTTGATCCTAAAGCCGTTCGCAAAGCGAGAGCCGAGAAGGCCAAGGCCGCGCGCGCAGCTGCGGATCAATCCTCTGAGGCGTCTGCGTCCTCATCCGACGCTGACTCTGACTGAGACTGACCCCAGTCCGGCGCAGCAGGGCCCTCTGCCCGCACCAGCTCATCATCTTCAAACCATAGCGTAAGCTGTGTCTCGGCAATCGTTTGATTGCCATTGCGCAGCAGATAGCGGTAATCCCAGCGATCGCTGTGAAAGGAGTCCTCGATCAAAGGTGTCCCCATGATGTAGCGCACTTGTCGCCGGTTTAGGCCCGGCCGTAGCTGCTCCACCATCTCCTCGGTAACGACATTGCCTTGCTCCACATTAATTTTGTAAACACCGGGAAAGCCGAAGTTATTGCCACAGCTTGCGAGCGTCAGTAGCAGGCAGCAAGCAGGCAAGAGCAGGGGATGCGGGCAGATTCTCAACACGTTGTCTTCCAAGGTGGCAATGCGGCTGGCATGATAACGTCAAACGCACTTGGCAGAGAACCATTCACGCATGTCCTCAGAGAATCGCGAACTCAAGAAGGCTGGGCTAAAAGTCACGGCACCAAGACTCAAGATCCTGTCGATGCTGAGCGATGCCTCCGAGCAGGGAGATCATTTTAGTGCGGAAGATCTTTACCAACGCCTCCGCGATATGGGCGAGGACATTGGTCTGGCGACGGTTTACCGCGTGCTGACCCAGTTCGAGAGCGCAGGGTTGGTCAAGAGGCATAACTTCAATGACAACCCGGAGCGGACTGGCAAGGCAGGGTATTCCGTTTTCGAGATGGCATCAGACGGTCATCACGATCACATGGTCGACATCGATAGCAGTGAGGTGATTGAGTTTATTGATGAAGAAATTGAGCGCCGGCAACACTTGATTGCAGAAGCGCGGGGCTATGAAATCGTCGATCACTCGCTCGTGCTCTACGTGCGCAAGAAGCGGGACGCCTAGGTTTTCTCCAGCATTTCCCGCGCATGCGCGAGGGTATTATCGGTAAGTTTGGCACCGCCCAACATTCTCCCAATTTCCTGGATACGCGCCTCGCCCTCGAGCAGGGTCAGCGTTGAATGCACCTCATCGGCGCCCTCTTTTGTGACCAGCAGGTGATGATTGCCCTTGGCCGCTACCTGAGGTTGATGGGTGACAACCAGAACCTGGCTGCGTTTTCCCAAAGTATGGAGTAGCTCGCCCACAACCTCGGCAACGCCGCCACCAATACCCACGTCAACTTCGTCAAAAATCATGGTGGGCGTGGTTGCGGTATCAGCCGCAACCACCTGTAAAGCCAGGCTGATCCGGGAGAGCTCTCCGCCGGATGCAATTTTACTCAGGGGTCCGGGCGACGCGCCGGGGTTGGTGGCAATCAGAAATTCGACATCTTCGGCGCCTCTGGGGTCGGGCCGAGTATCGCCGAAGGGTATCAGCGCGATTTCAAAAACGCACTTGTGCATGGCCAGCTGACCCAGCGTTGCCATCACCCGCTGACCGAGTACCGCTGCTGCTTCGTGTCGCTTAGCCGACAGTTGTTCGGCACTTTGACGCCACGCCAGTGCCGTATCCGATAGTTGCCGCTCAATATCCTCCAGTTGCGCGGAGCCACCCGTGAGTGATTCGAGTTCCATTTGCAGCGTCGCCAGGAGATCAGGTAGCTCGTCCGCAGCGACCCGGTGCTTACGGGCGAGATCATGCAGTGCGCCCAGGCGCTCTTCGGTCGTGCGCAAGCGTTCGGGATCGACCTCGATACCCTCCGCAAAGCGAGCGGTCTCAGCCGCAGCCTCGTCAATCTGTATCAGTGCAGACTGCAAAAGCTCGCGCAGATTTAGGGTCGAGTCGCTGTTCATCCGCTCATCGTTGGCGAGTTGAACCAGTCGCGAGAGCGGGTCCCGTTGGGTTTCGCAGCCAGACGCAATGGCATTGGCTGACTCGATGATGAATGCCGCGTTGGCCAGCAGCTTGTGCTGTTCTTCCAGCTCGCTCAGCTCTCCGGCAAAGGTATCCAGACTTTCCAATTCTGCGATTTGATAGGAGAGCAGTTCTCGTCTCGCGTCGGATTCCTCAGTTCGCCCCACTAAACGGGTGTGTTCCTCCTCCAGTAAGCGCCACTGTTGGGCCAGATCGCTGACCTCAACAACCAGCGCCTCTGCCTCTGCATAGGTGTCTAGCAAGCTGCGCTGGGTCGGGCGACGCAGCAGGGATTGGTGGGCGTGCTGTGAGTGGATGTCGACCAGTAGCTGACCGAGATCAGCGCAGTCCGATAAGGTAGCGGGGGTGCCGTTGATATAGGCGCGAGAGCGTCCGTCGGCGTTAATTGTGCGGCGCAACAGGCACTCCCCCGTCGCTTCCAGATCGCGTTCTGCGAGCCACACCTTTGCCCGGGTGTTTCTAGCGATGTCAAAACTGGCGGTGATGTCTGTTCTGGCTTCGCCCGGACGAATCGCTCGGGAGTCCGCCCGATCGCCGATGCATAATCCCAGCGCATCCAGCATGATCGACTTACCCGCGCCGGTCTCGCCCGTAATGCAGGTCATGCCGGCCGCGAGGTCCAGCTCAAGGTGGTCCACCACGGCGTAGTCCTGAATGGCTAAATGGAGCAGCATGGGGTGTTCCCTGAGTATGAGAGCAGATTTATAGCGCAGTCTGCGGACGGAGTGAACATCATTAGGGCGCCCAAGCCCGCACAATCGCGGTTTCTAAAGGGCGGAGGCTCGGAGGTGCTTTGTCATCCGCGCGGGCTGTGCTAAAACGACGTTCAGGTTCAGTTAACGGGATACGCCTTGGAAGCTCTCTCTCCGCGCGCCTCATCGCTTTTAAAAACCTTGGTGGAGATGCATATCCGCGAGGGGCAGCCGGTGGCATCGAAAAATCTGCAAGGCGAAAGCGGGCTTTCGGTGAGTTCCGCAACGGTTCGCAATATCATGGCGGAGCTAGAGGATTTGGGTTACCTAGCCTCACCACATACCTCTTCAGGAAGGATCCCCACTGCTCAGGGCTATCGGTTTTTTGTGGATAGCCTGTTGCAGGTGGGCCCTGTAGAGCAAGGTGCAATGTCAGCTCTGAACGCTGGTCTTGATCCTAATCGCAGCGCCAGTGAGCTGGTTCAATCGGCGTCGAACTTGCTCGCTCAAATCACCTATCAAACCGGTATTGTCACCGTACCAAAGCCTGCCAGTAGCCAACTGCGGCAGATTGAATTTTTGCCGCTGTCTGGAGATCGCGTCCTGGTAATTATGGTGATCAATGAGCGGGAGGTGCAGAACCGTATTATCCAGGTGCAGCGTGCTATGACAGAAGCTCAGCTGAAAGCGGCGGCCGACCTTATTAACCAACGTTACGCCGGGCGCGATCTATCGCAGGTCAAAAATCAGATTGTTCGTGAGATGGCAGAGGCGCGTTCGCGGATCGACGCTTATCTGGAGGCGGCATTGGAATTGGCCAGTGCGGCGATCGACGACCCGGATACGGCCGATAGTGTGGTGGTGGCGGGAGAGGCCAGTTTGCTGAATCAGGCGTCCCCTGAGGACATGCAGAAGTTGCGGGAGCTGTTTGATGCCTTTGAGCGCAAGCGGGATCTGCTGGAGCTCATGGAGCGCTGCTCCCGGGCCGACGGTATCCAGATCTTTATCGGTGAAGAGGCCGGTTTTGATGTTTTCGGCGATTTTAGTGTGATCACGGCACCTTACGCGCAGGGCGCCCAATCCCTGGGTGTGCTCGGTGTAATAGGCCCTACGCGAATGGCCTACGAGCGGGTCATTCCGATTGTGGACGTGACCGCCCGCATGCTGAGTGCGGCACTTTCTCGCTAATACCGTCGCCTTTACCTGCCACTCGATAGGCTCGCCACCCTGAGCCATTATGGCGCCCCCTGCGTAACTCCGGAGACAGTGCTACATCCTGCCTTGACGGTGTAGGCGCACTTGCGCGCCGCTTTCTGTCTGCACAGCCTTTGAACCCTTGAAAACAGCGATGTCACCCCCATATCCGACGCATGGGGAAGATCAGCCTCACGGCAGACAGTGTTAGCGGAGCAATTCCATGAAAGATGAAAAAACCGAACCTGGCATTGAAGGCGAGGACGCGGCGACTGCGGCCGAGACCCAAGCCCCCGAAGATGGGATCTTGGCAGGAGAGGCGCAGGACGAGGTAGACGCTGAGTCGGCTGCGCCCGCGGATCTGGAGGCGGAGCTGGCGGCGGCGCAAGATGCGGCGCTGCGGGCGCAGGCCGACGCAGTGAATATGCAGCGACGTGCCGAACAGGAAATCGAAAAGGCCAGAAAGTTCGCGCTGGAACGCATTTGTGGGGACTTGCTGAGTGTGGTCGACAATCTTGAGCGAGCACTGGAGTCAGCGGGTGATAGCGAGGGCAGCGCGTCATTACTCGAAGGCGTTGAGCTCACGCGGAAGGGCTTCATGGATGTGTTGGTGAAATATGGTGTGCAAGTCGTTGACCCGATGGGTGAGCCTTTTGATCCCGAGACGGCGCAGGCCATGAGTTTGGTCGAGCAGCCCGATGCCGAGCCCAACTCGGTCATCGCGGTGATGCAGAAGGGCTACACGTTAAATGGTCGGCTCTTGCGGCCCGCCATGGTGATGGTGTCCAAGGCGCCCAGCCAGTAGCCAATGTGAATTGTATTGGTGGAGCTTGAAATTGCGTGAATCGGCTCCACATAGGTAACAAAGGAAACAGGCCAGCCAAGACGGTGGGCCTCACTAATCAGATCGGCGTACCGGTCCGCATAAGACAGAGCCGGACCAAAGGAGAAAGACATGGGAAAGATTATTGGTATTGATCTGGGCACCACCAACAGCTGCGTATCCGTGCTGGAGGGTGGTAAGCCTCGAGTGATCGAAAACGCAGAGGGCGGCCGGACAACCCCGTCTATTGTCGCTTACACCGACGATAAGGAAATTCTGGTCGGTCAATCTGCAAAGCGTCAGGCGGTGACCAACCCGCAGAACACGCTGTTCGCAGTGAAGCGACTGATCGGCCGCAGGTTCGACGACGACGTCGTGCAGAAGGACATCAAAATGGTGCCTTACAAGATTGTGAAGGCCGAGAGTGGCGACGCATGGGTGCAGGTTAACGATGACAAGATGGCCCCGCCCCAGATCTCGGCCGAAGTACTGCGCAAGATGAAGAAGACCGCGGAAGAGTATCTGGGCGAGACGGTCACCGAGGCGGTCATTACCGTGCCGGCATACTTCAACGATTCCCAGCGCCAGGCGACGAAAGATGCGGGCAAAATTGCAGGCCTTGAAGTCAAGCGCATCATCAATGAACCGACGGCAGCGGCATTGGCCTACGGTATGGATAAGGCGCAGGGGGATCGTACGGTCGCGGTCTACGACCTGGGTGGCGGTACCTTTGATATTTCGATTATTGAAATCGCCGAAGTGGACGGGGAGCACCAGTTTGAGGTGTTGGCGACGAACGGTGACACGTTCCTCGGCGGTGAAGACTTTGACCTGCGTCTGATCGAGTTCCTCGCGGGAGAATTCAAGAAAGAGAACGGCATTGATCTGCACAACGATCCACTGGCGCTGCAGCGTCTCAAGGAAGCCGCTGAGAAAGCCAAGATAGAACTGTCGAGTTCCCAGCAGACCGAAGTCAATTTGCCCTATATCACTGCGGATGCCACCGGTCCCAAGCACCTGGTGGTTAAATTGAGCCGCTCCAAACTTGAGTCGCTGGTTGAGGAGTTGGTGAAGCGCTCGCTGGTGCCCGTGAAGACCGCGTTGGAGGATGCCGGCTTGTCTCCCGGCGAGATTAACGACGTCATTCTGGTGGGTGGACAGACTCGGATGCCCATGGTGCAGCAAGCGGTGGCCGATTTCTTCGGTAAAGAGGCACGCAAAGACGTGAACCCCGACGAGGCCGTGGCGATGGGCGCCTCGATTCAGGGTGCCGTGCTCTCGGGCGATGTGAAGGACGTGTTGCTACTGGATGTTACTCCGCTCACGCTGGGTATCGAGACCATGGGTGGTGTGGCAACGCCGCTCATTGAGAAGAACACCACCATCCCTACGAAAAAGTCACAGGTGTTCTCAACCGCTGAAGACAACCAGACTGCGGTAACGATCCACGTGGTGCAAGGTGAGCGAAAGCAGGCGACCCAGAATAAGTCCCTTGGGCGATTTGATTTGGCTGACATCCCGCCGTCTCCGCGCGGTATGCCCCAGATCGAAGTGACTTTTGATCTCGATGCCAACGGTATTCTCAACGTCTCTGCAAAAGACAAGGCGACAGGGAAAGAGCAGTCCATTCGCATTACGGCGTCGGGTGGATTGTCGGAGGATGAGATCGAAAAAATGGTGCAGGATGCCGAGGCGAATGCGGAAGCCGACAAGAAATTTGAGGAAGTTGTGGCTGCACGCAATACGGCCGATGGTATGGTCCATGCTGCTCGCAAGACGCTGGAAGAGGCGGGTGACAACGCGACAGAGGATGAGCGTAGCGCGATCGAAGCTGCAATTGCTGAAGTTGAAGAGGCAATAAAAGGGGATGACGCGGGCGCGATGGAAGCTGCAACCACGAAACTGACCGAGGCAACGGGCGGTGTTGCGCAGAAGATGTATGCCGCACAGCAAGCGCAGGATGCGCCAGCCGGGACGGATGCCGCGGATGCGGGCGCCGAGCCAGACCAAGGAGACGTGGTCGATGCCGAGTTTGAGGAAGTTAAGGAAGACAAACGAGCCTGAGGGCTGTTCTCTATTCGGGAGAGGGATATCCTGAAGCGCCTCTGGG
>VMDB01000064.1 GCA_008081075.1 Halieaceae bacterium
GCGGTTTACGCGCAAATCAGGTATTTGGGCCATTCTGCAAAGCTACCAATCGTTCGCCGCCGGACCTGCTCATTTCCGGGCGCGGTTTTGCCCCGGCCAAGCGCAGCGCCGCCGCCGCTATCAATTCCAGCACGTCCAGCCTTAGAAAAGGCGCTACATCGCTGGGCTTTACGAGTAGCTCCGGCCAAAAACCGCACAGATATGCAAAATTCCCACGCGACCGCTCTTTTTTAGAGGGCAGATTCTAATTTTTGACGCCACACTCCGCCTCGTTTTCAACCATCCCGAAAAGGAGAAACGCCATGGCAGAAGCCAAGAGAAAAGCAGCACCCAAAGCAGCGGCAAAAAGAGCTGCCGTGAAAAAAGCGCCCGCTAAGGCCAAAAAAGCACCCGCCAAGAAAAAGCCGGCCGCAAAAACCCAAGCTAAAGCAAGCACCAAGGCAAAGACGCGAGCACGGCCCAAGGCCATCGATACCGGCCGCAATGCCCTTCTCGCCGGACTCGGCGTCTATGGCAAGGCCTACGATCAGTTACTTGAGCAATTCTCAACGCTGCAGGAGCAGGTAGACGAAGCGCAAAGCCGACTGACGGAGCGTCGCAAGCAGGCGGAGGAGCTCTATAAATCACTGATCAAGCGCGGCACGGCGGTGGAGAAAGACGCGCTGAAGGCCCTCGCCGATCTTGAGCTGGATTCTCTGGCAGACCGTTCAAAGCTCGAGGTGCAGATGAAGAAGGCCAAGGCTCGCTTTGAAGATTTGAGAGTAAAGTTCGGCAAGGCAGCTTAATCAACCATCCGGTCCGGATTATTTTGGGGGAGCTTAGGCTCCCCTTTTTTATTGCCCCGCCCGTTGCCCGGACTTGGCGTTGTTAACCAGTCTTGATTCCCTGTGCTGCGCGGAATGAGCGAGTGACATGAGTGAAATCACCCCTATTGTGCAAGGGTGCTTGTCGTCCCATCGCGCTACACTTACCGGCAATGAAAACGGCACAGCGCATTCTTCTCACCGCGACACACCTGTTCAACGAACAGGGTGAGCGTAACGTTACGGCCAATGATATTGCGTTAGAGCTGGATATTAGCCCGGGCAACCTTTACTACCACTTCAAGGGCAAAGACGGCATCGTTTCGGCGCTTTTCGCCGATTACTATCGAGAGCTTGCAAGTCTGTTGGCTGCTCCCCTGATCACCGAGGATTTTTTGGATCAGAGCAACCCGCTGGAGCGCAGTTGGCTGTTTTTAACCGTACTGCTCGAGGTGATGTATGAACATCGCTTTCTGTATCTCAATCAGAGCGATCTGATGCAGCGGTATCCCGAAATAGACAGAGGCATGCGACGTCTGATGGCGCTGAAACAACGTGCCGCGACCCGATTGGCGACGGATTTACTCGCGTCAGCCGACGTCCTACCGGCGCCCTCGCGGCTGGAACACATTGCCGATAGCATGGCGATGACGCTGATGTACTGGCTCAGCTTCGAGCAATTTGTGGGCGAGTCAATGGGGGCTCAACAATCCATTCACCGAGCTGTACTACAGGCGCTGTCGCTATGTGCCCCATATCTGGGCGAAAAACAGGGCGAATTTTTTGCAGAATGTGAACTAATCAATACTCGATTGCTCGAAAAATCCCCTTCATGAGGTACTATTCGGCATGTATTTGCGCCTAATCTGTCTAGGCCGGCGCAGGTGCGTACGCGTGCCGTTAAATCACATTAAAAAGATGGAGTGAAAACATGACTATTGCCGTAGGAGATTGCATCCCCAATTGCACCTTGTCCGTCATGGGTAGTGAGGGTCCAGCGCCGGTATCTACCGCAGACCTCTTCAATAACAATAAGATCCTAATGTTTGCCGTACCGGGCGCGTTTACGCCAGGGTGTTCGATGACGCATTTACCTGGCTACGTAGTCAACGCCGACAAAATTAAAGAAATGGGTGTCGACGGCATTATCTGTCTTTCCGTCAACGACGCTTTCGTCATGCACGCGTGGGGTGAGGCACAAAATGCCAATGACTCCATCGTGATGCTTGCTGATGGCAACGGAGAGTTCACCATGGCCCTCGGTCTGGAAATGGACGCAACCGGCTTTGGTATGGCGACGCGCAGCCAGCGTTACGCCCTGATTGCCGAGGATGGCAAGATCACGCATCTTAATATTGAGGACGGTCCGGGTGTCGACGTTAGCTCAGCCGAGACGATGATGGCGCTCCTCTAACACCTGACACCACTCCGCATCGGGCCACCGCCCGTTGCGGAGTGCGACCTCCAGTAGCACCCACACGATCTAACGCCCCCTAGCGCATTTTTTCTGCTTCAGACGTTCAATCCGAAAGCGGCGTCAGGTCAGCCTGACCCAGAGCGTGCCGGCGATGATCATCGCGCCAATCAAATTCAGTAATAACCCCTCTCTCACCATTCTGTGAATGGGGAGCTCTCCAGTGCCAAACACCACGGCATTGGGCGCAGTGGCAACGGGGAGCATAAAGGCACAGCTCGCACTCATAGCGGCAGGCACCATCAACCACAGTGGATCCACGCTCACCGCAACCGCGACCGCTGCCAGCACGGGCATTAACAAGGCTGTGGTTGCAGTATTGGAAGTGGCTTCGGTGAGAAACGTGACCACCAAAGCCATGACAATCATCATCACGAAAACGGGCAATACGGCCAGCTGCGTCAGCGCCTCTCCTACCTCAGCGCTGAGGCCTGAAGCCACAAATCCTCGGGCCAAGCAAATACCACCGCCAAATAGCAGCAGCACACCCCAGGGAATTTCGTTAGCCTGGCGCCATTCAATCAGCGGCGATCCTTGCCTGTCCCGGACGATAAACAGCGCCAGCACGGCAACCAGCGCTACCGAGGCATCATTGGCAGAGGGTAGATTCAACCACTGTTGCCAACCGCCAAAAGGTTCCGCGCGCGTTATCCAGGCAAGCGCGGTGAGGGCAAAAATCACGAGCACTCGCCTTTCAGCGCTTCGCCAAGGACCCACTACCGGCAAGGTGATATTGAGTTCAGAGGGCAAGTCTCGAGTGACCCACCACCATGCAGAGGGAAGTAACAGGGCTACAACCGGCAATCCCCATGACATCCACTGACCAAAACTGATGACCTCGTTGGTTGTTGCTTCGTACACCTGAATAGCAATCAGATTGGGCGGGGTACCAATCGGCGTTCCCAGACCGCCAATACTGCAGGACCAAGCCAGGCCTAACAGTAAAGGCACCGCCAGCCGCTGGCGATCTGAACAGGATGCCAATACTGCCAGTGCCACAGGCATGAGCATCAATGCCGATGCCGTATTGGAAATCCACATGCTCAGCATGGCGCCGGCCAACATAAAACCCAATACCAGTCGGCGCGGGTTATGCCCCCCCACCAGATTAACTACACTCAAAGCAATGCGATGGTGAGCCCCTGTACTCTCCATGCCGCGTGACAGCAAAAACCCACCCATCAATAAAATAATCAGTGGCGAGCCTACAGACGCCCCCACTTGATCTACCGTCAAGATGCCAGTTGCCGGTAAAACGGCGATCGGCAGTAACGAGGTGACCGGGATGGGGATCGGCTCGAAAATCCACCACATCATGCACAGCCATCCGAGAACGGCCGTGATAACGATTGACGGGGCATAGTCAAATGACAGGAGCATCAGGCTCAGTAAGAGACCCGTGGTCAAGCCCGGCCAAACCGATCTTCTCGGATCAAGGTAGGTCATTGCATTCATCTACTGTATGCTCCCTCACCCTGCGCCCTTGTGTAAACTCCCCGCATGTCCAGAATGTCTGACTCAGAACTGATCGACGGATTTGGTCGAAAGATCTCCTATCTGAGGCTGTCTATTACCGATCGATGTGATTTTCGATGCCAATACTGCATGGCAGAAGCCATGCAATTCCTGCCTCGGTCGGAGGTGCTCTCGATTGAGGAGTTACTCCGCGTCGCCCGTCTATTTACAGAGTTGGGTGTCCGCAAAATCCGAGTCACGGGAGGTGAGCCCTTGGTGCGCAAAGGCGCTGGCGATCTGTTTAAGGGGCTAGGGGCGCTGCCCGGGCTAACCATGCTCGCCGTAACCACCAATGGCAGCCAACTGGCGGACACGGCGCAATCCCTGAAGGACGCCGGTGTTCGATCGATCAATATCAGTTTAGACAGTCTGAACGCTGACCGCTTCCGCGAGATTACCCGAGTGGGAGATTTAAACACCGTATTGCGCGGCATCGACGCCGCCGTGTCGGCGGGATTCGACCGCATCCGTCTCAATGCCGTGATACTGGCAGGACTCAATCAGGATGAAGTGTTATCACTGACCCAATTCGCTATTGAAAAGCAGATTCACATCGCTTTTATTGAGGAAATGCCCCTGGGTCAGGTAACGGTGGGCGGCAAACCCTTGGCCTACGTGTCGTCCGAGACGTTGCGGGAGAAGCTCGGTGATCACTACTCGCTGGAACCGCTACCCAATAAGAACCTCGCGGGTCCCTCGAGAGACTTCCTGATCAGTGGCACGCAGACCGAGCTGGGTTTTATCTCACCGCACAGCGACAACTTTTGCAGTAGCTGCAATCGACTTCGCATCAGCGCCGAAGGCCGCCTGCTGATGTGTCTTGGCAACGAGGAGTCAATTGATTTGCGCGCCTTGCTTCGATCGGGATGTTCCGATGAGCGGATTAAAAGCACTATTATTGAGAGTCTCGCATTGAAGCCCGAGCGGCATGTCTTCGACCGTCCCGAAGAACCGCAAATCGTTCGCTTTATGAACGCCACTGGCGGCTGACGCCACAAATCTGAGAAAAACGCTTTGTCTACTTCTGATTATCCAGCTCTCGATGAGTTAAACGCCATTCAGACAGCTTTTGAAGCGGCCGGCTATATCTGCACAACGCGCATTGCCACCGTCATCAAGTTGGCGGCTGCGCTAGAAAAGCCAGTGCTGATTGAAGGTCCCCCCGGCGTCGGAAAAACAGAATTAGCCAAGACCTGCGCACAAGTTGTCAATCGACCTTTGGTGAGACTCCAGTGCTACGAGGGACTTGACGAAAGCAAAGCTCTCTACGAATGGAAATACGGCAAGCAATTGCTGTACACGCAGCTACTGAAGGAGCAGCTGGGGGATATCCTTGATGGTGCCAAAGGACTGTCAGAATCGATGGACCGGCTGCACCAATTTGGCGACGTGTTTTACTCGGAGGCTTTTCTCGAGCCCCGCCCGTTACTAAAAGCCATGGGGGCCAAAGCGGGCAGCGTCTTGCTTATTGACGAGATCGACAAGGCGGATTTCGAATTTGAGTCACTGCTGCTTGAGGTCCTGTCTGATTTTCAGGTGTCCGTCCCAGAATTGGGCACGATAAACGCCGAATCCAAACCGCTCGTATTTCTGACCAGTAACGACACTCGAGACCTTTCAGATGCGCTCAAGCGACGCTGTCTGCACCTGCATATTCCTTTTCCCACGGTGGAGCTGGAGGCAAGAATTGTGGCAAGCCGAGTGCCTGATCTCAGTCAATCTCTGACCGACCAGTTGGTACGCTTCGTCCATGCCGTCCGCGCTCTGGATTTAAAAAAGGCGCCAGCCATATCGGAAACGATCGACTGGGCCAAGAGCCTCATACTACTTCACGCTAAAGACCTCGAAGGCGGTTTGGTACTAGACACATTAAATGTGCTGCTCAAATACGAAGAAGACATCAAGATGGCCGAGGGCCAGCTGCCGAAACTGATGGCTTCTGCCGCAGCTTAGGCCATACCGTTGACCGACCCTGAAAGACATCCGGTCGCGCACAGCGCCAGTAGCGACCAGTTGCTGGCCTTTATTCAGTTCCTTCGCGGCAAAAAAATTCCGGTGTCTCCCGCGGACACCCTCGACGCCATCGAGGCCGCAGAGCTCCTTGGCTATAGCGACAGAAACTTACTCAAGAACGGGTTAGCGGCGACGCTGGCGAAATCAAGCCATGAACTCGCCACCTTCGAAAACGCGTTTGACGACTACTTTCAGCTCGCGTCCAACACCCCCGCCGGCGCCTCGGCGAGCGAGGAGCCGTTCGCGCAACCAGAAGCTTCGCAAAACCTATCTCCTCTAGAGGGCAATATTCCGCCCCAGAATAATGCCGACCCACTCGAAGGCCTGCGCGGAAATGCGCTTTTCGACGCGCTTGAATCTCAGGACGAAAGCGCTTTGTCAGTGGCTATCGAGACGGCTGCAGCAGATGTCAAAGTTGATGAAATCTCTCTGTTTACACAGCGCGGGCAATACGTCAGAAAAATTCTGGATGCACTGGGAGATGAAGCGCTTCGGGCAGCGGCGATTGAGTTTGAGCAGAGCGAACCCGCAGCATTTGAAGCCGTACAGGCTTTACGAGAGCAGCTGCGCGAACGGGTCCGGGACAGGGTGGAACGTGCCTATCTGATTCATGCCAGCGCGCAAACTGAGGATCTTTTGGACGATTCTCTGGCAAAGCTTAAATTAGGGAACATCGATCACAGCCAAATGGCGCGCTTGAAGCGCCTGATGGAACGTATGGCGCGAAAGCTTGCGGCGCGACATGGTCGGCGAAGGCGGCGGTACCGACGCGGCAAACTTCACGTCGGCGAAACTATCAGAAAAGCCGTCGCCACTGACGGCATACCGTTTCAACCTAAATGGCGGAAAATTGAACGAAAGCGGCCCCAGATAATGGCCATCTGCGACGTGAGTGGATCGGTGGCTGCATACGCCAAATTTCTATTGATGTTTATCTATGCCTTGCAGGATGTATTGCCCCGAACACGGACTTTTGCTTTTTCTGCGGCATTGGGCGAGGTCAGTGACTTGTTTGACACGTTGCCCGTTGAGGAAGCCATTGAGAAAGTGAATCTTAAATACGGTGGGGCAACTGACTACGGACGCGCGCTGAATGACTTCAGCGAATTAGCCTTGGCGGAGGTCAATCAGGCTACGACCCTCATCGTTCTTGGCGATGCGCGTAACAATCAGGCGGACCCGAGGCTGGATTTGCTGTCTGAAATGAAAGCAAGGGCTAAAAAAGTCATCTGGCTGAATCCCGAATCCGCGCGCTTGTGGGGCACGGGAGATTCAGAAATGTTGCGCGTCAAGCGCCACTGCGATGTTGTCAAAGAGTGCAACAGCCTCAACCAGTTGGCTCGCATCATCGACCAGCTCCTCTCAGACAGACGGTAAATGCCCCGTCGATCTTCTCGCTCATGACTGAGCCTCAGTCCTGTAATTTGAATGACGGTGCCGTGCGATCGGGCACTGGATCGCTGGTGAGCTTTAGCTTCAAGCGCAGATTGTTCTGGGAATCAGCATTACGCAGGGCGTCCTCCTCAGCAATTACGCCCGCCTGACACAACTCCAATAACGCCATATCAAAAGTCTTCATGCCACGATCCTTGGATTTCTCCATGATCTCTTTCAGGGCACCAATATCTCCGCGCAATATCAGCTCTCTCACGGTGGGAGATCCCAGCATCACCTCTATAGCGGCGCTCCTGCCACCCGCTTTATTGGGAATCAGCCGCTGCGAAACAAATGCCTGCAGATTGAGGGACAAGTCCATCAGTAACTGTTGGCGTTTCTCCTCTGGGAAAAAATTGATAATGCGATCCAGCGCCTGATTGGCATTATTAGCGTGCAATGTGGAAATACAGAGGTGCCCAGTTTCGGCAAATGCCAGGGCGTGCTCCATCGTCTCTCTGTCCCTTATCTCGCCAATCAGGATCACGTCCGGCGCCTGACGCAGTGTGTTTTTTAGCGCGTTGTGCCAATTACGCGTATCTACGCCCACTTCCCGCTGATTAATGATGGACTTCTTGTGCTCGTGAACGAATTCCACCGGGTCCTCGATGGTCACGATATGACCACTGGCCTGAGAATTACGATAATCGATCATTGCCGCCAATGAAGTGGATTTTCCCGAGCCGGTGGCGCCAACGAAGAGTATCAAGCCGCGTTTTTGCATGATGAGTTCGGTCAGAACTTCGGGCAGGCCAAGCTCATGCCACTGCGGAATTTCAGAGACGATAAACCGCGCAACGATGCTCACCTCGTTACGCTGCCTGAAGATATTGACGCGAAATCGCCCGGTGCCGGGTAAAAACAGCGCCAGGTTCATCTCCAGCTCTCGAGAAAACTCAGCGCGTTGGGCGTCATCCATGATTTCTTCGGCGATGGCCGCAACCTCACCAGGGGCCAACACATCGGGTGCAATGGTTTTTAACGCGCCCGCAAACTTCGCGCAGGGGGGCGCACCCGTGGACAAAAAAAGATCAGAACCTTTACCTTCGGCAAGAATTCGTAGCCATTCATGGATTCGCATCGTCAAAACACCTCCTTGTGCTTGTGCGGTAGCGTTCCGTTAACCGAAACCGCGGACCGTTGCGCCTCTGTACGATAAGCCGTTCGCACCGTACACTCCGCACCAATTTAACCCCTGACGCGGGCTTTCGCCTAGCGCGATTGCCGTCAATTCATCACATGGGAGGAGAGCCGTGTCGAAACATGCTTCGGTTTTCCGACGGGTTCTGGAGAAAAACCCCACGCTGCTGCTGCAGGTCCGACGGGGAGTGGAGAAAGAAAGCCTCAGGGTTACTTCAAGTCAGGCGACATTGGCACAAACGCCCCACCCCGTTGCGCTCGGCTCCGCGCTGACGCACCCCTACATCACCACAGACTACTCAGAGGCGCTTCTGGAATTCATTACGCCGGTCTCTGCTTCTATATCTGCCACTGAACAAGCGCTGGCTAACATCCACCGCTTCACGGCTCAGCAGCTAGACAACGAGTTTCTCTGGAATGCCAGTATGCCTTGTATAGTCAACGGCGACGCCGGCATTCCCATCGCTTCTTTTGGTCCCTCAAACGTCGGCCAAATGAAGCGGGTTTATCGAAATGGCCTCAGCGTGCGCTACGGCCGCAAAATGCAGGCTATTGCAGGAATTCACTACAACTTTTCATTACCCGATGCGTTTTGGCAGTCAGCGCGTGAGGCGGCGGGCCAGCAACATGACGCCACGCAGTTTCAAACAGAGGGCTACCTTGCCCTGATCCGCAATTTTTTCTCCCGAGTGTGGCTGCTACTGTATTTACTGGGTGCCTCACCGGCAGTTTGCGCAAGTTTCATTCAGGGCAATCGTTCACATCCCCTCAAGCCTTTGGGGGCAGATCATCACAGTTACTACCTGCCTTTTTCCACTTCGCTGCGCATGGGTGATTTGGGTTACACCAGCAATGCACAAGCGCGCATGAGCGTCTGTTACAACGACATCGACCAGTACATTTCGACGCTGAGGGAAGCGATTCTGACGCCGCATTCCGCCTACGAATCCTTCGTGCAAATGGACAACGGCGAGCGAGCGCAGCTCAATACTGCGCTACTGCAAATTGAGAACGAGTACTACAGCCCGATTCGGCCCAAACGCGTCACACAAAGCGGGGAAGCGCCAATAGTCGCGTTGGCACAAAGGGGCGTCGAGTACGTCGAGGTGCGATGCGTTGATATCAATCCGTTCATCCCCTTTGGCATTGACGGCAGCACCATGCGTTTACTGGACTTATTCCTGCTGGCGTGCCTGATCGACGACAGCCCACTTTGCGATGAATCGGGCCAACAGAGAAACGCCATCAATCTGCAACGAATGGTCAACACGGGTCGAGAACCGGGTCTAACACTCTTATCCGATGACGGCAGCGAGGTTCCTGTTGCAAAGCTTGCAGAACCGATTCTGGAACGAATGATGGAAATCGCGGCTTGGTATGACGCCACTGATACCAAGAAGACCTATCAGGCAGTGGTCAAAGATGCGCGAGAAAAATTGGCGGATCCGGCGCTGACGCTTTCGGCGCGAATGCTAAAAGAAATAGAAGACAGCGGACAAAGCTTCTGGCAGTTGGCGCAACAGTACTCTCGCCGTTGGCACGCTGAACATCTCGCTCATCCGCTGGAAGCACAAACACTTGCGCAGTTGCGTAACGAGGCACAGGCCTCACTCAGACACCAATCGGAAATAGAAGCGCGGGACACACAAAGCTTCGATGACTACCTGGCGGAGTTCTACCGACAGTACGCGAACGTTTGAACGGGACCCCAGAAGAACCGCATTAAAAAAGCGCTCCCGGGGAGCGCTTCTCGTGGCCACTGATGTCAGGGCTCGTGTCGCCACAAGCCAGTTAGGCACTCAGAGTGCGATGTCGACCGCGTACGACACGACGAACTTGATCTGGTCGTTGTCATACCCGCCCTCGGCAGCGCCGCCCTTTACGTCGGTATCAGAAATCATGAACGTAAACCCGCCCTTTGAGACCGTTACGTTGTAGTCGTAATAGCCCTCGGCATTACCGTTAAAGGCCTCGGCAAAGTCACCGTCGTGATGACCTACGTGCAATCCGATCGCGACACCGTCTCCAATCTCAAAGCCGTAGTCGAGAGAGAGATAATAGGCTTCGCCAAAACCGAAGTCCTGCCCCTCAGCCTCGTCAGCCTCGGTATTGGCCAGCACGTTAAACTTGGCGCTGAAACCACCGATACCGGCACCGACGTAGACTTCGCCAAAGTCGAACTCTGCTTCTTTGTCATAGTTGTAATAGAGATAGCCAACGTCCCAACTAATCGCACCGGTGTCAAAAGCAAAGCCCGCGTAAATGTCGTGCTCGTATGAGTAGACATCGGACGGACCATAGTTCACGTTCGAGGCCCAAGTCCCCACATAGAAACCACTGTCTGAGGCATAGTCGATACCGCCCTGAACCGCAGCCTCGTTTTCTGTCTGGGTCAAACCACGCCAAATGTAGTTACTGGTCATTGACGCGTTTGCTGACCACTCCCCGGCTTGGGAAGACGAAGCAATTGCGCAGGTAAAGGCCGCAGGTAACAAGATTGCGGCGAGCTTGTTGCGGGAAGTAGCAGTTTTCATAAGAGCTCCTCGTGATGTCATAAAATCGACCGACACAGCGAATAACGGACCTGGAATTACTGTGTTGGCGAACCTTTGCTCACTCGACTCTTTGCAAAAGGCGGGCCAAAATCGATAACACTCTGTTACTCATACATTTTTTTATTTTTTTCAAGATTTTGTTGTGCGCGCAGTGAGGTGTAGAGCACCTCTCGGGCAGCCTGCGCGCCAAATGGGTGCGCGATTGCACAAAGTTAGCGCAGGCTTGCTCTCTGAAGCCCGTGCCGGCAGCGCTGAAAACGGGTGTGGCATACCGAAGCTAATCCAGTGGCCCACTCGATGACGTAGAGCAGAGTGAATTGCAAAGAGGTTTCATCCATGTTCAAGCGGTACCCAAATGCAAGAAGACTGGCCCCGAGCCTGGTGGTGAGTGCGCTATTGATAGCACCTGAGCTTTCTGCCAACACAGTGAATTGCGAGGCCATCGCCACCGAGACCGTCAACGAATTGAAAGCAGGCGCAGCTGGCTGGTGGTCAGAAGACGGGGAAAGATTGGCAGGTATGGCGGCGGCGGCAGCTTGCTTCAAGACGCAAACGAGTCTTGCGCAGTCCGCAGCTGACACGGCCCCCGGGGAGGCGGCGATGGAGCCCTCGCAGGAAGAGGCCACTGAGTTTATGGGATTGGAAGTGCGTCCCTTGAGCGGGCCGCCCAGTCGCAAACCTTACGAGCGGACGCGGGATTGACAAGAAGCGCTGGGGTGAAGCGTTGACTTCACCCCGAGGCGTGAATCGATTCAGCTTTTAATGTGGCCGGTTGCGCGCCTAGCTATCCTCGCGAGGTACCACTGCGATCAATTCGACATCGAACAGCAACGTGGCATTCGGTCCAATCATTTGGCCGGCGCCGCCCTCTCCATAACCCAGCTCTGGGGGAATAATAAATTTGAACTTGGCGCCGGGCTTCATCAGCTGTAAGCCTTCGGTCCAACCCGGAATCACCTGAGTAAGACCAAAAGTGACGGTTTGCCCCCGTTCGAAGCTGCTATCAAAAACTGTCCCGTCGATGAGGCGCCCTTCGTAGTGCACTTCCACAGAATCGGCAGCAACCGGGTTATCACCCTCTCCTGCCTCCACCACGATGTACTGTAGGCCGGATTCAGTCGTTTGCACTTCACCCTTGGCACTTAAGTCTTCCATATAGGCTCTCCCCGCCTCGAGATTAGACTGTGCGAGCGCGGTACGCTCCGCTTCGGCTTCCGCTTGACGACGCTCTTGGAACGCCGTCATTTCTGCATCAATTTCTTCCGTCGTGAGCTGGGGTTCGGCGCCAGTCATGGCATCCTCCAAGCCCGCTGCGTAGGCTGCGACATCTATGGTCATGGCATCGGCAGCCATTCTCTCGCCCATGCGCAATCCAATGCCATAGCTCAGACGTGCGTCGGTAGACTCCAGTGATACCGCTTCTTCCTCGGTATTGGCGCCACAGCCTAGAAACAGAGTAAAGGACAGTGCCGCTGCGGTCAGGCCCATTCGGGTCTTGGGAGTACTCATATCAACTACTCTCTATGTAAAGTTTCGGACCGCGGATGTTACGTGGCTTGATCGATGAGTACCACCACCTGCTCACGTTCCGAGACATATTTACCGTCGCGAAAAGGGGCAATACAGCCGAGATTTACACGCATCAAATCAGCAATCGGCCTGTCAGGTTGATGTAGCAACTTTGCAACCCCATCACCAGAGACCATCACTGCGTCCCACATTAACTCCGCCAGATGGCGCTCTGCCTGCACCTCCAACGCCAACAGGTGCTGGCGCGCTGTTTGCAGCGTGGGCTCCGATCGCCACTGCTTTCGAGTTGACCTCAGGGGCACAACGACCGCCCGTAGCCAGCTGTCAGATGCCGCACCTAATCGGTCGACGACACCTGCCTGCCATTCGCAACGCTGGCTCCCCAACCACAAGCCAAAGAGCGCCTCCAACACAACCAAATTCAGGGAGTCCTGAAGCATCAGCAGATACTCTCGAGTCGCAGGGTGGCTGTAGCGCTCGACCGACCACTCCCAGAACGCATCAACCGTCATCGGGGGGTATCCCGATCAAATGCCTCCACCAGCGCCCATTTTTGCCCGCGACTCAGGCGCCGGATCCATGCTTCTTCCTTTTGCGCACTGGACCGGTCTAGGCAGGCTCTCCACCACACCAACCGTACCGGTCGCCGCGCCCGGGTGTAGCGAGCCCCGCCCGCTCCGTCTCCGTTATGCTGCCCCAGGCGTCGCTTCAAGTGGGTAGTGACGCCGGCGTACAGCGTGCTATCGGCGCACTGCACCATATAGACATACCAAGCAGACGACACTGATTGATCACAAGAGGTTGCCGGTTGGTTGGCAGTAGGATATTTTCTCGCCTGCGTCATCCAAATTTCCCACGAATGCGGCCGCGCGCCGCCGCACCAATCACTGGAGCCATTATGAGTGCTGATATTTCGCATGTGACCGACGATAACTTTGACGCGGAGGTACTCTCCAGCGATCTGCCTGTGTTGGTCGACTTTTGGGCCGAATGGTGTGGTCCCTGCAAAATGATTGCCCCAATTCTCGAGGAGATTGCTACAGAATACGCGGGAAAAGTCAAAGTATGTAAAGTCGACGTTGACGCCAACCCTGACATGCCGGGCAAATTTAATATTCGGGGAATTCCCACACTGATCATGTTCAAAGCTGGTAATGCGGTGGATACCAAAGTGGGGGCATTATCCAAAAGCCAGCTCGGAGAATTCATTGACTCCGCGATTTAACGGATAAGGGCCTGAAAAAAGCCCTTCAGATTTCGCTGGACGTCCCTTTCAGCCGGTGCTAAGTTTCACCCACGGTGTTCGATGAACCCGTGCAGTGCCTCACTCTTTCCTTTTGATTCCCCACTACGGTAACCAGTAACTGGCCCGGGTGACCTTCAAATCGTTTGGGAGCAAGGGCACGCCGTTACCGTCCGATGCGCACCAGCACAAAAACGCAAAAAGCATCACCGAACGGATTTCTTTCCTCTTACTGATATTCAAGCAGCCGGAAATTACTCGTGGAAGATCAAACCAACGCCAACACAGAAGAGTTGGATACCCAGAATAGTGAGCAGCCAGCGATCAGCAGTCCCGACGCGGAGACTGACGAGACCGCGAAGAAAAGCGCGCGAACACTCAAATTGAAAGCCGCTGAAGCGGGCGACAATGCGGGCTCGGAAGAGCCAGTATCCACAGCCAACGGTGAGTCGGAGGCGGCCTCCGAGGCAAATGCCAACGGCGATGAGGAGGGGCAACAAGGGCGCTCCCGGCGTGGTCGTCAGCGACGTCCCAGGCGGGATCCGAATACCCCCAGCGCCAACCCCATGAGCCTCACTGAGCTAAAGAACAAGGCAACGCAGGATCTGATCGACATGGCCCGGGAGATGGGCGTCGAGAACATGGCCCGGTCGCGCCGGCAGGATATTATTTTTGCGCTGCTCAAGCGCCACGCAAAGAGTGGCGAAGATATCTGGGGTGACGGCGTTCTAGAAATTTTACAGGACGGTTTTGGATTCCTGCGATCTGCCGATAGCTCGTTTTTGGCTGGGCCCGATGACATCTATGTCAGCCCGAGCCAAATCAGGCGGTTTAACCTGCGAACAGGCGATACCGTGACCGGGATGATCCGACCCCCCAAAGATTCGGAGCGATATTTTGCATTACTCAAAGTCAAAGACGTTAACTTTGAGTCGCCGGAGAGTGCAAAGAGCAAGATCCTATTTGAAAATCTGACCCCGCTGTTCCCCAACGAGCGTTTGACCCTCGAAAAAGGCAATGGCTCTACCGAGGATCTTACGGGGCGCATCATTGATCTCGTGGCACCCATTGGCAAAGGACAAAGAGGTCTGCTGGTTGCCCCGCCCAAGGCGGGTAAAACCATCATGATGCAGAACATTGCGCAGGCAATTATTACGAATAACCCTGAGTGCTACGTCATTGTCCTACTAATAGACGAACGACCCGAAGAAGTAACAGAGATGCAGCGTTCGGTCGGTGCTCGTGGTGCCGAGGTCGTGGCATCTACGTTTGACGAGCCCCCCTCACGTCATGTGCAAGTCGCTGACATGGTGATCGAAAAAGCCAAGCGACTGGTTGAGCACAAGCGCGACGTCGTCATTTTGCTGGACTCTATTACCCGTCTGGCTCGCGCCTATAACACGGTCATTCCCAGCTCTGGGAAGGTGCTCACCGGGGGTGTTGACGCCCATGCACTGGAACGTCCAAAGCGCTTCTTTGGCGCTGCGCGAAATATAGAAGAAGGCGGCAGTCTGTCGATTATCGCGACCGCCCTAATCGACACTGGATCCAAGATGGATGAGGTGATTTACGAGGAATTCAAAGGCACCGGTAATGCGGAATTGCATTTGGATCGCAAAATTGCAGAAAAGCGGGTCTACCCCGCGATTAATATTCGTCGCTCTGGCACTCGTCGTGAGGAACTACTCACCGGTGACGAGGAGCTGCAGAGAATGTGGATTCTGCGAAAGCTACTGCACGGAATGGAGGATTTGCCCGCAGTTGAGTTCCTGCTGGACAAGCTCAAGGATACCAAATCAAACGACGAATTCTTCAAGTCGATGAAGCGTAAGTAACGCTCCGTCATGCCGAGCTTTGTTGACCTGCGGGAATTTATCACCGAGCTCGAAAAACGGGGGGATCTTGTCAGAATTACTGCCGAGATCGACCCCAATTTGGAAATGACAGAAATCGCTGACCGCACACTCCGCGCTGGCGGCCCCGCCCTGTTGTTCGAAAACCCAAAAGGCTCGAGCATTCCCGTGCTGGCCAACCTTTTCGGGACAGCGCAACGCGTCGCCCTGGGCATGGGAGAAGAATCAGTAGAGGCACTTCGGGACGTTGGAGAGCTGCTGGCCTACCTTCGACAGCCTGATCCGCCCAAGGGTTTCCGCGATCTCGTTGATAAAGCACCTCTGCTCAAGAAAATATTGACCATGGGGCCCAACGTGGTCAAAAACGCGCCGTGTCAGCAGGTCATCTACTCCGGTGATGACGTTGATCTACACCAGTTGCCGATTCAGACCTGCTGGCCAGGCGATATTGGCCCGCTGGTAACCTGGCCCCTTGTCATTACCCGCGGCCCGGAAAAAGAGCGCATGAATCTGGGTATTTACCGCATGCAGTTGCTGGGTAAAAACAAGCTCATCATGCGCTGGCTGTCTCATCGCGGTGGGGCACTGGATTTTCGGGATTGGCAGTTAAAGCGTCCCGGCGAACCTTATCCCGTAGCCATTGCGCTGGGCGCAGATCCAGCCACTACCCTTGGCGCCGTCACGCCAGTCCCCGATGCGCTGTCGGAATATGCTTTCGCCGGTTTGCTCAGGGGCAAGAAAACGGATCTGGCTCACTGTGTGTCACCGGCCTGCAAGAAAAATGAACTCATGGTGCCCGCTCATAGCGAAATCATTCTCGAGGGGTTTATTGACCCCGACGAGCAAGCGGAAGAAGGCCCTTTCGGCGACCACACCGGTTATTACAACGAAGTCGAAACCTTCCCCGTATTTACCGTAGAAACCGTCACCACGCGCGAGAACCCCATCTACCACAGCACCTACACCGGGCGCCCCCCTGACGAACCCGCCATTTTGGGCGTAGCACTGAATGAAGTCTTTGTGCCGCTCCTGAAAAAGCAGTTCCCCGAAATTACCGATTTTT
>VMDB01000131.1 GCA_008081075.1 Halieaceae bacterium
AGGTCGTAACGCTCCTTCGCCGCCCGGTTTTGACCTGTTCCCACAGTGACGCCAACCCTGAGATTAAAGCGCTCTCCCGCGTCGCAGCTTGTCCGTTCGGGTTCTGCCGATACAGCGGTTACACGCATGGAGTTGGCGGTGCAATGGCGGCCATTGTTTATTGCCGGTGGACAGGCTGCCTCCTGCAAGGGCAGGGTTTGTGCCGTAGCGGTGTCCAGCGAGAGTAGCTGTACGAGCAGGATTACGAGAGACCAATGGCGGTGTGTATGGCGTGTGTATTTCATCGTTAAGCGCCGCAGGTGGTTTGGCTAAGTGTATCCCTCGGGTATTCCCAGTAGACTTGCATAAAGTGTCAAGTTGGCGCGGAGTGCTATATGAGCAAAGGAATGATTTCGGCGGACCTCACGGGCCGCACCGCGCTGGTCACGGGCGCCAGTTCCGGTATTGGTGCTGCGGTTGCGAGGGCCTTCGCAGCAAATGGAGCTACCGTTTGGCTGAATTACCCGGATGAGGCGTCCAGCAGTGATGCCGAGGCGGTTGCCGCTGAAATCCGTGCTTCGGGGGGTAACGCAGCTACAGTCCAGGCTGATGTTAGCAGTGAGGCTGCGGTAGCGGCGATGTTTGAAAGCGTCGCGGCAGAGGGACTCGATATCCTCGTTAATAACGCGGGAATCGCCCACTCGAGCCCTGTCGAGGAAATGGACGCCGCCGATTTTGACCGCTTACTTGCGGTGCACGTTAGAGGGACTTTTTTGTGCACACGATCAGCGCTGAGAATGATGTACGCGCAAAACAGCGGACGCATTATCAATACGGCCTCTCAGTTGGCTTATATCGGAGCGCCGGGCTTCTCTCACTACACAGCGGCCAAGGGGGCGATCCTGTCCTTTACGCGAAGTGTGGCACTTGAGATTGGCGCGCGTCCCATCACTGCGAACTGCGTTGCACCCGGTGCCACCATGACCCCGATTCTTGAAGATGTGCCCGGAGATGTGTTGGAGGGCATCCGCCAGAACATTCCGGCGGGCCGTATCGCAGAGGTGGAGGATATTGTGGGTGCCTACGTCTTCTTGGCCAGCGATGCCGCCTCTCATTTTCGGGGCCAGTGTTTGAGTCCCAATGGCGGTGACGCCTTTTTATAAAGCAGCGAATAACGTCCAGCCAAGGCGATGAGGTGTCGCTTTTGGCGACATGTTGGCCAAAGCGACACTCACATTGTCGAAATTGATCGCTAAACTGCATTGCAATCCCGGCCAAAAAAGCTGAATATATATACAGTACTTTCGGTGGAGTCCGCAGCGCGGTGCAAATGCAGCGTATAGCGGAGTCTAGGCGGGTTTAGCTGGGTGTTAACAGGGATCGGGGGAGCTGGGGGCTGACGAGTAAGGGCGGTCAAGCGACTCGATAGAATCACAGCTTCATTGGTAGCCATAGCCTGACAGACACTAAGAGACTGACAGGCACAGAGGCTCAGACAGACACAGATACAGACACAGAGAGATAGGAGCGAGACATGGATCCGAACAAGCAAAAAGCATTGGACGCGGCATTAACGCAGATCGAGCGCCAGTTTGGTAAGGGCACGGTGATGCGAATGGGCGATCAGGAGCGGGTCGCCATCCCCTCTATCTCCACGGGCTCTCTCGGATTGGATATCGCACTGGGTATCGGCGGTCTGCCAAAGGGTCGAATTGTTGAGATTTATGGACCGGAATCCTCGGGCAAGACCACACTGACGCTTCAGGTGATCGCAGAGGCGCAAAAAGCGGGCGGCACAGCCGCTTTCATCGATGCCGAACATGCGTTGGATCCGCAATACGCCGATAAATTGGGTGTCCAGGTGGACGACCTCATTGTTTCTCAGCCCGACACCGGCGAGCAGGCGCTGGAAGTCGCGGAGATGCTGGTGCGCTCAGGTGCGGTTGATGTGCTGGTGGTGGATTCGGTTGCGGCGTTAACCCCCAAAGCGGAGATTGAGGGAGAGATGGGTGATTCACACGTGGGGCTTCAAGCGCGCCTGCTGAGTCAGGCGATGCGGAAACTCACTGGTGCCATTAAGCAGACCAACTGTCTGGTGATCTTTATTAATCAGATTCGCATGAAGATTGGTGTCATGTTTGGTAGCCCAGAAACCACCACGGGCGGTAATGCCCTTAAATTTTACTCCTCGGTTCGTCTCGATATTCGCCGCATCGGAGCTGTGAAGGAGGGTGACGAAGTGGTGGGCAACGAAACCCGCGTGAAAGTCGTCAAGAACAAGGTATCTCCTCCATTCAGGCAGGCCGAATTTCAGATTATGTATGGCAGCGGCATCTACCACATGGGAGAGGTCATCGATTGGGGCGTGAAGCTGAATCTGGTAGATAAGTCCGGTGCCTGGTACGCCTATAAGGGTGACAAAATTGGGCAGGGTAAGGCGAATGCGGCGCGCTTCCTTGAGGAAAATAGCGCCGTTGCTAAAGAGATCGAAGATCAAATCCGGCATCAAATGATGGGTTTGCCGCTGGCTGCGGTGGCCTCTGAGCCGGTGCAGGCAGCCGCGGAAGAGGATGCAGAGAGGAGCGACGCGGCCGAATCATCCTGAGGCCTTAGCGCGAGTCGTGGTTGATCCGGGTGAATCGGTTAGCCCGCTCGAGCTTCGCCGAGCGGCAATGGATCTGCTGGCCCGGCGAGAACATAGTCTGCGCGAACTGTCGACCAAGCTGCGAAAACGGTTTCGCGGCCGCCAGTTAGACGAGGAAACGCTGGAGCGCTCGTTACAGCAACTGACAATTGATGGGTTGCTCAGTGATGCGCGTTATGCCGCGTCGCGGGCCAGACAGTTAACGAGCAGGGGGTACGGCCCCAATCGCATCCGAGAGGATCTGCGCCAGCAAGGTGTGGAGACTTTCGTTAACAGCGCATTAGACGACGCCTGCGAGGCCTCTGACGATTGGTTTTGTCACGCCGCTGCGGTGTACAGAAAGAAATATCAGGGAGCGCCTATCGTGGGTGACTTCCAGAGCCGCCAAAAAGAAAAGGCCAAACGACTGCGTTTCCTGCAATACAGAGGGTTCAGCGCGGAACTCAGCCGAAAGTTGGTGAGTGGCGACGAGGGTCCGGACGTCCCGGAAGAGTGACTTAAAGCAACGTCATTCCGTACTCATGGTGCTGAGCCAAATATTGCGTGTCTGGCCGGCGACTGCCTTTACGATGAGGGCGTTATCGGGTCCCATTCGCAAAATTTGTTTTTGCAACGGCGCGAGCCCCTCGACCGCGGGGTCCTCATAAATCCATACGGCCTCTTTTCGGATCAAGCGTGCTTCGCTCAGGTCTATTTCAGGGGTGCTCACGATCACGTCCAGCGTGTTCAGCACGGCCGCATCAAATTCCTCCGGCGAATCACCGTAGAAACTCCATGCCTCTCTAAAAAGCGGCGCGAACCATTGGAGCTCTTCGAGGATTGCCTCGATGTCGATTTGGCGCAACCAGCTACTCAAGCTGTCATAACGAGAGAATCCCTCAGGGTCTGCCGTGACCTTGAGGCCATCGTCGCTGATGGGGAAGGGTATTTTGGGCCGAGCAATCGGTATCAGTTTATAGGGTACGTCTCCCTGTGCCATCAGGTAGAGCGCGCTGCTACTCCGCTCGATGATGTTCGAAGTCAGGAGGTACTGCTGGCCGGGGGTACCAAGCGGTATGGCCCCTAGTGCATCGCGGACGGCATCATCACTCTCGCTCAGTGGAGGCAGTGGGGGTGTCACCGGTTCGGGCAGCACAGGCTCCGCTGGCGCCGCGATGGCTTCCTCTTCGATCGCAGACGTGTCGTCATCGGTTGTGGGAGGGGGCGGCGGGGGCGGCGGGGAAGTGATTGTGGTTGCTTCAGGCGGCTCGGATTCAGCCCGCGCTATATCCGGTGTTTCACCTAATCCAAAGTAATAGGCGGCGCCCGCCGCGGCGGCTAGCAACACAGCCAGTAACGCCAAGTGGGAGGCGGAAAGCGCGCCCGTTTGTCGAAGACTGCTATTCAACGGCCTAAAATCCCCGCCATTATTCATCATCTTATGCGCACCCACTTGTGTTCATTCCCACCCATTAGATATCGACGATCCCTTTTGGTTCAATGTTGCGAACGTAAAATTTTGGCAGCCTCGACCATGTTCGACAGTTTGTGAAGGGATGCGTCTCTTGGCAGATATTTCATCCCGCAATCAGGAGCGAGCACCACCCGCTCTTTATCTATATACGGCAGCGCACGCTGCACCCGCTCAACAATCGTTTCGACTGACTCTACCTCTGGCGAGGACAAATCGATGACCCCTAGGAGGATGGTTTGTTCCGGCAAAGACGACAGCACCGAACAATCCAGGTCGGACTGGGCTGTTTCTATTGATATTTGATGGCAACAAGCTTGATGGAGTTGAGGTAGAAAAGAGTAGCCTTCCGGGCGTTCATGAATCAGCGCTGCATAGCCGAAGCAAATATGAACGCAGGTTGTCCCGGCGGTGCCTCGTAAGGCGGCATTGAGTGCTTCGATGCCATACGCCTCTGCCGCCTCCGGTCTCGCCTGCATGTACGGTTCGTCGAGTTGAATAATGTCCGCACCTGCTGCGAACAGGTCCTCAACTTCCTCTCTCACCGCTTCCGCATATGCCAGAGCGGCTTCTCGAAGATCGGGATAGAAGTCATTTTGTGCCTGTTGTGCCATGGTAAATGGGCCCGGCACGGTAAACTTGATCGGTCGATCGGTCAGCTGTTTTAGGGCTTTTACTTCATCGACGCTGATAGCGTGGCGTCGTTTGATGGGGCCTGTGATCCGAGGCACCGGGACGGGCTCTCCGCTGCGATCGAGGGCCTCGCCCGGGTTGTCGATATCGACCCCGTCTAGCGCTGTCGCAAAATGGTTGGAGTAGCTCTCGCGACAGGCTTCGCCATCGGTGATGATGTCGAGTCCGGCGGCGACCTGGTCGCTGACGGCCAGCCGAGTCGCATCCAGCAGGGCTTCGTTAAGGTTTTCTGGGGGGATTCTCCAGAGCTCAGCCGCGCGGGTACGAGGTGGAAATCGGCCTTTGAGCTTCTGTTTATCTATCAGCCAATCGGGCTGCGGGTAGCTGCCGACGAGAGATGTCGGGAACAGGGGTAGAGATGCCATCACGTTAACTCCTTCTGGACGCGCCCTGAGTGTATCGCGATACACAGAGTTTCGGTCTTTTATGGCATCTTTTTGCTCAGGTTCTCTTTAATCGCGTGCCTCAGGCCACCGCCTTGGAATAATCCACCAACTTGGATTTATAGGTTTCCCGCGGCAGCGTGCCATGAGCGACAAGATGAATCTCTGTAGTCACCAAGAGTCGATTTTTGATTGCTTGTTTGATGCGCTCAGCGAGCGCGCGATTGTCCGGGCTGGCGCCGGGTGAAACTTCGATTGCTATGGGTAATGGTGGATCTTGAAGCACCCCTCGAGTTGCGGGCTGAATATTAAACATGCCTGAAGTTTCTTCACTGAAATCTTCCAGCACGTTCCTTACCGCGGTGGGGAAAAGGTTAACGCCTCGAACAATGAGCATGTCATCCGTTCGACCAATGCATCGAATCCGCGGCCCGGTCCGCCCGGTGGGGTTGTCGCGCAGACTGACGACAACATGATCCCGGCTTCTAAAACGAAATAGGGGCATCGCTTCGCGCTTGAGAGCGGTATAGACGAGTTCGCCCTGCGCGCCGTCTTCCCAAGGAATTGTGCGCCCTGACTGTGGGTCAATGAGCTCTACGTGAACAAATTCCCTGGCCATAAAGTGCATGCCAGCTTCGTCGGCGTCTTCTGCCCAGACCGAGAGCGAAATATCGCCGATACCCATCGACTCGCGGATTGTGCATCCAAAGGCTTCGTTGATAGTGGATCGGATCAGCGGGTCGCCACCACCCGGCTCGCCTGCGGTAATCATATTTTTGAGGCCCAGAGCGCGAGTATCAATATTGCGCTCTCGGCACCAGTCGATGAGATAGAGTCCGTAGGAGGGCGTGCAGCTCACGCCAGTCGCTCCCAAATTCTGTATCGCGCCAACCATGCGCTCGGTGTTCCCTGTTCCCACTGGAATCACACTAGCGCCGATCTTATCGAAGCCATAATAGACAGCACCCGCTACGAATGGGCCCGCGTTAAACCCCACCACCAAGCGTTGTCCGGGTTTGAAGCCGGCTGCGGTATAGCCCCGCGCAACGTTGGTCGCGTACATGCCCAGATCGTTAGCGGTCAGTCCCAGATAGCAGGGCACGCCCGTAGTCCCGCTGGTGCTGAAAATACGCCGTAAAGCCTCTGCGGGCGCAGCGACATGGTTGCCAAAGGGTGGGTAGTCCGCCTGAGACTGCCTGATCTCGTCTTTTTCGGTGAAGGGGAGCGCGGCGATATCGTCCAAGTCTCCCACCTGTTCCGGCGTCGAGAAGCCGGCTTCCGCAAATTTTTTCTGATAAAAATCAGAGTGCGAGAACAGATATTTTACCTGCTCTCTATAGCTGGCCCTGTCCAGAGAAAACTGCTCCTCTACCGGGCGCGTCTCTGCGGCCGAGTCGAAAATGGCGTGATCCTTCATTAGTGCTGCCAGCGAAGTGCCGCCCGCGCGACCCGTGCGCCAAATAACCGGGCTGTCTCGCGATCAGCTTCCGGCGGTGCGACGTCGCCACTCTGGTCGACATTGGCTTGAGACATACAGCCAATAGATGCTCCGAGCCGGTTGGTGTCGCTCTCAGAGCCGCCGGAGTGATTATTGCCTGGCATTTGTCCGAGACCCACCCAGGCCATGCCGTGTTGCATAGAAAAGGTGAAAAATTCGATCAACGTGTTTTGTTTGTCACCGTTCATGGACCCTGAGTTGGTAAAGCCTGCAGCCAGCTTGTCGGCCCATTTTTGTTCCATCCAGCGGGTCGACGTGGCTTCCATAAAGGTTTTGAACACCGCTGAGGCGGAGCCCATATAAGTCGGTGCGCCAAAGATCATCGCATCGGCGCTGTCGAGTTGCGTGAGTCCAGCCGAATCCGGCGTTTCGATTTCGCCGGCCGTAACAACCGATACGGTGACGCCTTCGACGCTTCGGGCTCCCTCAGCGACGGCCTCTGCAATAACTTCCGTGTGGCCGTACCCCGAGTGGTAGACCACGGCAATAGATGTTGGCATCAGTTTTCCTCAGTGATTATCGATGGAATTGTTCGTTGTTGGGCGTATGGTCTCCGCCCAGCCACTTGCGCAGATCTTCATGGGCATTTGCCGCTTTGTCGGCATTGATTTGCTCCACGTCCTCGTGATCAACGGTCCATTCCACTAGCAGTCCGGAGGGGTCAAAGCAGTAAAGCGACCAGCAGTAGCCGTGATTCAGAGGATAGGCTTGGCCGCTTTCAAAATACCCAGCTGCGTCGAGCCTTTCCTTGATGGCATCCTGCGTCGCCTGATCTACCTTCATCGCCAAGTGCCGGAAGCCGCTGGGCTGAAGTTCAGGGCCAAACTCTGCAGCATCGTCGGCGTCGGCAAATTGAAAGAAGGCGAGGGAGGAGCCGTCGCCTATGTCAAAAAAACAATGAGCATAGGTGCGCACTTTGCCAAAGAGATCGGTTCGCTCGGCCCACGTCGCCACAAGACGGTAGCCAATGATCTCCTCGTAAAACTGACGCATTTCCTCCAAATCTTTGCAGACATAGGCGTTGTGGTGTAGCCGAGATTTGATTTGTGCGATGGCATTCATTCCGTGTTTCTCTCCGCGTCAATAAAGATTTAGAACCACTTGGTCAGTTCGATACCGTAGCGAACACCTTGCGCTGGCCACAGGAAGTTGAACTGGGGTTTCACGCCGGGAATGCCGAGAATAAATGCCGCGTCAGGGCCCGGAGAATACTCGGTGTTGTACTCTTCGTCGGTCGCATTTTTAACCCACACAGTGACTGCCCAATTATCGGCTGACTCGAGCCCAGCTCGGAGGTCAAGGAGGTCCACTGCGCTTCGAGAGGAGTAGTTGTTGGGTTCCCACCAGGTCTCCCCAAGATGTTGCCAATCGGCACGGGCGAAGAATTCCATATCGCCACCGCCCACGGGAGCGCGGAACTGAAGTCCAACATTGCCCGTGACTTCGCTGACCAGCGGGGCTTGATTGCCAAGCCAGTCGGCTGTAGGCGCCTCGGTGATCTCGCTATCAGTAAGTCCTAGGCCAAAGTTGAGTGTGAAGTACTCACCCAGCAAAGCGGTGCCCTCAAGTTCCACGCCGGTGTATTCCGCCTCTGGCACGCTGCCAAGGTTTTGGGTGTTGGTGTTGGGGTCGTAAAAGAAGAAGTAGGCACCCTCGAGTTCGTTGTAGAAGAGCGCGGCCGAAAGGCGGAGTCTGCCATCTAGCAGGTCACCTTTGGCGCCGACCTCGAAGTTAGTCGAGATTTGCTCGTCAAAGATATCGTCGATCCCGGGATATAAAATGGCTGTGCCTACCCCAGTTTGATTAAAGCCCCCGCTACGGAAGCCGCGGCTAATATCACCGTAGACCACCCAGTTGTCGTTCGGGCGCCACCGCAGAGTTGCTTTGGGCTGAAAAGCGTCCCAGCTTTCCTTGCGCTTTTCACCATAAACAATACCCAGTCCTGTGGTGTCATAGAGCGGAGGCGTTAGAGCGGTGTTCTCCCGCTCGTCGTGGTCGTAACGGGCGGCGAGACTGAGTTCGAGGTCATCCGTGATGTCAAATGCCACCTGACCAAATACGGCCCAGGCAAAGTTGTCTTGCTCGTCTGCCAATATTCCGAGCTGTGGGCTTGGGTCAGCGGGGTTCACAAAAACCGAGTCGCGGAAGTCTTTTTGTACGTTGAAAACCCCGAGGCCACGATCAATCTGTGACCCAGTCGAAATATAGCGGTCAGTGGCAATGAAGTAGGCGCCTGCGATCCACTGTGCCCCTGATTCGTTATTGCCGGTGAGGCGAATTTCCTGGCTCACCGACTCTACCTCGAGATATTGGTTCTGGGAGAGGTCGGTGTACTCGTCACCGGTCAAGAACTTGATAAAGCCGCCAAAGGCGTCGTTATTAAAGTAATTGTAGGGATGCTCCCTCGGTAAAAAGTTAAATTGATCGCCACTCGAGGTTTCTTCGAGATCGTCATAGGCTGTGACGCCGCTGAGTGTCGCGAAGCCCAAGTCGTAGTCAAACTTGAAACTGGCGCTCAAAAATTCCCGCTCGTTGTAGCCAGGGTTGTTTACCTGAACGGGATTATCTGTGTCGTCAGCTTCCACATCGATGATGAAGTAGAAAGCCTGCGTTTCGAGCTTTGAGTAGCTGACACGGAAGTCCGTGCTCAGACGGTCGCTCACATCCCAATTGAGGCGCGCGCGCATTGAGGTGTCTTTGTAGGGGTCAGCTTCTTCCCCCAAATACGCATTGTCGATGTAACCATCATTATCCATGTAGCTTCCCGCGAGGCGGTACTTGACGGATCCATCGTCAGACAATGGGCCTCCCACATATCCTTTAACGCTCCAGCCCGGCGCGGATTCGGCGCCGATGCGAATTTCGCCCTCGTGCTCGTCGCCGGGGGCTTTGGTAGTGATGGTGATGGCCCCGCCAATCGCATTTCGGCCGTAGATGGCGCCTTGAGGTCCGCGCAAGACTTCTACCTGCTCAATATCGAATAACTGTTGGTTGAGCTGGGAGGGATTCGAGAGCAGGACACCGTCGATCACAACGGCAGCCGCGAGCTCTGAGTTCCGAGCAGAGGAGATGCCCCGAATGTTCAGAAATGAGTTACCCGTGCTCTGCGTTTGTACCAGCGTGACATTGGGGGTGAGATCAACGAAATCCTGCGGGGTCTGAATGCCGCTTGAGCGAATATCGGATTCGGTGAAAGCCTTTACCGACACCGGACTCTCGGCCAGAGATTCGGATCTCATACGAGCAGTCACAACCACTTCCTCGAGTGTGGCCTGGGCGCCCACTTCTGCAGCGGCGACTGCAGCCACAACGGCTACCATCATGCGTTGACGGGTAAACATCATTGAAGGTCCTCTCATGCAATTCAGAATTATTGTGGTTTTTCGATATGCGAAATAATATCCGCATTTCGAAACTGCGAATGATACTGTATCTTCCCCCCCCCCGGATCACCCCGTTACTCCGAAAAAAATACTTTCTAAGGGATAAAAGCTATGGCCGCCTCAGAAACCCCAAGCCCTCAGACCGCGATTTGCGGCTTCGACGCGGATACCATTTTAATTCGGGGTCAGAACCTCGTTGACGACGTCATGGGTCAGCATTCGCTCACCAGCGCTTTTTTACTCCAGTCGCTGGGAAAGATGCCTACTGCGAGACAGGTTGAGTTAGTTGATCTGGTGTTGGTGACCATCATGGAGCACGGGCTTACACCGAGCGCGGTCGCCTCCCGACTGACGCTACACGGCGCGCCCGAATCGCTACAGGGGGCGGTCGCGGCAGGCTTGCTGGGAGTGGGTGATCGCTATGCGGGTACCGCGGCGCTGTGCGGCAGTATCTTGGAGTCATTGCTCGCCGAGGATGACAAAACCGCCGCAGCGCGGGCATTGGTGGCGGATTACCGAGAACGTCGTGAGCCGGTGCCGGGCTTTGGACACCCCATTCACACTGGGAAAGATCCCCGGGTCGAGAAAATGCTGGGCTACGTTGACGAGGATAGTGCCCCCTTGGCCGCGGCAAAGGCATTGGAGGCGGCGTTGTCTGAGGCGCTGGGTCGAGCGCTGGTGATGAATGTGAGCACTGTGCTCGCTGTGCTGATGCTGGATGCGGGCTTGCCCGCGACAATGATGCGCGGCGTTATCCTCATAGCCCGTTGCGCTGGTCTGGTCGGGCACCTGCTGGAGGAAATTGAGCGGCCGGTGGGTAACGCGCTATGGCGCGGCGCCGAGGGCGCTGTGGCATATCAACCTGACTGAATGATCGATGGCGCTGCGCTACGAAGAGGTGCCATTAGCTGACGGCGCGTTGCCCGTCACCCTGTGGGAGCCTACATCACCAACCTCGACTCTGGTTTGTGTGCACGGGTGGACGCTGGATCACCGCTCGTTCTCTGGTCAGGCGGCGCTGGCAGAGAGGGGTATCAGAGTGGTGGCCTTTGACCGACGGGGCTTTGGTGTCAATACACTGCCCTCAGGACTCAGTAGGGAGCTGGAGGATCTCAGGTGCTTGCTGAAGCATCAATCAGGCCCGGTCTACGCTTTTGGCGTCTCCCAGGGAGCCCGTTTGCTCTTGCGCTACGCTGCGCAGTATCCGGCGACCTTGGATGGGATTATTTTGCAGGGGGGTCTCGTCGATGGCTTGCCATTTGATGCCACAGAGATCCCATACGACTATTATCGAGAGTTGTTGAGGGCGGGTGATCGCACCGCTTTTTCCGAAGCATGGTTAGCTCATCCGCTGATGCAAATAGGTGTCCCCCCCGACAAGCGGGCGGCAGTCGCCGAGTTAATTAGCGGCTACGAGGGTCGGGACCTTCTCGAATCGTCTTCAGACGGAAAGCGCGATGACCTTTCGGCCTTGTTACCTGAAGTGTTCTCCCGCCAAAAATTGCCCCTTTGGGCCATCGTTGCGGAGCAAGAGTCTGCAATACGCCGAGCCCACACCGATTTTTTAATTCAGCAATGTGGCGCTGAAGCAGTGCCGATGCCCGGTGGTCATTTATGCCACTTCACCCATGCGGATACGTTTAATGAGCGCTTAGAGCGCTCACTGGCTGCGCTGGGCCATTGAGCGAATGGCTGCAAGTAGATCCGGGGCCGTTTTGAGTCTTCTCCCGATTTTTTCAGCGGTGCGCTGGAGTTCATCGAGGCGCTCCTGCACGAATTCCGCAACATCAATTTGACTGGTTGTGGCCGAACTGTTGACTGCGCCCACAACACCATAACCTGACACGTGAACAGGTACGGCGAGAG
The DNA here is from genome assembly GCA_008081075.1 of Halieaceae bacterium. Classification (GTDB taxonomy): domain Bacteria; phylum Pseudomonadota; class Gammaproteobacteria; order Pseudomonadales; family Halieaceae; genus Luminiphilus. Next base: position 11,897 of record VMDB01000131.1, read on the forward strand.
AGGTGATGCCGTATTCAAGTTCATCGCTGATGAACGCATAGCCTTGTTGTCGGGCTGCAAGGATGGTCGAAAAAATAGCGTCCGGCGCAGTAACGGTGTTAGTTGTCATCGCCGCGACGGGGTACCGATTAATGAACTGTCGAATTTCGTGGTCTTGCCAGGTAGATAAAATACTGCGCCCGGTGGAGGTCAGTAGGGCTGGGAATCGCGTCCCCGTGTTCGCCTGCAGACGAAGCACACGTTGCGTTGAGATGTGAGCGATATAGAGCACGTCGCCCCCTGTGATCACCGTAAAGGAAGCGCTGTGATCGGTCTTGCTTCGGAGTTCCTGAAGGGCGGGGCGAATTGTGTTGTCCAGGTCAAATGTTTCGTTGAAGAGCGTGGCAAAGACCAGCACTTCAGGCCTGAGGGTGAAGCGCCCCTCTAGTTTTCCGACGTAGCCAAGATCGCACAGCGTGAGCAAGCATCGACGCGCGACGGCGGCGTTCAATCCCGTTTTTTTGGCTACCTCCGAGAGCGTCATGCTGGGTGTCTCGCGAGAAAAGCTCGTGAGCACACACAATCCCTTTGCGAGGGTGGTTAAATGTTCTGACGAGCGCTCGACGCCAATAGCCTCGGGCTTTGAGAGCGCTTGCGGGTCATTCTCCGGCAAGGGCCATGCCCTCCATTTCGCTCAGCGCTTGTTCGAGTTGGTCCACCAGATCATCAAACACTTCGATGGTTGCTTCAATGGGGGCAGCCGTTGTCATGTCGATTCCCGCTTTCTTCAGAAGCTCAATGGGATAGTCGTTAGAGCCTGACTTCAACATGGTTAGATAACGCTCTCGGGCGGGCTCACCTTCTTCGAGGATTTGTTTCGCTAGAGCGGTGGCCGCGACAAACGAGGTTGAGTATTGATAAACGTAAAAATTGTCGCTGCGCAGAAAGTGAGGGATGCGGCTCCACTCGATCTGGTTGAGTTCGTCGGCGTGAACAGCGTCACCGTAGTAGGCGGCGAACACTTCTGCGTAAATATTATTGAGTACCTCCGCAGTCAGCGCTGCGCCCGATTCTACCTGCTCATGGGCTCTGGCTTCAAAATCTGCGAAGGACGCCTGACGGTAGAAGCCACCGCGAAATTCATCTAGGTAGGAGCTGAGGAGGTATGCACGCTCAGCCGCTGAATCGGCTTCTTTGAGCATTTTTTGCATCAAAATCGCCTCGTTGGTCATCGACGCGATCTCGGCGATAAAGGTTCGGTAGTCACCATAAACCTGAGGTTGAGTTTTTCGTGTGAGATAGCTGTGGATGGAATGACCGTACTCATGTGCCAGCGTGGAGACGTTGTTCAGTGTTCCCTCGTAGTTCATCGAGAGGTAGGGTTTAGAGGTGTAGGTCCCCCAGCTGTAGGCGCCGCCGCGTTTGCCACGATTTGCCATGGCGTCGACCCAGCCCTCGTCGAAGCCCCTCCAGTAAACATCCAAGTATTCCTCTCCTAGCGGGGTCAGCGCCTCGGCAACGATTTGCTTGGCGTCCTCGAAATCGATGTTCTCGATCGTAGGCGGCACTATCGGCGCATACATGTCCCATATCTCCAGCCGCTCTACCCCCAGTGCTTTTTGGCGGAGTCGCAGGTAGCGTTGCAGTGGCGCACTGCCTTGTCGCGCAGTAGAAATCAGATTCTCAAAAACGGCGATTGGAATGGCGTTACTGTAGGTGGCGTGATGAAGTCGCGATTCGAATCCTCTAGCGCGAGCGAAAAAGACGCGGCTTTTGACGTGCCCTTCGTAGTTGGCTGCGAGGGTGTGATTGAGCCCTAAATAGCCAGTAAATAACCCTTTCCAGGCCGCCTCACGCACTCGCCGGTCCGACGAGTGGAGAAACGCACCATAGCGAGAGTCTGTCAGTTCGACCTCATCCCCTTGTTCGTCTCGAATCGTGCCAAACCTCAAGTCAGCGCTGTCTATTGCGGTGAAGACGCTGTCGAACTTATCCAGTGGGTCCGACGCCATCGCCAGCAACTTCTCCTCCTTCTCCGAGAGGGTGTAGGGGCGCATGCGTGCCATTTCATCCAAATAGTGCGCATAGGTCTCCAGCCCCGGTGTGCTCTCGATAAATCGCCTCAGCGTGTCGTCGGAAATTGCGAGGAGCTCGGGTGAGAAATAAGACAAGGCCTGCTGGTATTGCGAGTAAAGACCCTGTGCTTCTGATAGGCGCGCGCCGTTCTCAGAGATACGTGTGTCCTCATAACTCTTCAGTCCTGCGTAAACATATAGATTGGCGATGACCGCTTCGACACGCTGAATGCTCTCAATTGCCGCTAGCAGCCGACTTCCGCTCTCCGATAGAGAGCCCTTGTGACGCGTGATTTCGGGGAGCAGTGCAAGAAAGCGCGTCTTATCGGCTTGCCAAGCGTCGGCGTCTGCATACATGTCGGTCAAATCCCATTTGTACGCCTCAGGAATGGCCTCTCGCTCGGGTACTTCGGTGGCAAATACGGTTGCGCCTATCGTAGTGAGCATCAGCAGTGCGAGGGCGCGAAACCCATGGGACGTTGATAGGTTCATCTCGGAATTCCTTGGTGTTGTTAGCATCTGTGCGGAGCTTGTGTGTCATCGGTAGCAATACAAGTGGCCGGCGAGATCTTAACCTAGCCCAGCCCCGCGACGGTTACGAGTCTTGCGGCGGTTCACAGGGACTCAGGTGCCCGATGCACCTCCGCAGCGGCAAATCGCTGACGTGTCGCCGGGAGTAAATAAGTGTCCAGCCCGGACACGGCCAAGACGTTCATTTTCATGAGATCCAGACTGCTGTCACTGCGCTGCGCATCCGGCGGAAAACTTAAATGAATGATTTCGCCAATCAGTAAGTGGGTGCCATTGATATTCAGCACTTGATGTTCGCGGAGTTCGCAGCCAACGCATAGCGCTGCGCCATCTACAAACGGCGCCGCAATTCCCTCGATCCATTGGGTCTCGAAATGGCAGGCATCGAACTCTGATTCATCACGGGGGTAGGCGGCCGACGTTTGGTGAGCCATTGCGGCTTCGTCTAACGTGAAGCTGTTCAGTGTCCAGTAGCGGGTTTCGAGAATGTTATCCAGCGTATGCCGCTCACTGCGGCCGGAGGATGGCCTGACAATCAGCGCGAGTAACGGGGGGTTGGATCCAAGATGGAAGTGAGAGCTGATGATTGTGAGGTTGGTCTGACCCGCGTCGCCGCATGTGCCAACCAGCATCGCAGGCTTGTAACCGGGCAGGCTGTTGATGAGCATGGCACGAGGTGTGCGATCCATAGTTGCGATGTCGGCGCTCGACAAGACGCACCTCACCCCCGGGGTGGGCAGGCTTTGTTCAATCATGATTGGGGTATCGATTGGCGAAACGCCGCTTTGCCCAGAATTGATAAAGCCAGGCAGCGGCCGGCTTGACGATGGGCCATGAAAGCCAGCGCCAGAGAACGCCGATTCGCGTGTATTGCCAAGCCGCGATATTGGCATCGAGTCCCACGGTCCACGAATCTCCCC
>VMDB01000042.1 GCA_008081075.1 Halieaceae bacterium
TTTATTCACTGTCGTGCTGCGGTCGTACCTCGGCAATTAGCGTCGGCCCAGCAACAGCGCCGCCAAAGACGGCACTGCCGTCAGCGTTACTGCTGGTCGTACAACTGCTCCATCATTTGATCGATGGTAAAGGTCGCAGGTCGCTGCCGCGGCGGATACACCTTCAGCGATTCGAGGAAGCCATGCAGTTCTGTTCTGGCCATTGCCATTCGGGGCAACGCCACGCGAACCCACCAATCGTTATAGGTATTTGAATTTTCGTCCGCCCGCTCAAAGGGGTCACGACGCAAATGAAACACCTTAGGGATGCGCAGCGTCTGAAACTGCTCACGCCAGACATCGAACTCCTTCGCCCGTTGTTCGGCGTAGACAACCTTCCAGTCGCCCACGCGCATCGCCGTGAGCAAGCCGTCATCGCTCCAGTAATAAAACGCATTGCGCGGACCTGTGTCTGCATCCCCCGTCAAATAGGGAAGAAAATTAAAGCCGTCAAGATGGTTGTGGTAATCACGCCCGTTAACCGTGACCCCGGCCTTGAGTTCCTCGGCGATCGTGGGCCTACCGACGGCCGCCATGATTGTTGGCACCCAATCTTCGTGCGACATGATGTCATTGAAAATCGACCCCGCCTGAATTTTTCCCGGCCAGCGGACCATCGCCGGAACGCGGAATCCGCCTTCCCAGTTGGTATTTTTTTCACTGCGGAAGGGTGTAATCGCCGCGTCAGGCCACGTATTAAAGTGAGGCCCGTTATCGGTGCTGTACAAAACGATGGTGTTATCGGCAATGCCCAATTCATCGAGCTGATCAAGCAACCGCCCCACCAGATTATCGTGACCGACCATGGCATCGTTATAAAAACCCTGCCCAGAGAGCCCCTCTTCTGCCTCCGGCGTATGGGTATAAAAATGCATGCGCGTAGAGTTAAACCAAACAAAAAACGGTTTGTCCTCCTCTGCCGCGCGCTGAATAAACTGCTGCGCACCATCGAGAAACTCGAGATCGACGGTCTCCATGCGCTTGCGGTTCAGCGGCCCGGTATCGGTTACCCGCCCATCAGCAAAGCTATGCACCACCCCACGGGGACCAAATCGCGCGCGAAACGCAGGGTTTTGCGGGTAGTCCGGATCCTCGGGCTCCTCCTCAGCGTTCAAGTGATAGAGGTTGCCAAAAAACTCGTCAAAACCGTGCTCTGTGGGCAGGAACTCGTCGCGATCACCCAGATGGTTTTTACCGAATTGGCCCGTGACATAACCCTGCTCCTTGAGGAGCGTTGCCAGCGTCACATCCTCCGGGCGAATGCCCAGGTCGGCGCCCGGAATACCCACTTTGGTCAGCCCCGTGCGAATGGGTGACTGCCCCGTGATAAACGCGGAACGACCAGCGGTGCAGCTTTGCTGTCCGTAATAATCGGTGAACTTGGCGCCTTCGTTGGCAATACGGTCAATATTTGGCGTCTGGTAGCCCATCATGCCCATATTGTTCGTGGAGAGATTCCAAAAGCCGATGTCGTCACCCCAGATCACGAGGATGTTGGGCCGCTCCATCGCGAGTAGCTCGGGGGCGGCCAGACACAGACACAAAAGCCATCGTCCCCAGTGAACCGTTTTTGTCATTTTTGTTTCTCCGAGATATTTCCCAAGTGGGCACCAGCCGGAAAAGCATACCCCCGGACGTGGATCAGGCGTGGTGCTGCCAGATTTTATCTGAGCCGCCGAGATGGCCCCAGTCGCTATCAGCCACCAGTTTACTGCTGATGCCACCCCTAGGGCGAAATTCAATTTCCAACCGTAACCGCGCCGGCTCATACGCTGACATCAAATGCTCATACAGCACACTCATGCATCTCTCATAACTGATGATGGTATCTCTGAACTGATACAGGTATTCCTTCAGGGACTTTAACTCAATGGTTTTTTCTTCGCCGTAGAACCACATTTTGATATGACCAAAGTCCGGCTGCTCTGCGACGCCGAGAAACGTAAACTCAGGTATGTCGATCTGCTGCTCAAAGCCCCGTCCAGCATTAGGCAAACTCTTCAAAAGCGCTGCATCAACGGTATCCCACAGTTTTTTCACCACTCACTCCCCCAAAAAAATTCATCCTGAACACGCCCTACCCCCACGATAAGGCGCAGCAACAGAGTGCCGCCGATTGGCTTTTCACATTATCAGATAGCGTATCTACACACGGGCCCTGTCTTTTTCGCAAGGGCATGGGGCCCCGGCAACCCTGCAGGCCGCGGAGTATACCGCCGATTGTCGATCGATAGACGGGGCAATCATCAAGGCAAGCGCCTTTATCCCAGCAACGCGTGATTCAGATATCAAAACCGGGCCCGCCATCACAGGCGGAATTTTCGCTGCCACTCATTGTCATGATGGACGTTTTTCAGTACCGTCGAAGAAACCAGTGAGCGAGACCCATGCAAGCGATTCTCAAGCTGGACGTGTCGGGTCAACCCAGAGGGTGGCTGACACTGAACGAGGCGGTCACCGCCTACGCCCGCGGCGATGTTCTCTACGGCATCGGGGAATGCCTTCCCCCCGTATTCGGGGGTGTGCAGCGACTCACCGGAATTCGATCCGAAATTATTCTGCAACCCATTGTCGCTCTCGAAGGCCGGGTACTGAATCACTTCACCTCTCCGCTTTGTAACCGCACACTGTTTCGCCGAGACGATCACCGCTGTCTTTACTGTGGCGGTCAGTTTGGGCGCGGTGACTTGACGCGGGATCACGTGCTGCCAATTTCACGCGGCGGCACCGATAAGTGGGAGAACGTCGTGGCGGCCTGTAAGCGCTGTAACTGGCTCAAGGACTGCCAAACACCCGAGGAGGCCCACATGCCCCTCCTGGCAGTACCTTTTAGACCCAACACCTACGAGTGGCACTACCTCGCCAAGGAACGGGTTTTGGCCGATCAAATGGACTACCTGTCGCAGCAGTTCAAAGCAGAGCGCGACTGGGCCCATTAACCGACGCCTGGCACACTTTTTTCCTCAACGCTGCCCCTGAAACGGGGCTGACTTATCACTTAGCGGATCTGCGCCGATGTGATCGTTGCGACTCCTGCCGTCGTATCAGCATCAGCCATTGGCCTTTCGCCTCGGCTTCGATAGATTACTCTGGCCTGCACAGCCACCATGGAGACCCGCGCCATCGTGACAAGCGATTTGATTATTTCTTTGATCGGTATGCCCGGCTGCGGCAAGAGCACGGTCGGTACCCAGCTCGCGCGGCAGCTCGATCTGGAGCTTGTTGATGCCGACGGCCTGATTGAAGCCCAAGAACAGCAAACGCTTCAGCAAATCATGGATGGTCGGGGTAATGCGATGTTTCGCGCTATTGAAGAACAAGTATTAACCGATATGCCCCTGTTTCCTTCCGTGATTTCTACAGGCGGCTCGGTGGTCTATAGCGACAAAATCATGGGGCGCCTGCGCGCCGCCTCTACCGTGGTTTACCTTCGGGCGCGCTATGAAACCATTGAGTATCGTGTCTCGCTGGCCCCCCACAGAGGGATCGCCGCAGAAGGCACCCAAACGTTGAGGGATATTTTTGATGAGCGTATTCCCCTTTACGAACATTACGGTGATCTCACCGTAGACTGTGACGACATCACCCCCCAAGCCGTTGCCGAGGCAATCGTGGCTCAGCTGCAGTAACCAGTCCCCTCGGTGAAGGACTATCGGTGAAGCACAGCGACCTATCAAACACCGCTACCGACAGACTGCAGCTACCGACAGACTAACGTGACTGACAGGTCACCGCCGCGCGATCCGCGCACGACCGCGTCAGTCACTTTTCACAGGGGGGAACTTGCCTTTATACCTCCAAACCGACCAATGTACTTAGCTTAATTTGTTATTTGCGGCATAACGGTTCAGACCAAAAAATTTCTTGTGGCGGCAAGGCGCATGCGCTCTGATGGCGCCAACCGGCCGAGGGGGCTGGTCTTTTTTGTTCAGGATCATCGGGAGGTGGTTTGTGGGTGAGAGAGATACCAATGCGGTAACAGAAGAACCGGCAGATGACTTTTTTGAGGCGGTGGGAGAGCTGAGTGACGACGACTTTGAGTCGCTGGACTTTGCCGAGGCCGTTACCGAAAAAGCACTGAAGGCCGCGAAACGACGGCGAGCAGAAGAACGACTCGAAATGCTCCGCTTACGTGAAGAGCTGGGGGATTACGATCTGGAGTTTGACGACGATTTTTAAGGGAAATTTGCGCTAAGTGGCAGGAGATCGATCACGTATTTCCTGCTGCCACTCGAAAACATTGAGCTCGATAAATACAAAGGCAAAGAGCCAGAGTGCCGCGTCCCAAAAATCCAGAAAATCTCCTTTAAACCCCCAGTAAACAGCGGCCACCACTAACGTGGCATAGAGCACCATTTTGAGGGTGTTGGCGATCTGTGTGACTGGCCTCGAGGCGGCTCCCCATCGGGTGAGCAGACGCACTTCGATCTCCAACATAATCACCACCAGAATCCAGGCGGCCGAGTTTATAACGTCGACCAAAGCCAAACGCTGACCCTCGAGCAAACCAGCCGGAGACGCCACTACCTGCTCCAATCCTGATACCAGCCGAGTGTCAGCCGGCAACTCACCGCAGTTTTCCAGTGATAGCGGAACAAAGTCGTCCAACTTGATCATCACAGACCACCCTTCATTCACCCTAGCGCAGGCGTCGCCCCCTAGCAGCTCACTGGGTAACAGCGTTTGCCACTCCCCGACATAGCCCAAAAATGCCATGACAATGGCCGCAGTACAGAGAAATCGAACGCCGTGAATGGCAAAACGCAGTCGACCTTGCAGACGGTGATCCGGAATAACCGCAGTCTCGAGCTCAAAAAGCAGTAACAGCACGACCCAGGCAACGGTATCGAGGGTGGCAGAAAACAGCTGAATACCCGATGCCATAGCATCGCCGGAGGCAAGAGCGAATCGAGCGCTATCCATCTCCTCGGCAAAAAAGAACCACACGTTGAGCGACAAAAGGAGATAGGTCGCGTACTTCACCCAGCGAAAGAGCGAAAAAGCCGGGCGGGCGACGTCGTTCACCACGCGCTACTACCAACAGGCTTGTTGAACGACCGCACTCCGCTACACCTGGAGCAACAGATGCTCGCGCTCCCAAGAGCTGATGACCCGGTTGAACTCCTCAAATTCGTCGAGCTTTACCGCCGCATAGGCGCGCATAAACAGCTCTCCGATCATTGCCTGGAGTTCGGGCGTATCATTGAGCTTGCGAACCCCCTCCTCCAGCGTTCTGGCAACGCCGACGCTATCCTCGTTGGCGGTGCCCTGATGGGGCGCTGAGGGCTCGAGGTGCTGGCGCATACCCAGGAGCCCGCTTGCCAACGTCGCGGTCATCGCCAAGTAGGGATTGGCGTCAGCGCCTGGGAATCGATTTTCGATGCGTAAATTAGCCGGATCCGAATTGGGCACACGGAAGGCCGTCGTCCGGTTATCAAACCCCCAGCTCAAATTGATGGGCGCCGAAATATCCGGTGCCAGGCGGCGATAAGAATTGACGTTGGGAGCGTAAAAACTGATGAGCTCCGGGGTGTACCGCTGTAAACCGGCCATGTATTCCATCATCGCCTGACTCGGCTTGCCTTCGGCGGTGGCAAAAATATTCTGCCCGGTCTCGAGGTCAATCACGCTCTGATGAATGTGCAGCGCCGAACCCGGCTCGCGTTGCATAGGCTTTGCCATGAAGGTGGCGTACATGTTGTAGCGCTGTGCGGTTTCACGAACGGTGCGTTTGAATACAAATACCTGATCCGCCATGGCCAGAGGATCACCATGATTAAAGTTGATCTCCAGCTGTGCCGCGCCGTTCTCGTGGATGAGGGTGTCGACATCCAGCTTTTGCTGATCGGCAAAGTCGTACATGTCTTCGACAAAATCTTCAAACTCAGCCACGGCATCGATGCTGTAAGACAAGCGGGCGACCTCGCGTCTGCCGGAGCGGCCCTTTGGCGGCATAAGCTCGTAATCCGGGTCGGTATTTTTGTTGACCAGATAAAACTCTACCTCGGGTGCAACCACGGGCTTGAGCCCCGCCGCCTCGTATAAGCTCAGAACGTATCGCAGCACGTTACGGGTGGAAAGCGGGTGGGGCTGACCCTCTGCCGTATAACAATCGGCGATAACTTGGCCGGTCGGCTCCCGGGCCCATGGCACCAGGCGCAAGGTACTGGCATCGGGCCGCAGGAGCATATCGGTGTCGGTGGGCTCAACGAAGTCCCAGTGGTCGTCGGTGTACTCTCCCGTCACCGTTTGAATCATGATGGATTCGGGCAGTTTGATATCGCGATTGGCGGTAAATTGATGCGCCGGTATGAACTTGCCACGGGCATTCCCGGTCATATCGGGAACGAGGCACTCAACCTCAGAAATCTTGTGCTCCTTGAGCCACGCCTCGATCGTCTTCATGTCGGCGCGGGGCACTGAAGAGCCGCCCTCCGCGCTCGCAGGCGCATAGGCCCCTATCTTTTTGGATGATTTCTTATGATCTGCTTCACTCATAACGCCCCGCGGGCAGCCAAACACCCGCACAGTATCGGTTGGCATCCCGATACCGGCAAGCGGCATAATGCCAGCCATGAACGCTCCCGCCACAACCGCCGCGCCGCGCCCCTATCCTTCGAGTTGGTACGCGGCTTCGACACGATTACTGCCCCCATTCGCGCCGCTGCAGGGTGAGATCAAAACCGATGTTTGTATCATTGGCGGTGGCTATACAGGGCTTTCTACCGCGTTGCATCTGCGTAAAAAGGGGTTCGACGTAGTGGTGCTGGAAGCCGAGCGCATTGGTTGGGGCGCCTCGGGCAGAAATGGCGGACACGTGGGCACGGGACAACGTGCCGATCAGGCTTCGATCGAAAAATGGGTCGGCATGGAGGCGGCACAGGGGCTATGGCAACTGGGCCTCGACGCGGTGCAGCGCGTCTGCGCCCTGATTGAAGAATATAAGATCGATTGTGAACTGGGCTCGGGCAATCTGCACCTTGCCGCCAAGCGCAGCCATGCCGATGAGCTCCAAGAGGAGCTCGAACACCTCGAAATCACCTATGGTTACAAGCAACTCTCCTATCTTGCGGCCGATGAAATCAGCGCACTGACCAGCGCCCGCGGCTTTCACGGTGCGCTACTGGATGCCGGTTGCCGACACTTACATCCACTCAAATACGCCCTCGGGCTGGCGCACGCTGCCCAGGAAGCAGGGGTTCAGATTTTTGAAGGCACCCGCGGTCGGCCGTCCGCCGATGGTTCGACAGGTAATGTCGTTACCGAGCAGGGCCTTGTTAACGCAAGCCACGTGGTGGTGGCGTGCAATGCGTATCTGGGAAAGCTCGTGCCGCGACTCGCGGGCAACATCATGCCGATCAATAATTTTGTCGTGGCAACAGAACCGCTACCTTCACGGTTATTGCCGCGCATTAACCGCGACAATCTGTCGATGTCCGACACCTTGTTTGTCATCAACTACTGGAAACTGTCAGAAGACGGTCGGTTGATATTTGGCGGCGGCGAAAACTACTCAAGCCGTTTTCCGCGTGATATCCCCGCCTTTGTGCGCCCCCACATGCTCAAGATCTATCCCGAGCTCGAGGAAACGGCGATTGAGTTTGGATGGGGTGGTGCCGTCGGGATTACGCTCAATCGAATGCCTGACTTTGGCCGAATTGGCGGCCATCTCTGGTACGCACAGGGGTTTTCAGGTCACGGCGTGCCGACCGCCACTATGGCAGGCCATCTGCTGGCAGAAGCCATCAATGGCGATTCCTCCGGATTTGATCTGATGGCCTCGGTCCCGACTCATCGATTCCCCGGTGGCACGCTGCTGAGATGGCCCGGACTCGTCGCCGGCATGTTGTTTTACAGTTTGCGAGACAAGCTGGGTAACTGACGGCGCGCCGTGAGAGGCGCGTGCTGATAGCGCAAGCCACGTCTCGCCCACCAACGAGCCTGCTAAGTCGCATACCCATTTACCGTGAATCACGGTTATGCTTTGAGTTATGTGAATAGCGCTGGCGCTCTCGGCAATTCAACTGATAAAAAATGAGGTGCTGACATGTTACCGATACTTCGCGGCCTCACCGCACTACTTGGCTTTGCACTCCTGATGTTAGGTCTGGGCTGGTGGATCCACCCCGAACCCGCTGCCCACTTATTGGGTGCTACCCTACTGGAAGGTACCGGCCGGAGCACCCAGATCGGGGATTCCGCGGCTTTTTTCATAGGATCGGGCGGATTGTTGCTTTGGGGCGCCCTGCGTGCCGAGGCGCAGTTGGTACTGGCGGGTGGCTGTCTCGTTGGTCTGGTGGCGCCGGGTCGAATCCTTGCCGCCGCGATGCACGGAGCCGCCTGGACTTGGCCTGAAATTATTGGCGAGTGCGTGATCTTGGCGGTAGCGGTCGCCACCGCCGCCGCCCTGCGACGCAACCACTCTGACACGCTGTTCTACTAGCCCGCGCGTTATTCAATGCTACTCGCAAAGCTGAAATCCTTGCTCAGCGCCGAACCCTATTCAGACGCATCGGTAACACGCAATCCACTGGAACTCACCAGTGCCGCTTTACTGATGGAAGTCGCGCGCGCTGATTTTTCGACTGATCAAGTAGAACTCGACGCAATTCGATCGCTGCTGATCGCGCACTTCTCGCTGACCGATGAGGAAGTCACAGATCTCACCGCCGAAGCCACGGAGCGCGTTGATGCCGCCACATGTTTGTTCGAATTTACGCGCCTCATCAACGAGCAGGCATCGGTTGCGGATAAGCGCGCACTGGTCACCCTGATGTGGCAAGTCGCGCTGGCTGACAACGCCCTGAGTCGCTACGAGGAACACGTGATTCGCAAGGTATCCGACCTGCTCTACCTGAGCCACAATGATTTTTTACTGGCAAAAGCGGCGGCACAGAACACCTAGCGATAGATTCCCTCTCTGGATTAACGGGGCAATTCGCTTTTACTCAGTGACACACACGCTACTGCCCCCGCGCGCTGATCAGGCAACCCAGTACGATGAGCCCGGTACCCAATAGCGTGCGTGCCGTAACGGGTTCAGCGAAAAGCCACCACCCCAGTATCGCCGCCCAAATAAAAGCCGTGTATTCCACCGCGACCAGTCGTTGCGCCTCGGCCTGACTGTAGGCGTGGGACATCAACATCAGCGAGGCCACCGCAAGTGCGGCTGCCAAAGCCGCACCACCCCAATGCGCTGACTCCGTTGGCACCACGATCAAAAAGGGTGCCGCCAGCAGCAGCAGAAAAAACACGATCAAGTTTTGATAAAACGCAATCTCCAACGGCTTGGCAATCAAGGCCTGCATCCGTTGCAAGATCAAATTAACACCGTACAGCACGGCGGAAACCAGTATCGACAGCATCCCGAGCAAATCGCTGCCCTGCTGCCCTCCCAACACCTCGCCGCCAACGACCGTCATCACGCCGCCGAAACCCAGAGCGGCGGCGAGCTTGGCATTAGCGCCAATTTGCTCTCCCAACATTGGCACCGCGAGAAACAAAGTCACAATAGGCGCCACAAACGACAGGCCAATGGCCTGCGCCAGCGGGATACGGGTCAGACCAAAGAAAAAAAGATACGCCATGACAGCGGTCAAACCCGCACGGATAAAATGGATCTTGAGCACCGCGCCGGACGCCAACCGAGGCCGCGTGGGCAGGTAAAGCACCGAGACAAAAAGTGCGCCCATCGCCATACGCCAGAACATCGCATTGAAAGCCCCCAACGCCAGTGCCTGCGCTTTCATCACCGCATCCATCACCGAAAATAGCAGGATGCCGAGGGTGGCTATGAGAAACACATATCGCATGTCGCGTATTGGCGATGTCACCAGCGGCGCTCGCGTCGCAGGCCCGTCATTAAGATGCGCTCTCGGGGCCTAAATAGGGTCGACAAAAAACGCCGTCTTTTTCTCTCCGGCGTCGGTATAAACGCCCTCTCCGCGCTCAATTAAATAAGCCTGGTTAGTGCTGCTGACGATGCCGACCCCCCGCAACAGACCTGCCATGCGCTCGTAGTAGGGGTGGTCAAAATGGGCTGCCAGGCTTTCGCTCGTCTCCCAACGCTCATAGACCTGCATGCGTGTCGGTATGGCGGGGTCTGGCGCAAAGCAGTAATCAAGGCAGCCGGATTCATCTTCTCTCGTTAATCGCTGAACATCTGCCGTCAGCGCGACAGCCTGGTCCCGGTCTTCCTCGCTCCCAAATTCCAATGCTGCTACCACAATCACCATAGGGCACTTCTCCTCGCCTCATACCGCGGCGCGTCACAAAGGAACGCCGATGCGCCGATGCGCCGATCATATCCCAAGTATTGATGTTTCAGCTCCGAGTATCATCGCCAGGGAAACACGCGCATTTTGCCCGTTTGCCACTGTAGGAAGTTGGCAACCAGAATCCAGATGGCCAGCAGATAAGGCGTGTCAGAAATCAGGTCGAGCGCCCATGCCCGCTGTTCGCCCAAGCCCAGCGCGATTTGATCCGGGCTCAGGTCAGCGCCATGGGCATAGGAGAGAATCAAGGGAGCAAACTTCAGCAACGCAGCAACCAGCAGGCCGAAGTTAATCCACGACAACGCTACAAACCCGACACCCGGCGGACGCTCTTCCCGATCTCCCAACGGACTCTCCCTCGGGGGATCAGTGTCTGACTGCGTCACGATGTACATCCCACCTGTCGCTGCTGATGACGAGGCGCCATCACTCGGGGGCGCCTTCGGCACGATGAAAAACGACTGACAGGTTATTGGCGGGCATAGAAATGACGTCGCGGCACTCAAATCCCGCCTGGTTGGCGACCGCCACTACCGCTTCCAATTCCCTGATGCCCCACTGCGGATCCTGAGCCTTAAGCTGCTGATCAAATGCCTCATTTGACGGGGCAATCCGCACATTTTTTTGCTTAAAAGGCCCGTAAAGCAAAACAACGCCGCCCACATTGAGGATTCGCGCTGCGCCGCGAAAAAGCGCTACACAGCATGCCCAGGGCGCAATATGAATCATGTTGATATTCACCACTGCCGACAGCGGTTCAGGCAGAGCGCACTGCTCCACCGGCCAGTTATCATCCAAAACATCCAGCCGCTGTGGGTCAAGCAGATTTGGCGAGGGCTTATCGGCACACCAGCTTGCAATCGATGCGACATTGGCGCTCGAGCAGTCGGTAGCGAGCCATAACCTTGGCGTGAGTTGGGGGGCAAAAAATACCGCATGCTGCCCTGTACCCGCGGCCACCTCCAGGACAGTGCCCGTGTCGGGGAGGTGGGCCCGCAACACGGACAATAGTGGCTCTCTATTGCGGTCGGTCGCGGGCGCAAACCTTTTGGTCATGGCCGGTATAACCCGCTGCGGAGAAATAACCCGGGCGCCATCATATCGAACGAGACAAAAGCGCAACCGCTCGCGTTGCCGTGCCGATTGCTAACGCGATGGTCCTGGGTATGCGCTTTTTCAATCGCCCCCCGCCAGAAAAATAGCGGCAGTGGGTATCAGTAGCACCAAACCGCCTAAAACCAATACCAGAACCGCTACTCGGCCACGCCATTTGGATTGATCGCTATTGGGTCCAGAAGAAGAGTCGTCTGCCATTATTTTACCTCGCGCTATGGCGACGATGATGCGAGCCCAAAGGCCACGGTGCAATACCCGAGGTCAATCATTGCCTGAAGCGTTCTGTGTTGCGAGCGCTTTGTCACATTTTGATAGGCGCGCCTGTGTGGACCCATAGGAAAAACGGTCTACACTGAAAGATCGATTAAGCAAACCGTGGCTGACAGGAGGCCCCCCATGTTGACGAGAATCAGATTGCCCATCGTACTCTTGATGTGGGCCACCACCGGCAGCGCCTTCGCCAATGTGGTCGTCGATATGTCGCAGGTCGCAGACTACACCCAATATCAGACCGACCTGCAGCAATGCGAAGGGTTGGCGGTACAAAACCAGCCCAATGCACCACAACGCGAGAGCGTTGCCGGTACCGCCGTGAAAGGCGCTGCGGTGGGTGCCGCCGCCGGCGCAGTCAGTGGCGGGTCGGGCTCAAAGGCGGCAAAGAAAGGTGCTGGTGCGGGCGTCATTCTAGCCGCAGGACGGAACAGCCGTGAGCGGCGCGAAGCGAGTGCCAATGCCACCGCGCAAAAAGATCAGATCGTCAAAAATTGCATGCGCGGCCGAGGCTATAACGTATTGAACTAGCCACGCTTGCGCGCCCGAGAGCACGCTATAAGGCGAGCTCTTTATACGCCTGAGTAAAAGCCGTCACCGCTTTGTCGAGATCTTCGCGAGTGTGCCCGGCCGATATCTGAACCCGAATGCGCGCTTTTCCCTGTGGTACAACGGGGTAGAAAAAGCCGATGGCGTAGATGCCCAAAGCTAAGAGCCGCTCTGACATCTTCTGTGCCACGACAGCGTCGCCCAACATCACGGGCACAATGGGATGATCCCCCTCGGGCACTGCAAAACCATGAGCCTGCATTTGCTCACGAAAGTATCGGGTATTGTCATGGAGCCGGTCGCGGAGCGCGGTCGACGCCTCGAGCATGTCGAGCACCTTCAGAGACGCCGCGCAAATGGCCGGCGCCAAAGTATTGGAAAACAAATAGGGGCGCGACCGCTGACGGAGAATGTCGATGATTTCCTGTCGACCCGCAGTGAAGCCACCAGAGCCGCCACCCAGCGCTTTACCAAAGGTGCCGGTGATGATGTCGACGCGGTCCATGACGCCACGGTACTCATGTACCCCCCGACCCTGATCGCCCATGAAGCCCGTCGCGTGGCAATCATCGTGATGCACCATCGCACCATATTCGTCGGCGAGGTCGCAAATAGCGTCCAACTGCGCAATGGTGCCGTCCATTGAGAAGACACCATCGGTGGTAATCAAAATGCGCCGCGCGCCAGCGTCGCGGGCCTCTCGCAACTTGGCCGCGAGATCTCCCATGTCGTTGTTCTTGTAGCGATACCGTGCGGCTTTACAGAGCCGCACACCGTCGATAATCGAGGCGTGGTTAAGCTCATCTGAAATCACTGCGTCGTCAGACCCGAGAATCGTCTCAAACAGCCCGGTATTCGCATCAAAACAGGCGGCGTAAAGGATCGTATCTTCCATGCCAAGGAAGCGACTCACCCGCTGCTCCAGCGTTTTGTGAATCCCCTGGGTACCGCAAATAAAACGCACCGACGCGGCGCCAAAACCCCACTCCTGCAAACTGTCGCTCGCGGCCTGAATCACCTCGGCATTATTCGCCAACCCCAGATAATTGTTCGCGCACATGTTGACGACGTTGGCGCCGTCCTCAAGGGTAATGTCGTTCTTCTGCTCAGAGGCAATCACCCGCTCGGTTTTCCACAAACCGGCGGCCTTGATCTCCGCTATTTCGTCGGCATAACTCTGCTTGGCCAGGTGATAACTCATGTCAGTCCTTCCAATCGAGAATGATTTTGCCCGACTGGCCGGAGCGCATAATGTCAAAACCCTGCTGAAACTCGGTGTAGTGGAACCGATGGGTGATCACGCGCTCGATGGGCAAACCGCTCTGCACCATCATCACCATCTTGTACCAGGTCTCGTACATTTCGCGGCCATAAATGCCCTTGATGTTGAGACCCTTAAACACGACGTCGGTCCATGATATGCCGGTGTCGTCTGGCATTAAGCCAAGCATGGCGATATTGCCGCCATTAATCATTTTGCTCAGGACATCGCGGAAAGCCGTGGGCGAGCCGGACATTTCCAAACAGACGTCAAAGCCTTCGAGTATGCCGAGACTCTCCATAAAATTGCGGGTGATTTCCTGCTTGGCAACGTTGATGGGCTTCACCTTGGGTACGATGCGTTTGGCAAGGTCTAGCCGGTACTCATTAACATCCGTGAGGATCACATTGCGCGCGCCGCAGTGCCCGGCCACCATCGCCGCCATGATGCCGATCGGTCCAGCTCCGGTGATGATGACGTCCTCACCGACCATGTTGAAAGAGAGCGCGGTATGAACAGCGTTACCGTAGGGATCAAAAATACTCAGCAAATCAGTGGGAATATAGACATTGGGGCGAAACACGTTGGTCGCCGGGATCACCAGATACTCTGCAAAGGCGCCGTCACGGTTCACCCCGACGCCCTGAGTATTGGGACACAGGTGTAGTCGCCCCGCGAGGCAGTTACGGCATCGACCGCAGACCACGTGACCTTCGCCTGAGACAATGTCACCCACCTGCAAACCGGTCACGTTGGCACCGAGCTCCACAATCTCGCCCGCATACTCATGTCCGGCGACCATCGGCACAGGAATGGTTTTTTGGGCCCAATCATCCCAGTTATAGATATGGACATCGGTGCCGCAAATCGCAGTTTTATGGATCTTGATCAGGACTTCGTTGCCACCCACCTCGGGAATGGGTACATCCTCAAGCCAAAGACCTTCCTGGGCATGTTTTTTAACTAGGGCTTTCATGGCACAAGCCATCCAATATCAGTGGTTTACTCGCCTTTTTATGCGCGATTCGCGCTTTTGGATGTATCCGGCACGCATTTTTATAGCTTAAACGGACCCCGCGCGCGAGACACAAGACCTCGTTGCCACTGGTCGTTGCTAATGCGGCTCGATCATAAGGTATTGAACGGTCGTATCCCCCACATTGAGTGCCTCATGCCAGGCAATACCGTCACTGGTGAAATAGCTGCCTGAGGTGATCTCGACGGTCCGCACGCCGTCTTCGTCAGTGACTTGCATCACCCCTCCGGAAACCGCATAGCCAAAATGCGGGGGATGGAAGTGCCGCTCATGCCCCACGCCGGGCGGAAAGGTACAGCGCAGAACACG
>VMDB01000119.1 GCA_008081075.1 Halieaceae bacterium
GATACCTTGGTCGGCTCACAGGGATTGCCGAACATCATGTGAAGAAAGTTTGCCGCATAGCCCAGACTGTTGTCGGGGTACATAAAAGGCTGACCAATCGAGAACTTGTAACTCATGGCCGCAAGCGTGGGCATTTTGGCGATCAGCCGAAAAGCCGCAACTTCTCTGTGCCAGGGATCCGAGATGTCCGTGGAGTCGTGATAAAACGCTGATAGAGCGCCGACGACGCCGCACATGATGGCCATGGGGTGGGCATCTCGGCGAAAGCCGTTGAAAAAAGTCCTGATTTGTTCGTGCACCATTGTGTGGCGCGTCATGATGCCCACGAATTCCTGCTTTTGGTCCGCGGTGGGTAACTCCCCATTCAGTAATAAATAGCAGGTTTCTAGGTAGTCAGAGTGCTCCGCCAACTGTTCGATGGGGTAACCGCGATGCAGGAGGATTCCCTTATCTCCGTCGATAAAGGTAATTTGTGACTCGCAGGACGCGGTCGAGGTGAACCCGGGGTCGTAGGTAAAGTAACCGTTGGCAGTAAGGCCTCCGACGTCGACCACGTCGGGCCCCAGGGTGCCTTTATGAACTGGCAGGTCAATTGCGTGTTGAGACCCGTCGTCGCCAGTGATGTTCAGTGTCGCTTTTTTTTCGGACATGTCCCTTCGCGCCGGTAATAGATGAGAGGGCGACAAACTAATCGCGCCTGCGAGTGATGTCAATTTGCGTGACGATGATTGGCGCTTTTTGTGGGTTGGAAATTGTATTCGCTGGTCTGCCAACTTATACTCCGGGCCCTCGGGCCTTGACGCACCCGCAGCGGTCCGACTGACATCCGTGACACTACTTTCGAGAGCTAACGTGAGACCGACATCTAGGGACAAGCGCCCGGTTAATTTGGATTTGGGCACCATCAATCTGCCCGTTACCGCCTACGCCTCTATCACTCACCGAATTACCGGTGTGGCATTGTTTTTTGCCAGTTTTGTGTTGCTTTGGGCGCTCGATCAGAGCCTCGCGTCTGAGGCATCGTTTTTGGCCTTGGGGCAACTGCTCAGCTCCCCGCTGGCAAAAATCATCATCTGGCTGATCGCAAGCGTGATGAGCTATCACGCATTGGCAGGGATTAAGCATCTGGTGATGGATGCGGGTATAGGCGAAACCATGCGAGGTGGCGTGATAGGCGCGCAATTGGTGTTTGTGCTGGCAGCGGGCGCTGCCGCGCTATGGGGGGTGGCGATATGGTGACATCGGTTACCAGCTTCAGTCGAACAGGGTTATCAGACTGGCTGATACAGCGCATCACTTCAGTCATTTTGCTCGCCTATTTTGTTTTCGTTGCGTACCAGTTAGGTGCTTCAGTTGACTACACTTCGTGGAAGGACCTGTTTGATCAGACTTGGGTCAAGGTTTTCACGCTACTGGCGGCGCTTTCTTTGGCGGCCCACAGCTGGATAGGGTTGTGGTCGGTTTTTACCGATTACCTTACGGAGCGCCTGCTGGGCCCTGTGGGTAACGTGCTCCGCCTCTTGTGTCAGCTGGGCGCCTCCTTGGCGTTAGTGGTGTATGTGATCTGGGTCGTGGTGATTGTCTGGAGTTGATCGCTCGCTGGTGGTGAGTGAGAAAGGCGGGTAAAACCCGAGTGCTGTGAAGAACGAGAAGACTATGAGAACAATTTCATTCGATGGGGTCATTGTGGGCGGCGGCGGTGCCGGTATGCGGGCTGCCCTGCAGTTAGCGCAATCCGGATACAAGACGGCGGTCATATCCAAAGTGTTCCCGACCCGCTCACACACCGTGTCAGCTCAGGGAGGGATTACGTGTGCCATTGCCAGCGCAGATCCCAATGATGATTGGCGTTGGCACATGTACGACACGGTCAAGGGCTCGGACTATATCGGTGACCAAGATGCGATTGAATACATGTGCTCTGTGGGCCCGGAGGCGATTTTTGAGCTTGAGCATATGGGCCTACCGTTCTCTCGAACCGAAGAGGGACGGATTTATCAGCGGCCTTTTGGTGGGCAGTCAAAAAATTACGGAGAGGGCGGGCAAGCAGCAAGAACCTGCGCGGCGGCGGATCGGACCGGCCACGCGCTATTGCACACGTTGTATCAAAACAACGTCAAAAACGAGACCGTCTTTTTTAACGAATGGTTTGCGGTTGATTTGGTCAAAAACCAAGATGGTGCGGTTGTTGGCGTAATAGCGATTTGCATTGAGACCGGTGAGACGGTGTACGTGAAATCCAAAGCAACTGTCTTTGCAACCGGAGGCGCCGGGCGCATTTACGCATCGACAACCAACGCTCATATCAATACCGGAGACGGCATGGGCATGGCACTGAGGGCTGGTGTGCCTGCTCAGGATATGGAGATGTGGCAGTTCCACCCCACAGGTATCTACGGTGCTGGCACGCTGGTGACAGAGGGCTGTCGCGGTGAAGGTGGCTATCTCATCAATAAGGATGGTGAGCGCTTCATGGAGCGTTACGCCCCTAATGCAAAAGATCTGGCGGGGCGTGACGTGGTCGCCAGATCAATGATCATGGAAATTTTAGAGGGACGTGGCTGCGGGCCAAACGGAGACCACGTCAAACTCAAACTCGATCATCTCGGTGAGGAAGTACTTGAGTCGAGGTTGCCGGGCATTTGTGAGCTCAGTAGAACATTCGCCCACGTTGATCCTGTGAAAGAGCCGATTCCGGTCGTACCAACCTGCCACTACATGATGGGAGGTATACCCACCAACATTCATGGGCAGGCTCTCACCGTTGATAGCGAAGGTAATGATCGGGTAATCCCAGGGCTATATGCCTGTGGCGAGGTGGCCTGTGTCTCCGTCCACGGTGCCAATCGCTTGGGCGGTAACTCGTTGTTGGATCTGGTGGTATTTGGTCGAGCATCCGGCTTATTCATTGAGAAATCGCTGCGCGAGGGTATAGAACTGCGCGATGCGTCTCAGTCCGATATTGATGCGGCGAGCGAGCGGCTACAGGCGCTCAACGATCGCGCAAGCGGCGAGAGCGTCGCGCCTTTGCGTCGCGAGCTGCAGGAAATCATGCAGAACCATTTCGGGGTATTCAGAACCGGAGAGTTCATGCGTGACGGCATTGCCAAGTTGGCCTCCTTGAGAGAGCGGGTGGAGGCAGTTGTGCTCGCTGATCGGTCTTCGGCGTTTAATACGTCACGTATCGAATGCCTCGAGCTCCAGAATCTGTTTGAGACGGCGGAAGCCACCGCCATCGTTGCCGAGGCGCGGGATGAGAGTCGCGGGGCACACGCGCGAGACGACTTTACGGAGCGAGACGATCAGAATTGGTTGTGTCACTCGCTGTATCACAGCGATGGCCAGCGCGTTTCAAAGCGAGGCGTCAACTTTACGCCCCACACTGTCGAAACTTTCCAACCCAAAGCGCGAAGTTACTGAGCAAGTCAGGAGTTCAGAGAAATGCTACAGGTGAGCCTTTATCGTTATAATCCCGAAACCGATGACGCCCCCTACATGCAAGATTTTTCGGTCGATACCGAGGGTCGGGACCTGATGGTGCTCGATGTGCTCGAGCTGATAAAAGCAGAGCACGATGGTAGCGTGACCTATCGCCGCAGCTGTCGAGAGGGGGTTTGTGGCTCCGACGGACTTAACATAAACGGAAAGAACGGGCTGGCCTGTATTTCACCTTTGTCAGAATCCGTGAAGAACAATAAGCTGGTGATTCGTCCGCTGCCCGGGTTGCCGGTGATTCGCGATCTCGTGGTGGACATGAGTCTTTTTTACGCGCAGTACGAAAAGGTGCAGCCGTATTTGCAGAACGCGACGCCCGCCCCCGCGATTGAGCGGCTGCAGTCACCTGAAGAGAGGGCGCAGCTTGATGGTCTTTACGAGTGTATTTTGTGTGCTTGTTGTTCGACCAGCTGCCCCTCCTTTTGGTGGAATCCGGATCGATTCATCGGGCCAGCGGGTCTGCTACAGGCCTATCGTTTCTTGGCGGATAGCCGGGATACAGCGACGGAAGAGAGACTAGCAAAGCTAGACGATCCCTTCAGTGTGTTTCGTTGTCACGGCATTCAAAACTGCGTCAACGTCTGTCCCAAGGGGCTCAACCCAACAAAGGCAATTGGGCACATTCGCGGGATGTTGCTTAGCCGCGCAACTTGAATATCACCTATTACTCTTAAGCATATCTAAAAACTCCAGGGGTTATAAAAAAAATAACCCTTGGTTATTTTAACGCTTTAGGCGATACTTTTCCGCTCATTCTGATTGCAACCGCGGGTTTCGTCGGGAGCGCCATCCCCGCTTTTCTCGTACCATAGCGGCCCACCAATGTGGCCGTTGGGCCGCGGCACGGGCGCTAGACGTCTACCTGTGCCTGTCGAAAAGGGGATACGCGTGTCAAAGATGACGCCGCTACCAGGGATGCTGGCGCAGTGGGCCACCTCGCATATTGCGGGGGGTAACGCCGAGTACGTCGAGGCGCTATACGAATCATACCTTCAGGATCCCAATGGCGTTTCGCCTGAGTGGAGAGACTACTTCGACAAGTTACCGCTGGTGCAGTCCGACGCCGGCACCCTGCATGATTTGCCCCATTCTGTATTGCGTGAGCGTTTTGCTCGTATTTCGAAAATGCGGATGCGCACTGATGCCACGGTGGCGAATGATTCGCATGCAACGGACTATGAGCGCAAGCAGGTCAGAGTGGTGCAGCTCATTTCTGCGTATCGTCAACGGGGGCATCAGCAGGCCTCGTTGGACCCACTGGCGCTGACCTCGAGGCCTGCAGTACCTGATCTGGATTTGGCATTTCACGAGCTCAGCGAAGCGGATCTCGACACCACCTTTCAAGTTGGCACCCTGTATTTTGGACGCTCAGAGGCGACCCTTTCCCAGATACGCGACGACCTGCAACGTACCTATTGCGGAACCGTCGGTGCGGAGTTTATGCATATCGTAAACACCGAGGAACGTCACTGGATCATGAGCCGGATGGAAGCAGTGCGCAGCGCGCCTGAATTCACGCGCGAGCAGCGGCTTAACATTCTTCGGCAGATCAACGGTGCTGAGGGCCTTGAACGCTCTCTGGGCTCTAAGTATCCCGGGACAAAACGCTTTGGACTTGAGGGTGGAGAAAGCCTGATCCCTATGCTGTCCGAAGCGATTCAACGAGTGGGTGGTTACGGTGCGAAAGAAATTTGTATGGGCATGGCGCACCGCGGGCGTTTGAACGTCCTGGTTAACATCCTCGGTAAAAACCCGATTGAACTATTTGATGAATTCGAGGGAAGAGTCGCTTACATCGGGTCTGGCGATGTCAAATATCATCAAGGGTTTTCGTCCAACATGATGACACCCGGTGGTGAGGTCCACCTTGCCCTAGCGTTTAACCCGTCTCACCTGGAGATTGTGTCTCCCGTGGTAGAGGGTTCTGTGCGAGCAAGACAAGACCGCAGGCAGGACCCGGTAGGCAACACAGTAGTGCCAATCGTGATTCATGGTGACGCGTCCTTTGCGGGGCAGGGTGTTGTCATGGAGACGTTCCAAATGTCACAGACCCGCGCCTACAGGACGGGTGGCACTCTGCACATTGTGTTGAATAATCAGATTGGCTTCACTACGAGTGAGCCCAATGATGCGCGCTCGGCAGAGTACTGTACGGACATCGCGAAAATGGTGCAGGCGCCCATTTTTCATGTGAACGGTGACGACCCTGAAGCGGTTGTGTTCGTCACCCAGCTCGCGGTCGATTTCCGTAATCAATTTCAGAAAGACGTTGTTATTGATCTGGTTTGTTACCGCAGACGGGGACATAACGAAGCCGATGAGCCTTCTGTTACGCAGCCGAGGATGTACGAAACGATCAAAGGTCACCCCACGACCAGAGATATATACGCCCGGCGTCTTATTCAAGAAGCGCTTCTCTCTGAACAGGAAGATGCCGAGTGGGTTGAGCATTACCGGCAGGCGTTAGAGCAAAATCAGCCGCTGGTGAGCTCGCTTGTGTCCGAGCCAAACAAAGAGCTGTTTGTTGATTGGTCTCCCTACCTCAATCATCGCTGGGACGTGGCTGCGGACACGCGGGTCTCCATGTCTGAGCTGAAGACGCTGTCAGAAAGAATGGGAGATACACCCGCAGGCTTTAGTGTCCATCGGGTGGTCCGCAAATTGCTGGACGACCGGCTCAAAATGGGTGCCGGAGCGCAGGAGGTGAACTGGGGATTCGCGGAAATCATGGCCTATGCGTCACTGCTGCAGGCGGGATACCCGGTCAGGCTTACCGGGCAGGATGTGGGCAGGGGCACGTTCAGTCATCGCCACGCCGTGCTCCATAATCAAAAAGAGGAGGGTACTTGGATCCCGCTTCAATCCGTGAGCGACGAGCAGGCCCCTTTCCAGATTTTCGACTCGCTGTTGTCAGAAGAAGCGGTACTGGCGTTTGAATACGGATATGCAACCACGTCACCTGGCGGGTTGGTTATCTGGGAGGCGCAGTTTGGTGATTTTGCAAACGGTGCTCAGGTCGTAATCGATCAGTTTATCTCCAGCGGTGAGAATAAATGGAGCCGACTGTGTGGCCTGACGATGCTTCTGCCTCACGGCTATGAAGGCCAGGGCCCCGAGCATTCCTCGGCACGATTAGAGCGGTTTTTGCAGCTATGTGCCGAGGACAATATTCAGGTCTGTATCCCGACGACGCCCGCACAGGTATTTCACATGTTGCGACGCCAGGCAATCAGGCCATTGCGTTCGCCGCTTATTGTGATGACGCCTAAAAGTCTGTTACGCCACAAAGAAGCCATTTCACAGTTGGAGGAGTTAGCGGAAGGTACCTTCCAAACTGTGATCGACGAGACAGATGATCTAGACCCGTCTGCAGTCAAGCGCGTGATTTTCTGTTCGGGCAAGGTATTTTATGACCTGCGTGCGGCGCGGCGGGAGCGGGAGATTGCCGATATCGCGATCGTTCGTATCGAACAAATGTATCCGTTTCCGAGATTAGATTTGCTCGAAGTGCTTGCCCGATACCCAAATGTTGAAGACGCTGTTTGGCTGCAAGAGGAGCCCAAAAATCAAGGCGCCTGGTATGCCATGCAGAGTCGTATGGCGTCGGTAGTGCAGCGACACAAGGTCGACGTTTTTCTGCGCTATGTGGGCCGCGAACCCTCAGCCTCTGCCGCCGCGGGCTACTCGGCGCTGCATTTGCGTGAACAGGAAAAATTCATTGATGAGGCGCTGGGGCCGATGCCCTGGGGCCATTAATCGCGTCTTGATTCGAGGATATTTTCATGACGATTGAGATAAAAGCGCCGGCGTTTCCCGAGTCAGTCGCCGACGGTGTGGTGGCCGCCTGGCATAAGAAACCCGGTGAAAGTGTTGCCAGGGATGAGCTGCTGGTCGAGATAGAAACCGATAAGGTGGTGATGGAAGTGGTTGCGCCCGCACCCGGTGTGATCGATGCCATTCTGGTGTCGGAAGGGGAAACCATCACTAGCGAGGCTTTGTTGGCTACTTTGGTCGAGGGAGTCGTCGACGAAGGTAAGAGCCAATCCGAGGACGCTGATGTAGCAGCGCCGGCCGCCTCATCTATGACTGCCTCCAGCGACGATGTGCCCATGGGTGGTGTGGTCCCTATGGGACCAGCGGTTCGCGCTCTGCTAGACGAGCATGGGCTTGACGCCCAGCAAATTGAGGCCTCGGGAAAGGGCGGCCGTTTGTTGAAAGAGGATGTAATCGCTCATCTGGCGAAGCGCTCTGGCACCGATGAGGGCGAGGGAAAGCGCGCGCCCCAGGAATCGCCGGTCTCCAGTAGTTTGACGCTCGATGTGGGCGGTCCGACCAGTGAGCGTATTGAAAAAAGAGTGCCCATGAGTCGGATGCGGGCGCGCATCGCTGAACGGCTACTGGGAGCCACGCAGCAAACAGCGATGTTGACTACCTTTAACGAAGTCAACATGGCGCCCCTTATGAAGCTGCGTCAGCAGTATCGAGATCAATTTGAAGCCGTCCACAATGGAACCCGCCTTGGATTTATGGGGTTTTTCGTGCGCGCTGCGTGCGAAGCTCTGAAGCGATTTCCTGCGGTCAATGCTTCCATTGACGGTAATGACGTCGTGTACCATGGGTATCAAGACATTGGCGTCGCAGTCTCGGTGGAGGAGGGCCTGGTAGTGCCTGTGCTGCGCGACGCCGATTTCATGAGCATCGCCGATATTGAAGCCGCGATTTACGATTTAGGGATTAAGGCGCGGGACAAAAAATTAACTATTGAAGAGATGACGGGTGGCACATTTACAGTGTCTAACGGGGGGGTTTTTGGTTCGCTACTCTCCACGCCGATATTAAACCCCCCACAAACGGGCATTCTCGGCATGCACACCATTCAGGAGCGACCCATCGCCATGAATGGGGAGGTGGTGATTCAGCCGATGATGTATCTGGCGCTGTCCTACGATCACCGGTTGGTGGATGGTAAAACGGCAGTTCAGTTTCTGGTTACGATCAAAGGATTGATTGAGGATCCGGCCAGAATTCTGCTTCAACTGTGATTGCGGAGGTTATACGTGTCTACTCATTTTGATGTCATCGTCATTGGTTCGGGACCGGCGGGCTACGTTTGTGCCATTAAATGCGCGCAGCTCGGTATGTCGACCGCGGTCATAGAGCAGGCGACGGGCGCGAAAGGGCAGCCGGAGTTGGGGGGTACCTGCCTGAACGTGGGGTGTATTCCGTCCAAGGCGCTACTTGATAGCTCACATCGCTACGCTGAGGCCACTCAGCACATGGCTGAACACGGTATTGGCGTCTCCGAGGTGTCGCTTAACGTGGCAAGCATGATGGCGCGAAAGGAAAAAATTGTGGCGCAGTTAACCGGAGGCGTGTCGGGCCTCTTAAAACACAACGGAGTACAGGTCATTACCGGCGCCGCGACTTTGGGAGCGGCGCGTCAGGTCGAGGTGACTGGGAGTGACGCGCAAAAGACCGTATACACAGCGGACAACGTCGTGTTGGCGGCCGGTTCCGAGCCTATCGAAATACCGCCGGCGCAGGTGGATGGCGACACGGTTGTCGACTCAACTGGCGCGCTTTGTTTCGACGCAGTACCCGGTCGGCTGGGTGTTATCGGCGCGGGTGTCATCGGTTTGGAGCTTGGCAGTGTGTGGGCGCGCCTTGGCGCAGAGGTGGTTGTCCTGGAGGCCATGGACGCTTTCTTGCCTAACATGGACGAGCAAATTGCCAAGGAGTCTGAAAAAATATTTACCAAGCAGGGGCTCGATATCCGTCTTGGCGCCCGAGTGACCGGGAGTGAGGTTTCAGAGGCAGGTGTGACTGTGGCTTATTCCCACAACGGTGCAGATCATACCGAGACTTTCGACAAGCTAATCGTGGCGGTGGGCAGGCGGCCCCGCACCAACAAACTGTTTTCGGCAGACTCCGGGGTGTCGGTAGACGAGCGCGGGTTTGTCTTTGTGAACGAGTATTGTGCGACTGAAGCGCCTGGCGTTTGGGCAATCGGCGACATTGTTAGAGGCCCGATGTTGGCCCACAAGGGCTCAGAGGAGGGCGTGATGGTTGCTGAGCGCATTCACGGCAAGGCTGCTCAACTGAATTATGAGGTGGTTCCCTCTATCATCTATACCCACCCCGAAGTAGCGGCGGTAGGGAAAACTGAGCAAGAGCTTCGTGCCGAAGGAGTGGAGATCAAGGTCGGAACATTTCCTTTTGCTGCTATCGGCCGGGCGCAGGCCTCTGGAGAAATTGAGGGGCTGGTGAAAATTATTGCTGATGCCGACTCCGATCAGATTTTAGGAGCGCATGTGGTCGGGCCCTCCGCGGCCGATCTGGTGCAGCAAATTGTCATCGCCATGGAAATGGCCGCGAGTACAGAGGATTTGCAGTTAATGGTATTCGGACATCCGACCATGTCAGAGGCGGTCCACGAAGCTGCTCTCGCGGTGGATGGCAGGGCCATCCACATGGTGAATCGACCACGACGATAACGGGTTTGTAGCGGGTTCCCTCGAGCGTCCGGCATCGAGGGGATGATGCATACGCCGGACTCAAGCGAGAGGAAAGCATGAATCTGCACGAGTATCAGGGTAAGGCGTTGTTCGCCGAATATGGCCTGCCAGTCTCAACCGGTCACGCGGTCGAATCGGCAGAGGCGGCGATAAAGGCGGCCCAGGAAATTGGCGGGCAGCGTTGGGTGGTTAAGGCGCAGGTGCATGCGGGTGGGCGCGGCAAAGCCGGTGGCGTTAAATTAGTCGAATCCCCTGAGGCGGCGGGCGAATTTGCATCCCAATGGCTCGGTCAACGCCTGGTGACCTACCAGACTGACGCATCCGGGCAGCCGGTGTCGCGGATTTTGGTGGAGTCCTGCACTGATATAGCTGAAGAGCTGTATTTGGGTGCGGTGGTAGATCGCGCCAGTCGTCGAATTGTCTTCATGGCCTCTACTGAGGGGGGCGTCGAGATTGAAAAGGTCGCACACGAAACCCCGGAAAAAATTCTGAAGGCCGAGATTGATCCTCTGGTGGGCGCTCAGCCCTACCAGGGGCGTGAGCTTGCCTTCCAGTTGGGACTCGCCGGCACGCAGATCCGACAGTTCGTTGATATCTTTATGGGGCTCGCCAAGCTGTTTGCGGAGAAGGACTTGGCGCTGATTGAGGTTAATCCGCTGGTTATTACAGAGGCGGGCAATCTTCACTGCCTCGACGCAAAGGTGGTAGTCGACTCAAATGCGCTCTATCGACATCCAGATCTTGGTGCCATGCATGACCCGTCTCAGGAAGATGAGCGTGAAGCGCATGCAGCGCAGTGGGACCTGAACTATGTGGCACTCGACGGAAACATTGGCTGCATGGTCAACGGGGCGGGTCTGGCGATGGGCACCATGGACATCGTCAAGCTGCATGGCGGTGCGCCGGCCAACTTTCTCGATGTGGGCGGCGGCGCTACTAAAGAACGAGTCACTGAGGCCTTCAAGATTATTTTGTCTGACAGCAATGTTCAGGCGGTACTTATCAATATATTTGGCGGTATTGTCCGCTGTGATCTCATCGCTGAGGGCGTGATTGGTGCAGTCGAAGAGGTGGGCGTCGAAGTCCCGGTGGTGGTGCGTCTCGAAGGTAATAACGCTGTCCGTGGACGAGAGATACTGGCCGAGAGTGGATTAAATATCGAGGCGGCAGAGGGGCTGACGGATGCGGCTCAGAAAGTGGTTGCTGCGGCGGGAGGACGCTCATGAGTATTCTGATCAACACCGATACCCGAGTGATTTGTCAGGGGTTCACGGGGTCCCAGGGGACCTTTCATTCAGAGCAGGCCATTGCCTATGGCACCAAGATGGTGGGGGGCGTTACACCGGGTAAGGGTGGGCAGGTCCACCTCGATCTGCCCGTATTCAATACGGTCTCCGAGGCGGTGGCGCAAACCGGTGCCGATGCTTCCGTGATTTATGTGCCGGCAGCATTTTGTAAGGATTCGATTTTAGAGGCCGCCAGCGCAGGTGTCGGGCTTATCGTATGCATCACCGAGGGCGTGCCTACGCTGGATATGTTGGAGGCCAAGGTCAAATGCGATGAGCTGGGCGTCCGACTGATCGGTCCGAACTGCCCGGGTGTTATTACTCCGGGAGAGTGCAAAATTGGCATCATGCCGGCAGATATTCATCTGCCGGGTCGCGTGGGGATCGTGTCCCGCTCGGGCACCCTGACCTATGAGGCGGTCAAGCAAACCACCGATGTCGGGTACGGACAGTCGACCTGTGTCGGCATTGGCGGTGACCCGATACCGGGTTCGCACTTCATCGATATTCTTGGCCTCTTTGAAAAAGACGATCAAACTGAAGCCATCGTAATGATCGGTGAGATCGGGGGTACCGCAGAGGAGGAGGCCGCCGATTTCATCAAGGCGCACGTGACCAAGCCAGTGGTGTCGTACATTGCTGGTGTCACTGCCCCCAAAGGCAAGCGCATGGGTCATGCGGGAGCCATTATCTCGGGCGGCAAGGGCACGGCTGACGAGAAATTTGCCGCATTAGAGGCCGCTGGCGTGCGCACTGTGAGGTCTCTTGCCGACATAGGATCGGCACTGACCGAAGTCACGGGTTGGTAGCGCCGCACTGTCAGAGAAGCCCGCCTATGGCGGGCTTTTTTATGTCTCGCTGTGTTGCAAGAGGCTTGAAATTTCGATTCGCAACCCCACCTTTAACCCAACTACCAATAAACGGACTGATCTATGACTGCCGACGCCACCCAGACTATGGGATTTCAGACCGAGGCGAAGCGTTTGCTCCACCTCATGATTCATTCGCTCTATTCGAATAAGGAAATCTTCTTGCGAGAGCTGATATCGAATGCCTCTGATGCCATTGATAAGCATCGTTTCGCGGTGGTTGCCGACGCGGCCCTGGCGGCGTCGGCTACCGATTATCGAATTCAAGTTTCCACTGATAAGGAGCAAAAGATAATCACTATCGACGACAATGGCATAGGCATGTCGAGAGATGAGGTTATCGAGAATCTCGGCACTATCGCAAAGTCTGGCACCGCGGCGTTCATGGAGCAGCTGAGCGGTGACCAGAAACAGGATAGCCAGCTCATAGGACAATTTGGGGTGGGGTTTTACTCATCTTTTATCGTCGCCGATCAGGTGGAGGTGGTGACACGCAAGGTAGGCGAGGCCGTGGCGACCCGCTGGACTTCGGCGGGCGAGGATGAATTTACGGTGTCCGAGGCTTCGCGGGAAGTGTCAGGTACCACCATCACACTGCATCTAAAGGCTGACGCCGAGGAATTTGCAGATGGCTGGCGAGTTCGCTCCGTGATTAAAAAATATTCGGACCACATCTCTGTGCCGGTCATGATGCCCGAGCAGCAAACGGCGAGCTCGGATGATGAAGCGCCGGCAAGTGACGAGGCGCCAGTGTGGAAACCGGTGAACGAAGCAAAGGCGCTGTGGACACGAAGCCGCTCCGACATTACTGACGATGAGTATCAGGCTTTTTACAAGCATATTTCCCATGACTTCGAAGACGCGCTCACCTGGAGCCATAACGCGGTAGAAGGGAAGCTCGAATACACCTCTTTGTTATATCTTCCGCGCCGAGCGCCATTTGACCTATGGCATCGTGAGGGTGCGCGTGGGCTCAAGCTGTACGTTCAGCGGACCTTTATCATGGATGAGGCCGAGCAGTTTCTGCCGATGTACCTGCGTTTTGTCAAAGGCGTGCTGGACTCTAATGACCTGCCTCTGAATGTTTCCCGGGAGATACTGCAGCAGAATCAACAGGTGGATTCCATTCGAGGTGCGCTGACCAAGCGGGTCTTGGACATGTTGTCAAAGTTGGCCTCCAAGCAGCCCGAGGAGTACGAGCAGTTTTGGGATACGTTCGGGGTGGTTCTGAAGGAGGGTCCGGCGGAGGATTTCGCCAACCGGGAGAAGATTTCATCGCTGTTGCGCTTTGCAACGACCCGGGATGACGCCAAAGCTCAGCGTATCTCTCTCGCCCAGTACGTCGAGAGCATGCAAGACGATCAGAAGTCGATTTACTACGTTGTGGCAGAAAACCACGCCACGGCAAAGAACAGCCCCCATATCGAGGCGCTAAGGCAAAAAGGTATCGAGGTGCTGCTGCTCTCTGATCGCGTAGACGAATGGTTGATGAGCCATCTTGGTGAGTTCGAGGGCAAGCCGCTCCGTGATTGCGCCAAGGGCGAGTGGGATGGAGAGGGCGAAGACGGTAGTGCCAAGGAGGCACTGGAAGCGGCCGAGAAGGCGAGTGCGTCGCTGGTTGAGCGCATGCAGAATGTGCTGGGTGAGCGCGTCGAGTCGGTGCGCCCCACGGTGCGACTCACGTCTTCACCGGCTTGTTTGACCGTGGCGGAACATGAGATGGGTGCGCAGATGCGTAAAATCATGGAAGCTGCCGGACAAGCAATGCCGAGCAGCAAGCCGACGATGGAAATCAATATCGATCACCCCTTGCTCAAGCGACTCGATCAGGAGGCGGACGAGGATCGTTTTGCTGATCTCGCGCAAATATTGCTCGATCAGGCCTTTTTAGCCGAAGGCTCTGCGCTAGAGGACCCCGCAACTTATGTTGCTCGCTTGAACAAGCTGTTGGTAGAGATGAGCGCAGACTGAGGTGCGGCGTTGCTCCGGCATTGTCCAGAGCCTGCGCAGACTGGCTGCTGATGGGCGGGCTGTGAGGCGTGGCGTGTGAGGAGTGACATGTGAGTAGCGCGCCCAGATCAGTCGCCTTCGACGTTGACGGTTTGACCTATTCGGGGCTCGAGTGGGGCAGACCTGATGCGCCGCTGGTGATCGCTTTGCATGGATGGCTCGATAATGCACTGTCTTTTTCGGTCCTGGCACCGCAGCTGAAGGGCTTGCGCGTGCTGGCGCTAGATTTGTCGGGTCAGGGTTGGAGTGCGCATCGCTCACAGGATGCGACCTATCATATCTGGGACGACATTCCCCAGCTCATGGGGATCCTCGAGCAATTGGGTGAACCTTCAGTGAGTGTTTTGGGGCACAGTCGAGGTGCGGCCATTGCCGTTTTACTGGCCGCGGCCCTGGGTGAGCGCTGCGCCCATCTTGTTTTGCTCGATGGCTTGCTGCCTCATCCGATTGACGAGGCATCGATTCCCGAGCAATTTATGCGCGCTCAACGGGAGAAGCGTGATGAAAAGAAGTACCGTTCGCGGACGTTT
>VMDB01000206.1 GCA_008081075.1 Halieaceae bacterium
CCCACCACCACCAACTCTTCATACAGCTCCTGACAAAACATGTTGAGCGTAAAGCTGGCTCGCACACCGTTGTCGTAGTCAATGATCACCATGGCGTGGTCATCGATGTCTGACATCTTCCCTCGCCACTCAAAATCCAGAAAGTTCACCGCTCTGCCGCCACTGGCATACACCCGCTTGGGCCGTGACTGGGCAACAAGATTGATGAGATCAAAGTAGTGGCAGCACTTTTCGACCAGCGTCCCGCCGCTGTTGCAATTGAACTTGTTCCACTGATCCACTTTATCTAGGAACGGCGGGCGGTATTCAGACATCGCGACCGTCTTGACTGCGCCGAGCGTTTCCCGTGACTGCAACTCACAAAGGGCGTCTATGTACTGGGCTTTGTAGCGGTACTGCATGCCGAGCTGAATAAAGGTCGGATATTTTTTGCCCATTGTCACCAAGCGAGCGGCATCCAAAAGATTCGTCGCCATGGGCTTTTCCAGCAAAATCGGTTTTTCGGATACACAAACGGACTGCAGCACATCGAAGTGCGTGTAGTTGGGCGTGCAGATCACAATCGCATCGACCGCAGTATCCAAACTGGCTTCTCTGGCGTCGGGATAAACCATTAAAGGCCGATCGGTGATAGATCGCCATTCGGCGAGTGCCTGCGACACGCTATCAGGAAAAGGGTCTACGATTCCCTGAACATCAGCCCAGCCCAGTAGCTGGGTGACTCGCAAATGTTCCCTGCCCATCATGCCTGCACCAACCACAAGCAATCTGGGTTTCTGCTCGCCGCGCCATTGGGGATTTTCGGCGGTCAGCATTGCTACGCGATCCGCTGCATAGATACCCTGCAAAGTCTGGGGCGTTTTAGTCACCTGGTCTCCGTCATCATCCGCGCACGATAACCCCAGCCCAACCACAAGAGGATATTAAGCAGCAGCAACCCCAGTAGCATTGGCTGAAAGAAGGGAGAACCACTTCCCGCCAAGCCCAGGGGTGAAAACACCAGATACAAACCCCCTACCGAGGACATCAGCGTTGCGGCGCAAGGCACCGCATATGACCAGGGGGTGAGGTCCACCACGGCTTGCCGGGGACTCGACGGGCCCTCCAGCCGGGGCTGCCATTGTCCGAAACTCAACATAATCAGGACTTCAATAACAAACAAGATCGCATAAAGGTGTAAAAAATGAATTGGTACCAGATCTTTGAGTAAAAACTGGAACAGGCCGTAAGCGGTAATGTGGAAGACAATCACCACTTTAGCCGCCATCGCAGGCACGCGTTGCGTCAGCAAACCCACCAGCACAATAGCGATCATGGGAATGTTGTAGAAGCCCGTGAAAATGCGAATCACCTGCCAAAGTCCCTCGGCGGCAAACTGGAGAAGCGGCGCCACCAAGAGCGAAAAAACTGTGATCGCCAGACCTACCCGTTTGGCCATGCGCAATAGCTGTGCATCCGTAACCGCGCCGCCTACCCATGGCTGGTAAATATCAATGCAGAAGAGCGTGGCAGCACTATTTACCAGCGAATTGAAAGAGCTGAGCACCGCGCCAAGTAGCACCGCGAGAAACAAGCCAGTGGCATACCCGGGCAAAACGTCTCGAACCAGTTGCGGATAAGCAAGATCAATAGAGGCCAAACCCGGACCATATAAATGGTAAGCAATAACGCCGGGAATCATCATGAGTAAAGGCACCATGACCTTGAAAAATCCGGAGAGTAAAACTCCCTTCTGCCCCTCTGCCAAACTTCTCGCTGCGAGGGTCCGCTGAATCACGTATTGGTTGGTGCACCAATAAAACAGGTTGGCGAAAATCATTCCGGTAAATAGCGTAGCAAAGGGCGTCGGATCGGTAGGCCCGCCAATCGCATTGAGCTTATGGGTTTCTTCGGAGAGCAAATGGTTTATGCCTGCGCTGGCGCTGCCATCACCCAGCGCCTCTAAACCGAGCCATACGACTGCCACACCGACTAATAAGAGGCCGCCCCCGTTTAACGTGTCAGAGACAGCAACCGCCCGCAGGCCACCGAGAATAGCGTACGCCGACCCCACCGCGCCGATAACCACAATAACCAGTGCCAGAGAAGTGCCGAAATCCAGACCCAGAAGCATGGGAACATCAAAGACCTTGAGTACCGCAATCGATCCTGCATAAAGCACACTGGGTATGGTGACCAGGCCATACCCCAACAAAAACAACACCACCGTCATACGCCGCACACTCGCATCGAACCGCGTGCTGAGAAATTCGGGAAGCGTCGTAAAAGCACCAGATAAGTAACGGGGCAGAAAAAAGAACGCCATGACCACCGTGGCCACCGCCGCAGTGACTTCCCAGCCCATACTGCTCAAGTTGTAACCGTAAGCAGAACCGTTGAGTCCAATCAGTTGCTCAGCGGATAAGTTGGTCAACAGCAATGAACCGGCGATAAATGTGGCACCCAATCCTCGACCGGCTAGAAAGTAACCTGTGCCCGTATCGACAGTTCCGCGGGTCTTGAACCAGGCGATGCTCGCGACCAAGGCCATAAAACAAAAGCAACTCAAGACTGTCTGTGCTAATTCGTTGGGCGTCATCTACTAGCCAAAATCAATACCGCTTGGATAGCCGCAGGGTACGCACCCGACCTGCTCCCGGCAATGACGGATGAGCGCCAATACCCGCCAACCTTATTCTGGCCAACACCCAGCAAAGGCTGCTTATAGAAGAGAAGACGGCGCCGAACAGAGAGTGACCGGGTGACGAATGGCAGCCCGTCGGATACTATACCGTCTGGACGGTTAAGTTTTGGTGGGATTCATGCCAACAGAAAACACCCGCGCGCGCATCCGTGTTGCCGCGGCATCGGTCATCGAGCGAGAGGGAGCGGGTAACTTGACTCTGGAAAAGGTCGCCGCGGTTGCCGGTATCTCAAAGGGGGGACTGCTCTACCACTACCCCTCAAAGCAGGCCTTACTCGGCGGATTACTCGAGCATCTGCTGGACAACCGGGCCAATATCACCGCGCTCACCGTGGGAGATGAAGTGAGCCCAAGCGCCCTGCTCGATGCGATGATTGATGCTGACTTTACGCTGCCCGATGACGACCGGGTCATGGCGCAGGGACTTATCGCAGCCTCTGCGGAGAACCCCGAATTGCTTGCCCCCGCCAAAGCCCACGTGGCAGCGCTCTTTGCCGCGCTCAGCGCGTCGCGCAAGACCGCGCTTCAGGCGCAAACCGTGTTTCTAGCCTCTCAGGGACTCCAG
Source organism: Halieaceae bacterium (assembly GCA_008081075.1). GTDB lineage: Bacteria > Pseudomonadota > Gammaproteobacteria > Pseudomonadales > Halieaceae > Luminiphilus. Next base: position 3,249 of record VMDB01000206.1, read on the forward strand.
TTTCTCGAGCTGCTTGGGCTACTGTCACTGAGCGTGCCAGAGCGAAACAAAATACGCCGCCATCTGAAAGCACTGACAACGGAACTCCAGTCATGAACAGGATCTTGCTGGCACTCCCGTTGGTGGCGCTGATCAGTTGCGAACAGGAAGCCATCCTCGAGGTGGCATCCTCTCCCAGACCGGTCCAGCTATGGACCGTTACCGCAACCCAAAGTCACCCTCCGATTCATTTCGTCGGCGAAGTCGCACCGGCCAGAACCGTGGACCTGGGGTTCGAGGTTGACGGTACGCTGGAGGCACTGCCGATCGCCGAGGGGGAAATGATTCGAGCGGGAGACGTTGTTGCCCAGCTCGATTCGCGTCGCTTCGAGCTCGCCCTTGAGAGCGCACGTGCCGATCACACTTTAGCCGAGAAGACGCGTAACCGCTTGGCGTCGCTGCGAGAGGCAGACACAGTCTCAGCGGCCGAACTCGACGAGGCGATTGCGCAAGAAACCCGGGCACGGCTCACAGTAGAAACCGCCAAGGCCGATTTGGAAGATACGATACTGCGGGCACCCTTCGACAGCCGGGTCATTGCACGCTTAACAGAAAATTACGCCGCCATTGGCCGTCTTGAGCCCGTCATCAGACTCGCCCCGGTGAACGAGATCGAGGTAGTCATTGGCGTACCAGAGCAACTGATGGCGCAGTTCAGTCCGGCACAAATCAGCGAAGCAAAAGTGCGCTTCAGCGCAGATCCGGACCAACTCTTTTCCGCCCGCTGGCTCGATTACGAAGCCCAGGTAAATCGAGACACACAGACCTTCGGTATTCGCTTTTCGTTGACCCAGACGCCCCCTTGGCCGGTGTTACCGGGCATGACGGCAACCCTGTTGATCACGCTCGCAGAGGGCGACTCGACCCTGCCCCGCATTCCGATGAGTGCCCTGCAAGCAGATGCTGACGGCGCATTTTTTGTGTGGGTGGTAAGCGACGGCACGTCCAACGTCACCCAACGTCGAATAGAGGTGGGCCTACCGCACGACAATCTGGTGGCCGTTCACGCGGGTCTCGCGCCGGGGGAGCAGGTCGTTGCCGCAGGCGGCGCGTGGTTGACCGACGGCATGCCGGTCAGAGGGCTGGAGAGAGACTGAGCCGTGTCGAGACCCAACCTGACTGAATTTGCACTGGCCAACCCGCTTTACGTCTGGGTAATCGCGCTGACCTGTTTACTCGGCGGATTGGCAGGTAGCCAGAACATTGCCCGTCTGGAGGATCCGCCCTACCCGATCAAAATGGCTTTTGTTTTTACCGAGTACCCCGGCGCGTCGGCACTGGATGTGGAGCGCGAGGTGTCAGAGGTTCTGGAGCGATCGATTCAGGAACTACCGGCTGTCGATAAACTGATATCGCGGTCCTTACCCGGTCGCTCCGAAATAGAAATTGAGTTGAAACATTCGGTACCCGCGAGAGCTACCGCGCAAATTTGGGATGAACTCAGGCGCCGTGTTGCGGAGGCAGCGCTGCAGTTACCCGCGGGAAGCTCAACTCCCTGGGTAGAGGACGATTTCGGTGATGTCTACGGATTGCTCTACGGGTTCACGATTCCCCATGGCTATCCGATTGCGATTATTCGTGACGCAGCACGACGTCTTGAGACAGAAATCAAGCGTGTACCCCATGTTGGCAAGGTGAGGATCGAGGGAGTCCCGCAAGAACAGATCCACATCGACTTCGACTACGCTCGGCTGCGCCAGTTGGGAATTCCTTTTCAGCATATTGTGGACACTATCCACAGCCATTCCGCCCTGTTTCCCGGCCCGCTCATGCGCTCAGAGGAACACCGACTGCGGATCGACATGCCTGTTGAGCGCGACGAAAAGCTGCTCGCTGACCTCCTGATTACCCAGCCGGGGACATCCTTCATGATTCGGCTGGGCGATTTGGCCACCATCAGCCGATCAGAGACTGATCTACCGCCCCTGATCCTTCGCCACGAAGGGCAGCGCATATTTGCCCTGGGCATCGCCATTGACGAAACACAAAATGTGGTCGAGGTCGGCAAGGTGGTTGAGCAGCGACTGAACGCTCTGCAATCTTTACTACCCGTCGGTATTGAGAAGATTCCGCTGTTCGAGCAGCACCGGCTGGTGGATAACGCGATCAACCAATTTCTGGTTAACCTCGCTGCGTCGGTGACCACCGTCATCGGCGCGCTTTGCCTGTTCATGGGCTGGCGCGCCGGGGTGATGGTAGGCGCCGTGCTGCTGATGACCGTCATGGGAACGATTGGCACGATGGCCGCCGCCGGCATTGAACTGCAGCGCATATCCCTCGGCGCAATGATGATTGCCATGGGCATGCTGGTCGACAATGCCATTGTGGTAACCGAAGGGATGCTAACCCGCATTCAGCACGGCAACAGCCCGAGGCAGTCCGCCACCGAAGCAGTTGCCACCACGCGGTTTCCGTTACTCGCCGCGACCATTATCGGCGTCGCGGCTTTTGCACCCATCGGACTATCTTCAGATTCCACCGGCCAGTTTCTTGGATCACTGTTTGCGGTTTGCGGCATCTCTTTGCTGCTGAGTTGGGTGCTGGCAATCACGATCGTGCCTTCACTGGGCGTAATACTCCTCAAACCACGCGCGGCACCATTGAGCGAAAATCAGCTTTACGGCGGCCCAATTTTCGTCGGCTACCGGCGATTGATCACCCGGTCGATCCATAGAAGAGCGCTCACCACTGTCATCCTGCTGGGGATGATTGCGGCGAGTCTGGCTGGGTTTACGCAGCTGAAACAGGGGTTTTTCCCTGCCACCAGTACCCCTCTTTACCTCGTTGATCTTTACTACACGCAAGGCACTGACATTAAGACCAGTGACCGCATTGCCGAACAGGTCCGTCAGCAAGTAAAGGGTATTGATGGCGTGGCTGAGGTCACCAGTTGGGCCGGACAAGGGCCGATGAGATTCACCATGATACTGCTCCCCGAGCGACCGGATCCCGCCTATGTGCAGCTGGTGGTTCAGGTAGATGATGTCGAAGAAATGAGCACGATCATGGCCCAAACCATGTCGATCATCGAGGAGACGTTCCCACAAATTCATCCTATGGTGAGGCGACTGGAATTCACCCCCGGAACCGCCACAAAAATAGAAGCCCGCTTTTTTGGAGAGGACCGTGAGGTACTCAGACAGCTCGCGGGAACTACCATGCAACACTATGTGGAACACAACCTGATTGATCGCAAAATTGATTGGCGGGAGCAGCGGGTGTCGCTCAGCGTCGTACCCGATGAAGCAAGAGCGCGACGCGCCGGCATTAATTTGGCGGATGTGTCACGCGCTATCACGGCAAATACTGTGGGGACGCCGATAGCGACGCTGCGAGATGGCGATAAACCTGTTCCCATCATCGCTCGGGTCACACCGCTCGCGGAGAGCGCCAGCGACCTGTTCGAGCGAGATCTGTGGAGCGAGCAGCGACAGACCTTTATTCCCGCTAGCCAGGTGGTAGCTAGCGCCACGCTGCGGGCGGAAGACAGCTTTATCATCCGCCGCGATCGAGTACGGGCGATTACCGTCCAGGCCAACGCACCCGACGGGCAGTCAGCACATCACGCTTTTAATGGGATCCGCTCAGATATTGAATCGATAGCGCTGCCCCCCGGTTACCAATTGGAATGGGGCGGTGAATATGAGGCCATGCAAGTGGCTAACGACTCTGTCATTGGTCGGTTTCCCATCGCCTTGCTGGTCATGGTCATCGCGACGCTCGTACTGTTCGGAAATGTTCGGCAAACGTTGGTGACCTGGTTAACGGTGCCTCTGATCATGATCGGCGTGTTTCTGGGCCTTAAAGTGACTGACCTCTCATTTACCTTTCCCGCACTGCTCGGTTTGTTGAGCCTGATTGGCATTCTGATCAAGAACTGCGTCATCATGGTCGAAGAAATCAAGCTGCGCTCGGCCTTGGGAGCATTGAACCAGGACACGTTGGTGTCGGCCTGCGTGAGTCGTATGCGCCCCGTATTGCTCGCGGCAGGAACCACCATTGCCGGTATGGCGCCCTTGTTGCGGGATGATTTTTTCAGAGAGATGGCGGTATCGATTATGGGCGGATTGGCCTTTGGATCATTGCTTACGCTGCTCGCGGTCCCCGTCTTCTACGCTGTGTTTTTCCCGGCCAGTCGCGAGTCAGCAGTGTCGAAGTAAAAACTACCGTAAGCGTTGCGCGCCATCTGACCAGAAGCACAGGTGACATATCGCTCCGCGACAGGCCGGCCTTATAATGCACAGCATCTTTACCACTGAACGCTCAAGGAAACACTCACCATGACTGCACCTGTGTTGCTATTGGATGGCGGTCTCGGTCAGGAACTCATCCATCGAAGTAGCGCTGCCGCTCACCATCTCTGGTCATTGCAGGTGATGCTAGAGGAGCCGCAGTTGGTCTCCAATATCCATCGGGATTTCTGCCGTGCAGGTGCAGCGATAGCCTGCCTGAATACCTATGCGATCACTCGCGCTCGCCTCGCCCGCGGCGACGTAGACATTCCCCTAGACGCGCTATTGCTGAGGGCCTGCGAGCTCGCGCGAGCCGGCATTGAAGAAAGCGGAATGAAAGATGTGGCGCTGGTAAGCAGCTTGCCGCCCCTGGTCGCCAGCTACAGTCCGGATACCGAGCTGCCCACAGAGCAAATGGTCGGCGAATACGAAGAGTTGATCGCATTACAACGCGCCCACGTCGATGGCTTTCTGGCCGAGACCATTGCCTCCGTCAATGAAGCCGTGGCTGTATTAACCGCTGCGAAATACGCGGGCATGCGCATTATGCTGGGCCTGACGGTAATGGATAACAATGGCCTGCAACTTCGCTCCGGAGAATCGCTGGAGAGCGCGCTGACTGCCATCGACGCCTTTGAGCCGTTAGCGGTGGTCATTAACTGCTCCAAACCCGAGGCTGTCTCTCAGGCCATGCCGCTCCTAAAAACATCCGGATTTGCATTTGGCGGCTTTGCCAATGGCTTTACCGCCATTGACGCGCTGAAACCCGGGGGCGTGGTTGACGTATTGGAGGCCCGGGCAGACCTCGGACCCACTGCCTATGCGGCATACGCCAGTACCTGGCTGGATGCTGGCGCCACTGTCATCGGGGGCTGCTGTGAAGTCGGACCAGATCATATCGCTGCCCTGAAACACTTGATGGAGAGCCGCGGCATAGAACGCGCGCGCTGGGCAGATCTCGCTTCTGCCTAAACCGCAAAAAAATCTGAGTTTATGCGGCTCTAATGAGGCTCGGCGGGTCACCAAAAATTCACGAATTTGTTCCTTGCGAGTCGGGCTTTTCAGGGCAAAATGCGCGCCTCTTCGCTACGCGTGAAAGGGTGCCATGAGCTCTCTCCGGCCAGTTTCGTCATTACTGATCACCACCGCCTTTCTGTTGGTGGGGCATGGTCTGCACATGACATTTTTGCCGCTACGCGCCAGCGAACTGGGGCTATCGCAGACATTGATCGGCCTGAGTGGGTCAGCCTATTTCGCAGGCTTTGTTACCGGAGCGCTAATGATTCCTCCGGTCATTGCCAGAGTCGGGCATATCCGAAGCTTTACGGCATTGATGGCCATTTTCCTCTGCAGCTTCCTGATTCTGAGCCTCGTCAGTGAAGGCCTGTTCTGGGTCCTGGTGCGCTTCATACTGGGCGCAGTCATGTGTGGCGCTTATACGGTGATCGAGAGCTGGCTGGCAGACCAAAGCGACGCGGAGCGGCACGGCCGCGTGTTGTCGGTATACACCGCCATTGTCCTTATTTCCATGGCTTTCGGTCAGTACTTGCTGGGATTAACCGCCGCGAATCCACTCTACCCCTTTATTTTTGTGTCACTACTTGTGGGACTTGCGATCGTCCCTGTCAGTCTGACCCGTTCGCTTGCTCCGGCACCGGTTCCTGCCACACGCGTTAATTTCTTCAAGCTGTATCGACGCTCGCACACCGCTTTTGCGGGGGCACTGGGCTCCGGGGTGGTCATGGGGGGCTTTTGGGGATTGGGCGCCATCTACGCGCTGGGTCAAACTAGCGACGCGAGCTTTGTACCCGCTTTCATTGCCGCCAATATTATTGGTGGTGCGCTGGCACAGTATCCCATTGGCATGGCATCTGACCGTATCGATCGACGATATGTACTGGCAGCCCTCTGTGCCGCCAGTGGAATCTCCGCTTTCGGACTCATGCTGGCATCGTCCAAAGAATCACTGTTACTGGGAGCCTTTGCATTTGGCGCATTTGCCAACTCTCTCTATGCAGTTTCTTTGGCCAAGGCGGCAGACAATTCCAAGCGCGAGGAATTTGTGACGATCGGATCATCGGTGTTGCTGCTGAATGCAGTCGGTTCAGCCAGCAGTTCTCTGGTCATAGGCTGGGCTATGCGTAGCCTTGGCGACGGCGCGCTATTTGCGTTTCTCGCTGTGGCCAGTTTTATCACCGGTGTGTTCATTATCTTGCAACCACCGGGCCGCACCGCTGTCACTATCGAGGAACAGGGCGCATTCATTGCCGCAACCTCAGCCATGGCCCCTGCCGCCTTCGATCAGGATCCCCGGTCTGATGAGGAGGTGGAATACGAGCCCACATCCGAGGAAGACGAAGAGCTTGGCAACCGCGCCGAATGCAGGGGAGCCCCTCTCTATGAGGCGGCGGCCTGATTCCGATGCGGTGAAGCGGGATCGCCTCCCAGTACAGGCCCGCGTCAGATAACCCGCTAATGGCGAGTGCTCGGCGTTGCGAAAATCCGCTACTCCGCTTTCGTAAAGCGCGCCATACTCGCGATTTGCGGCGAGCTAGCTCGGACATGGTTTTGACTATTGAGGAGTCGGTAGTATGACATCACCCGCGATCACCATTGGCCCCAGAGTGCGCAAGTCGCCCTTTTACGACGCGACAATCCGCGCTGGCGCCAAGGCATTTACGATTTACAACCATATGTTCATGCCCACCAGCTACGGCGACCCCAACGCCGAGTACTGGTCTCTGGTGCGCGGCGTAACACTGTGGGATGTGGCTGCCGAGCGCCAGGTGGAAATTATTGGACCGGATGCGCTGGCGCTTACGCAACTGCTCACCCCTAGAGACATCGATCGTTGCCCTGTTAACCGGGCGCGCTACGTGGTCTTCTGTGACAATAATGGCGGCATCATAAATGATGCCGTTTTGTACCGGCACGCAGAAAACCATTTTTGGCTCTCCCCGGGCGACGGCGATGTACTGCTATGGGCGAAGGGAGTCGCCGCACGCAGCGGCTTGGATGTCACGGTGAGGGAGCCCGATGCGTCGCCGCTGCAACTGCAAGGCCCACTTGCTCCCAAGGTCGCTCAGAAGCTTTTCGGTGATCTGGCGATAGAACTGGGTTACTACCACTTTATCCACACGACCCTCGACAATATTCCGGTCGTGCTGAGCCGCACAGGATGGAGCGGAGAACTCGGCTACGAAATCATTCTGCTCGACAGTAGCCGCGGCACGGAGTTGTGGGAGCACTGTATGGCGGCCGGCGCAGAATGGGGTATTGAGCCCGCTTGTCCTTCACTCGCGAGAAGTATGGAGGGCGGGTTGCTCTCCTACTGTAGTGACATCACTTTAAACGACGATCCTTTCACAATTGGCATGGCGCGCTTGCTTGATATCGACAAGCCCCATGACTACATCGGGAAAGCCGCTTTGCAGGCCATTGCCAAAGCCGGTCCAGCGCGGCGTCTGGTCGGCGCCAATTTCTACGGCGCCCCGGTAGTGCCCAACCAGCACTTTATGCCGGTGAAAGCAGGGGAGGACGTGGTTGGCCATGTCACGCGCTACGCCTATTCTCCTCGACTCGAACACAACATTGCACTGGTGAACCTACCGACTGCGCTGTCGGCGCCGGGCACCCCGATTTCACTGGATGCCGGCGACGGTTGGCGTACTGCAGAGGTCGTTGACATCCCATGGATTGCTGCCGAAAAGACAATTCCCACATGATAAATAGGCCCTTGCTGGCAGCGCACTGCAACAGTGGGGCGAAATACGTGAACGGATTGATCGTAGGTACCGTATATTGAAAACCAAGGATCTCGGAGACAAACAATGTCCACACAGAATCTGGGTGACGAGTATCCAGCAGCGACACAAAAGCTGGACAAGGGTGTTCTAGGGTTTTTTAGCGCGGCCGAGCGGCTTTTATTGGTGATTATCAGCCTGCTCACCATGCTGGCGGTGGCGCTCGAACTGGCGCACTTTGCCGATTCCGGCCGCATCCGACTGGCAGACCTACTTTTGCTCTTTATCTACCTAGAAGTGATCGGGATGGCATACGCCTATTATGCGACCCACAGCGTGCCAGTCACGTTACCGGTGCTGATCGCCATCACGGGAATCACGCGACTGATCATTCTGCAGGGTAAAGAAGCTGAGCCGAGTAAGCTACTTTTTGAGGCAGGAGCTGTGCTGTTACTGGCTATCTCACTGGCCATTCTCACTTGGGCTTCGCAACGCGCGCCATCACTCAACGCCAGCGATAAACCCAAGCCGAACCAAGAAATCAGCTGATCCCTGTGATGCCGGCCGCCGGCGCCGATTTGTCACCGCTATTCAGTCGCGAGCGGTTAAACCAGATGAGCATCCAGCCGCTTTTTCCTGATCTGGCTAGCCCGACCCTTGCGCTGGGTTGGGGTCAGATAGACAAGCTATACACCACGCCTGACCCGGAGGAGTGGCTGGATATCGAGCACGCCGCAGCGGCACGACAACAAGAATTTATCGCCGGACGCAATCTCGCAAAGGTACTGGCGCATTCTCTCGGCCTGCCCAATATCTCGCTGAGAAGAGGAGATGATCGCTCTCCTCGCTGGCCAACTGACCGTTGTGGCAGCCTAACCCACTGCTCCACCGTGTGCGCCGCTGTTGTCTCGACCACTGAGGTGATCGAGTCTGTTGGTATCGACTTGGAGTCTGTCGGACGCGTGGAGACAAAACTCTGGCCCACACTCTTTACCGCGCGCGAGCGAGACTACCTCGGTCAACTTGAACCCGAAAAGGCGAACGTCGAAGCAACGGTTTTTTTTAGCGCCAAGGAGAGCTTCTACAAATGTCAGTACCCCCTGACCCAGTCCTGGGTTGGCTTTCAGGATGTGGAACTCGAACGCAGCGATGACAAGGTGCTACGCATATCCCCCACAAATGGTGACAAGCAGCGGTGGCATGTACCGCCAATACACGTGGCACCGGTCGATGAACAGCACGTCGCCACATTAATCCTGCTCTACCGGTAGCGCGCTAAAACAGACTGTGCTCACGTCGATCAGGCGGCGGGCGCCCTCCGGTGCAAATGGCGTGATAAAAATCTTCCAGAGTATCCTCGCCAAATTCAGGCGTCGCGTCGGCGTCATAGCATTGCGTGGCCTCATCCCAGACCAACATCGACTCCGAGGCATAAAACTGGGCGATGCGCAGAAACTCTGCACGCTCCGCCATCCGCTGCGAGAACAGCGCCAATGGTGTAATGACCCAGCGCAACCAAGTGAACATGTTGATGGGCAGAGACCGAAGACGACAGGGTTGGCCCGCCGCATCACAGAGCATCTTGGCCTGAGCCAGCGGCGTGATGGCAGGCCCGGGGCCACCAATAATGCGTTGCACCGTCCCCTCTCTCGGCTCGTCGAGCTGGGCAACCATGAATCGCGCCAAATCGCGATCTGAAATGGGCTTGCACGCCGTCCCTTCCCCCGAACCGAACACCAGAAATGGCTTACCCGCCTGCACCCGCGCCAATTGACCCACCAAAGATCTAAAAAACGCGGTAGCCCGGATAACCGTGGCGGGTACGGGAGAATCATAAAGAGCCGACTCAAACTGCAACTTCGCCTGCTGAAAAGCCAGCACCGGCTTCTGAACACAGATTGCCGAGAGCAGCACGAAGTGGGCAACGCCGTCACGCTCTGCGCGCGCTAGCAGTCTTTGGTTGGCCTCAAAGTCAACGCGAATCGCGTCGTCTGGCGCGCCCGTTCGACTCGCGAGGCAAGACACAACGGCCTGAACGGGGGGCACCTGACTATCCCACTCCGTATCCATCGTTATGTCTGCCTCAACAACGGTGACCGCCTGGGTTTCTTCAACCAGGGTGTGCCCGGGGCGGGCGAGTGCAATGACCTCATGGCCCTTGGCAGCCAATTCCTTAAGCACCGCCTGACCGATGTAACCCGTCGCTCCCGCCAGCAATACCCGCATGGCAATCTCTACCGTAACTGTTGTGCCACCCTAGGCGGGTCACGTCGGCCGGTCAATCAAGAAATAGATCCTCACCCGCGCCAGCGCAGCATCATTCTTGGGCCTGGGGATCGCGCGGCCGGCAAAGCCCCTGCGCATTCGCTAGAGTGGGGGCTACCGATGTCAGGTCGCAGCAACCATGTCAGTCTCCGATAAACCTCTGAGTCCCGCGGATCAGTCTCGCATTATCGAGATGGCCTGGGAGGACCGAACTCCCTTTGAAGCAATAGCCGCGCTTTACGGATTGTCAGAAGCGAAGGTCATTGCACTCATGCGGGCATCGCTTAAGGCCCGTGCGTTTCGCAACTGGCGCCAGCGGGTCTCAGGCCGCGCTACTAAACACCACGCCCTGCGAGATCCCTCAGTGTCTCGGGGCTACTGCAAGACCCAATACAAAATGCGCTCGAAGTGAGATCGACAAGATGGCAACCATAGGTATTTTAAGCCTTGCGGCCACATTGGGGGCCATGCTTTTTTTTGCCGTTGCGGTCGCGCCTACCGTTTTTCAAGCGTTGCCGGCAGAGCAGGCAGGTCTGTTTTTACGCCGGCTCTTCCCGCGCTATTACGCCGCTCTCATACTGGGTTCCACCGCGGCGGGCGTATTGCTGCTACCGACTGAACCTTCAGCCGCCGGGGTGTGCTTGTCCGTAGCGATCTCGACTTTGTGGGTCCGGCAAAGCCTCGTGCCTAAAAGAAATCAACTCCGCGACAAAGATCTGGCG
>VMDB01000047.1 GCA_008081075.1 Halieaceae bacterium
CACTGATGCGAGAACTGACCCTAAGGAATGGGGGTAGCTTCGTTGGTCTCAACGACTTCAGGCCCTGAGCGCGCGCGCATGCGGCGATGGCTCCTCTTGCTTTGCCTCACGCTGCTCGGCGCAGGGTGCGCCAGCAAGCAGGTGGTCGTTGAGGGTAATTTCCCTACGCCGCTGATGGACCCGTTGCCGATTACCGTGGGCGTAATCTACCCGCAAGCCTTTGCGGAGCATGAGTTCTTTGATGAGGCCAAGGGGCGCGCCGAAAGCGATTGGCTGGTGAAAACGGGTGAGGCCCAGGTCGAATTTTGGGATAAGGTTTTCAACGGGATGTTTGCCGAGGTCGTGCACATTCGCGACTGGCAAACCGTGCAAACCCGGGGTGGCGGTATCGACGGTGTGATCATCCCTGCCATCTCCGATTTGCAGTACACCATTCCCACCCATACCAACGTAAAAATCTATGAGATCTGGATGCGCTACGACTTTCGTCTGGTCGATATCAGTGCCATTCACCAACAAGACGGCGGTGCGCTGACCGTCAATCCAGACGAACGCCTCGCCGCCTGGCCCGTGACGGCCTACGGCAAAACGCCAACCGCCTTCCTGCAGACCGACGAAGAGGCCGTTAACCTCGCAGCGGTGGTGGCGCTGCGTGATGCAGGCGCCCACTTCATCACGACCTTCGGGGCAACGCCCGACATCGCCGCGTGGCTGGACGATATCGCCAATGAATCCCCGGACGATGGCGAAGCCCCTGCGCAAAACGATGAGCCGGCACCGACCATACCCGATGAAGGCGTGTCGCCAGAAGCAACAAAAGGCAGCGAAGAAGCCGACGGTACGATTGATATGTCCACTGCTGGCGCCTCACCGGCAGATCCTGCGATGGCAACGGAGCACACATTATGATCCGCGGTAGGTTACGTTGCCTGATGCGGGGTGCCGGGATTTTTCTGAGCGCACTGTGGCTGGGTGGCTGCGTGAGTGCCACCGTTGACGAGATGACCTATAACGAGCCCGTTGCCGGTATCGGTGAATCAAGTGTGGTGATCCTCGGCAGGCGTCATGCGCCGGACTACGACACCGAGTTTGACTTTATTGAGTGCATTGGCGATCACATTCACAGCGGTGACCCCAGCATCGACGTGATCAACGAGATTGCGTTTATCAATGAGTTTTATCCGTGGTTTGAGCCCCGCACAGCACCGATGCAGCCACAGTCGATCGATCGTTTACTCGATATGCCAATGGTTGCAGAGCGCTTCGCCGAGATGAAGCTGGAATACATGATCTGGATTGACGGCAGGACAGTGGATACCGACAGCGTAGGGTCCATGAGTTGCGGCATCGGCCCGGGCGTGGCCGGCTGCTTTGGCTTTGGCACCTGGGGCACAGAATCCGAGTACGAAGCCACCATATGGGATTTCACCGATAAAGTGGAGGTGGGCAAAGTGAGCGCAAACACCAGCGGCCAGAGCTACATGCCCGCCGTGATTGTACCGATTCCCATTATTGCCCCCGTGCAGGGAACCGCCTGCGACAGCCTCGGCGACCAGCTGCTGGAATACCTCTCTGCACACCACTGAGTCACGATGATACGCAGACACTCCCACTTTTCTCTTCTCGCCCTCGCCATCGTGTGGCTGGCTGGCTGCGCGAGCGGATCTTCGACCGTCACGGTAGGGGGCAAATCGGTAGAGATGCCCAAGGAAGTGGCCGAGGAGCATCAGAAGCTCATCGATAATATTGGGATTTACGATGACCCCGAGCTCGACGCCTATGTGCGGCAGGTGGGTGAACGGCTGTTAAGAGAGTCGGGCATTACCCGCCCGGAGTTTACCTTCACGTTACTGGACTCCCCCGACATCAATGCCTTTGCCATGCCCGGAGGCTTTATTTACGTCAATCGGGGATTACTCGCCTATCTGGATACCGAGGCGGAACTGGCCGGTGTGCTCGCCCATGAGATCGGGCACATCACGGAGAATCATCACTCTCGCCGTCAGACCCAACAGGTGACCTCAAAGGTAGCCGCGGTGTCGGCCTATATTCTGACCGGCTCGGGCGACGTGTATGACGCCGCCAGCATGTATGGCGCCGAGATTATTTCGGGCTTCGGCCGAGACATGGAGCTCGAGGCCGATTCGGCGGGTGCGGAGTATCTGCACCAGAGCGGCTACGATGTAGACTCCATGCTCTCGGTGATTGGCGTGCTCAAGGATCAGGAGCAGTATCGCCGGGTGCAGGCCAAAGCCAGCGGTAAACCCTCCGGCACTTATCACGGGCTATACGCCAGCCACCCGCGAAATGATCTGCGCTTACAAACGGTGATTAAAGCGGCTAACGAGTTGGATATTGACGAGATGCCGGAGAACCCCGAACTACCCGGGGAATACCGGCGCCAAACCGAGGGGCTGGTGTACGGCGCCAGTGCTGAAGCCCAAAGCGAGCCGGACCGTTTTTACCACAACAAACTCAACTTCACCTTTGCGCACCCACCGGGATGGACCGTGCGGCAGTCCAGCCGCGAAATCCTCGCCATCTCGGCTGATGGCAGTCGTACCCTGACGATTGGTCTCGCCAAGATCGACCCCAATCAGGACACCGAGGCCAGCCTGATGGCAGGAGCGCAGGGAACGGTGACTGACTACGAAGCGCTGGAACAGTTTGGACTTGTCGGTTCGACCGCCGTCGCCTCCAGTGACGAGCAATCTGTGCGCCTGGCAGTGATCGACCACGGGTACCGGTTTCTGTTTCAAGGCGAGGCCCCCGTGCTGGCGGAGGCAGACGCCGAATTTCGTACCATTATCGATAGCTTTCGCCCCCTCACCGGTCGCGAAAAAATCACCGGCACCAGCCATACCCTGCATTACATTCAGGCCCCACGTGGCGCCACCTTTGCCTCACTCGCCAGCAGCGTGAAACTACCGGACGCCGAGAATCAGCTCAGGCTCATCAATGGTTACTACCCCAGCGGCGAGCCGCGCACCGGCGATTGGGTTAAAGTCATCCGCTAGGCGATCTTGTCCGGCGGAGGGAGCATGAACCCACACAACCCAGTGCGATGGGCGGTCATTGCCCTGGCCTGTTTGCTCTCAGCTGAAACCTCCGCCGAGCTGGTGGTTTACACCGCCAAATTAATTCGCACCATGGAGCCTGCCCTGCCCGTTGCCACTGCGGTCGCGGTGGAGAACGGCGAGATCGTGGCGGTGGGTTCCGAGGCGAGTCTGCAACCACTGATCACTGCCCGGAGCGGTCGCGTAGATCGCCAATTCGAGGGCCGCATTATGTTGCCCGGGTTTATCGACCCCCATGTGCACCCCGCGCTGCCTGCCGTGCTGACCCAGTTCCCGTTTTTGGCCCCCGACGACTGGACCTTGCCCACCGGGGTTTTTCTGGGAGAGACCACGCCCGAGGGCTATCGACAGCGGCTCATGACGCTGGCAAAAGCACACGCCGATCCAACCGTGCCCTTTATTGCCTGGGGTTATCACCCCCTATGGCACGGAGAGGTATGGCGGACAGATCTCAACGAGTGGTTTGGCGAGCAGCCCGTGATGATCTGGCACCGCTCGTTTCATGAGCTCGTTGGCAACGACGCCGCCTGGGATCTATTGGGCGTCACCGAAGCCGATGCGCAAATCAAAGAAGGCGCCGACTGGGCCCGAGGGCACTTTTACGAGAACGGACTCAAGGCGGTGATACCCAAGCTCGGGTTCCTTTTTTCGCCTGAGCGCTTTGGCCGCGGCATGTTTAATTTTCTGGCGATGCTGCATCAGGCCGGGGTCACCACCGCCCTCGACATGGGCACCGGCATCTATGGCAACCCCGTGGGCGAAATCGCCGGCGTACGCGCCGCGGCGAATGCCTACCCGGTGCCGGTCCGCATTATTCTGACGCCGATTATTCTCGACTTCCTCACCCGGGGCCGGTCACCCGAGGCCGCGCTGAGCGAGATTCGGGACTGGCAAGCCAATAACGATGACCGCGTAGCCATCGGCAATCACTTTAAGCTCATGATCGATGGCGCCATCTTTTCGGGCCTGGCCCAAATGGGCGCGCCGGGCTACCTCGACGGGCACGAAGGCGTCTGGATGGTGCCCGAGGAGACGCTGCGCGCCTATGGCGAGACCTTCTGGCGCGCGGGGTTTCAGCTCCACGCCCACGCCAATGGTGATGCCGCGGTAGATCGCTTTCTGCGACTGATCGCAGGGTTGCAGCGCGACTTCCCGCGGCCCGATCACCGCGCCACGATTGAGCATCTGGCCTACAGCACCGAGCAACAAAGCGCTCAGCTGGCCAAACTCGGCGCGCAGGCGTCGGTAAATCCCTACTACCACTACATCCTGTCTGAGGCCTACTCCGGCGACTGGCTGGGGCCCGATCGCGCCGCGCAAATGACCCGGCTGGGTTCTCTGGAGCGTAACGGGGTGCCGCTCACACTCCATTCCGATGCCCCCATGGCTCCGCTGTCACCCCTCACGCTGGTGTGGGCCGCCAGCGAACGCGAGACCATCAGTGGAGCCAAGGGCCTGGCGACCGAGCGACTATCACGGGCATCAGCACTTGAGGCGGTGACCTCAGGTGCGGCGCGGGTCATTGGTCGCGAGAACGAGATCGGCTCGATTCGCGCCGGCAAGCGGGCCGACTTTGTGGTGCTCGACGCCGATCCCATGACAGTACCCGGTTCTGAGCTGCGCGATATCAAAGTGCTGGCGACGGTGTTCGCCGGTGCCGCCTACCCGACACCGCCCTGAGGCATCAGTCGGCGCGGGCGCTGATCAAGCACGCACTGCGAAAACCGCTACCGCGAGGCGCGATGGCATCGCCTGGCGCCCGTCGGCAGAGCGCGACACAGCGGGCAGTTAGCCGTAGCGGGTATCGGCGACAAAGGGATTGCTGGCGCGCTCCTGGCCAAAGGTCGAGTCGGGGCCGTGACCGGGGACAAAGCGGATGTCGTCACCGATCGGAAACAGCTTCTCGCGAATCGAATGAATCAGCTGCTCGTGATTACCCCTGGGGAAATCGGTTCGGCCAATAGAGCCCGCAAAGAGCACATCGCCTACCCAGGCGAGTTGGGTCTCGCGGTGCAGAAACACCACATGGCCGGGGGTGTGGCCGGGGCAATGAATCACCTCGAGGGTCTGCTCACCGACGGTGACCGTATCACCGTCCTCTAGCCAACGATCAGGCGTGAACGGTTCGGCGCGGGGAAAGCCCGCCATTTCGCACCACTCGGGTAGCTTGTCGATCCAAAAGCTGTCCCCGCGCTCGGGCCCTTCCATCGGCACCGCCAGCTTCTGGCGGAGCACATCGGCCGCCGCACAATGATCCATGTGTCCATGGGTTAACAGGATCTTTTCCACGGTCGCACCCATGGCCGACACCGCCGCCTCGATGCGCTCGATGTCGCCACCGGGGTCGACGATTGCGGCGAGGCCCGTTGCCTGACACTGGATAATGGAGCAGTTCTGCTGGTACTGGGTAACAGGCACCACTTGTACTTTCACACTCATAGCGAGGCCCCTGTTCCTGCAATCTGTTGCCGGTCACCCTCATGATCAGCGTTGGGGTCGAGGTAGACGCTTTGATCCAGCTGGCCTTCCTTGTGCGCCACAATGGTGGCGACCGTGGCGTCACCGGTCACATTCACCATGGTGCGCACCATGTCGAGGAAGCGATCCACGCCGATAATCAGTGCAACCCCCTCCACCGGTAACCCGGCCTGCTGCAAAACCAGCGCAAGCGTAATCAAACCCACACCCGGCACCGCCGCGGTCCCGATCGACGCCAGTGTGGCCGTGAGCACCACCATCAAAATCTGACCGCTGGTGAGATCGATGCCATAGACCTGAGCAATAAACACCGTTGCCACACCCTGCATGATGGCCGTGCCATCCATATTTATGGTCGCCCCCAGCGGGATAGAAAATCCCGCTACGCTCTTGCTCACACCAAGCCGCTTTTCGACCGTGCGCAGCGTAATGGGCAGGGTGGCGCCCGAGGAGGCGGTGGAAAAGGCAAAGGCCCAAACCCGGCGCATCTTCTGAAGCAAAATCGCCGGGCTGAGGGAGGTCATCACCTTTAACAGACTGGTGTACACCACGAGGCCGTGAAACAGCAGCACGCCGAGCAGGGTGAAAAAATACGCCGCGAGGTCGACGATCGTGCCAAAGCCCATGGTGGCGAAGAGCTTGGTGAGTAGCGCAAACACACCATAGGGGGCCAGCTCGATCAGGAGCCCCACCATCTTCATCACGATCACTTCCATGTCGCGAAACCAGTTGGCAATGCGCTCCCCCGCCTCGCCCGAGCGCGTAAGCGCAAAGCCCACCAGCAGGGCAAACACAATCACCTGCAGCATCTGCCCGTCTGCCATCGCCTTGAAGGGATTACTGGGGAAGATGTTGACCAGGGTATCGGTGAGGGCTGGCGCCGGCTTCGGTTCGAAGGACGCGGCGGCCATGGCCTCGACCCCCTTACCCGGGCCAATGAGTAAGGCCGCCGTCAGCCCAAGGGAGACCGCAACTCCAGTGGTAAACAGATAGAGCCCAATGGTTCTACCGGCGATGGACCCCATGCGGCTGCTCGTACCGAGTGAGCTCATGCCGCAAATCAGCGACACCATCACCAAGGGCACCACCAGCAACTTCAAAGAAGCGATAAATACGCGACCCACGACATCAAAGACACCGAGAATGAGCACGTCCTGTAAAAATCCGGAGAGCTCAGAGCCGGGGTCGAGCATACCCACCCACCATTCAATGAGTGAACCCAGTGCGATACCAGCGACCATCGCCAGCAGAATGCGGTTAGTCAGCGACATGCTATTCCTCGCAGGGCTCGGGGTGCCAGGCGGTCACCGCCACATCGGCGCAGGCGTTACAGGGCGAAGCGTAGACATCGAGCGCCCCGTTACTCTGACGCCCACACACGGGGTCATAGATCATCGTGCACACCATGGGTCGCTCACCCTCGCAGGCTTGCCAGCCCGGGTCGGATGGCGCCGTGGTGGTTTTTTGCGCGGGGGCCAGACCACTGCAGCCACCCAGCAACAAAAGAACGGGCAACACACGCAGCAAAACACGGTAGGGAGAGAACATAGGGCTATTGTAGGGCATCGCGGCGCGCAATGAGCGCATTAATCCGCGCCGTCAGCGCGGCAGAATCGGTGACGATGCCACACCGCTGGGTGGCTACGGCTAGCCGCCGCGCCGTCTCAGGGGTCATGGCGGGCACCTGCTCGGCAATGCCCTGCATGTCATCAAGCCGCCCCCAACAGTTGAGCGCAATGTCGCAACCCGCCGTTAACACGGCCACCGCCCGGCTAGGGATATCGCCGGCCAGCGCTTTCATGTCGAGATCGTCGCTAATCAGTAAACCCTCAAAACCGATGTGCTGGCGGATCTGTTGCCCAATCACGCGAGCCGACACGCTGGCGCAGTGCTCTGAGTCCCACGCTTCATACACTACGTGCGCGGTCATCGCCATGGCCGCATCTGCCAATGCGGCAAAGGGCTGGCAATCCCACTGCAAAGCGTCGTTGCTGGCGGTAACCCGCGGCAAGCTCTCGTGAGAATCGCTTTGCGCCCGGCCGTGCCCCGGTATGTGCTTGATCACCCCCTCCACCCCTGCGAGGTGCAGACCGTCGAGACAGGCGCGCCCCAACGCCGCCGAGCGCTCGGGGTCAGTAGCAAATGCGCGGTCACCAATAATGTCATGGGCATCGGGCTGCGGCACATCGAGTACCGGCGCACACGTCACGTTAATACCCATGGTGGCAAGCTCGAGCCCCAGTGCCTCGTAGTTGCATCGCACGCGCTCGAGAACGCGCGCGTCATCTTGCCCTTGGGCGAGCACCGCCGCCGAGGGCCAGGCGCGCCAGTGCGGGGGCGCCAGGCGGGCGATGCGGCCCCCCTCCTGATCGATCAAAATTGGCAGCTGCTCGCGTCCGGTCAACGCGCGCAGGTCATCGGTTAAGGCACGGAGCTGTGCCGGGTGATCAATGTTGCGCGCAAATAGAATAAAGCCAGCGGGCTCGGCGGCCTTGAAAAAAGCCTGCTCGTCGGCGCTCAGCGTAGTACCCGACAAACCAAAAATCACCGGCAGCATTAACTGGCCTCCCGCAATGTTCGCGGCACCAAGCTGTATATCAGCTCACCGCAGCCGCGAGCGAGGTTAACCCAAGACCAACACTCCATATCAATGCGCAGTTCAGCCCAGCCGGCAGTGGGTAAGTGTGCAAGGGGAGTCGGCCCAGCAAAGTAATAAATGAGCTCCGTCAGGGCAGGGTTATGTCCAATCAGCGCCAACGCCGATGCCTCATCACTCTGCGCCTCGATCCACTCGAGCAGCTTGCGATAATCAAAGGTGTAGAGCGCGGCCACCGTGCTGCCCTGCTGTACCCGCAAGCCTGGCCACTGGGTTTGAATACCGGCAAACGTCGACTGTGCGCGCTCGGCAGGGCTCACGTAAAAGGTCATCGGCGCGTAGCGTGCACCCAGAGCCGCGCCCATGCGGGGGGCGTCGCGCTCACCTCGCGCGTTGAGCGGTCGCTCCCGGTCCGAGAGCGACGGATCGCCCCAGCTGGATTTTGCGTGCCGCAACAGATACAGCGTCTTCATCAGCCCTCACCCGGCGTGAGAGTGGCATGGGGATCCTGCAACAATAAGGCATCAGCCTCATCCTTACCCCGCAGGATCGTTAAAACCTCATGCTCATCATCCGCGTGCTCAATAAAATCCATATTCTGCAGATCGATGAAATGCCGTGAGCCGAGCTCGTGGGTCAACCAGTCCACAAAGCCCCGCCAGAATGCGCGACCCACCAACACCAATGGTTTTCGAATTGAACGGCTGGTTTGGAATGCCACCATCAGCTCCATCAGCTCATCGACAGTGCCAAAGCCACCCGGGAATACCACGAACCCGCGGGAATAGCGCGTCAGCATCAGTTTGCGGGTCTGGAAGTCACTGAAGTGCAAGTGATGGGTGAGGTACGGATTGGGGGATTGCTCATGGGGTAGCGAGATACTGAGCCCCACCGATACCCCGCCTACGGCCATCGCGCCCTGATTAACGGCACCCATGATGCCGGGCCCACCGCCGGTGACTACCGGCAGGCCGGCGCGCGCCAGGAACCTACCTAAGCGATAGGCGCTTTGGTAGTCGGGAGCATCCGAGGGGGTGCGTGCACTGCCAAACACCGTAATCCCGGGGACCAAACTGCCGAGGCACGCGGTGGCGGCACTCAATTCAGATTGAATCCGCGCCAGCAGCGCTGCGTCGGCTGCGACATCAACGGTGTCAGTTGGCGACATCATGCTGGCGTGACGGCGGGTGGCGAGAGGGAAGCTGGGGAGATTGAAGGTGGCGTAAAGCATGCCGCCCTATTCGGCCGGCGGAACCCTTGCCCATTTCTGGGTAGGCCTAGAACCTGTTCTGTCGGTGCTGGGGGGCTATTGGTCATGGGGTCCTATCGATAGCCGGCGCGTTCACGCCACGATCATAGGTCCTCGGTGAACAGGTGATACTTCTTTTTACCGAAGCGCACGAGAAAATATCGACCGTGAAGTGCACGCGCTGCGTCAAAGGCGGCATCGCAGGTCGTTGTTGGCCCACCCGATACGGGCTGCCCGTTGACCCACACCGCCTCTCGCGCCAATGCATCCTTGATCTGCTTGCCGGCCGCCACGCCCACCTGCGCCAGCAGTTGGCTGAACGTGGGCGGAAAGTCGCCGCGCGCAAGTCGGTCGGAGGGCAGTCCATCGAGTGCCAGTTGCTGCAGGTCGGCCTCGCCCAACGCCTCAGGGTCACCGGAAAAAAGCGCCTCGGTAATGCGCTCGGCAGCGCTGAGCCCACCCTCGCCGTGCACCAACCGCGTTACCTCACGGGCCAGAGTACGCTGCGCCTCGGGTCGCCCTTCGCGCGCCAGGTCAGCCTGCTCAATGGCGGCAATGTCATCGACCGATAAAAAGGTGAAGTAACGCAGGAAGCGATACACGTCGGCATCGGCGGTGCCCAGCCAGAATTGATAAAAGGCATAGGGTGAAGTTTTGGCGGCGTCGAGCCAGATAGTGCCCGACTCGGTTTTCCCGAATTTGGTACCGTCGGACTTGGTGACCAGGGGCAAGGTCAGCCCAAACACCTGCTCACCGTGCAGACGCCGGGTCAGGTCTATACCGCCGGTGATATTGCCCCACTGGTCAGAGCCACCAATCTGCAAGCCACACCCGTACTGCCGAAAGAGCTCGGCAAAATCCAGCGACTGCAGAATCATATAGCTGAACTCGGTAAAGCTGATGCCGGCGCCCTCGCGGTCGAGACGCTGCTTCACCGACTCCTTGCCGATCATATTGTTGACCGAAAAGTGTTTACCCACGTCGCGCAAGAAGCTCAGCACGTCGAGCCCTTGGGTCCAATCGAGGTTATTCACCACGAGCGCCGGGTCGGCACAATCAAAGTCGATGAATTGACTCACTTGCGCACGGATGCGATCAACCCAACCCGCCACGACTTCAGGCGTATTCAACTGGCGCTCGGCCGCCTTGAAACTGGGATCGCCAATTAGCCCGGTCGCGCCGCCTACCAGCGCGATGGGCCGATGCCCTGCCTCCTGAAAACGACGCAGCACCAGCAGGGGTACCAGTGAGCCAATGTGCAGACTATCTGCGGTGGGGTCAAAGCCACAGTAAAGCGTTCGCGGTTCAGCGCTCAACCAGGTTTCCAGCGCGTCTTCTCCCGCCACCTGAAAAACGAGGCCTCGAGCACGAAGGTCGGCGATTAGATTATTAGACATGGCTGACGGCGTTATCTCTGCTTCACGGGCAACAGGGGTAGTGCCCTCGATGGGGCGAATCGAGAGTATCCCATAAACCGGGTAACGGCGGTGGGCAATCTCGGTATCTGAACGGCGCAGACCAATGGTTATACTACGCGCTACCAACCGCGTTAATGGCAAGGCATGTCCCGCAAACCCGCACCCCGTGGCGCCACCCCGCTCAAGACACAGGAACCGCCCCTGCTCCAGCGCCCCATTGTCTGGATAACCACTGTTGGCGCCTTGCTCCTGGTGATGGGCCTGTCACTCAGGAGTCCGCCGGAACCCGCAACCCCGGTGACCGCCCTCCCCGAGGCGCCGGAGATCGAAGCGGTCTCTGAGGATGTAGCGGACATAATCGAAGTGGTGGCCGAGCCCGAGCCGACGCCACCAGCGTGGCGTGATTTTACCGTGCGCGATGGTGACAACCTGAGTCTCGTTTTTGCGCGCGCGGGTTTTAACGACACCGACCTGTATCGCGTCGCAGAATTCAACGGCCGGCAATCCCTGCGCAAAATTTATCCGGGCGAGACCATCGGATTTCAGAGCGATGATCAGGGTGAGTTGCTCGCCATGCGGCATGTGCAGTCACCCCTGCTGACCACCCTCTACCAGCGCACCGACAACGGGTTTAGTGCGACACAGATCACCCGCGAACCCGAGCGCCGCGAGAGAGAGGTGTCGCTGACCATCGAGAGCTCACTCTTTCTCGCGGGGACCGACGCCGGTTTGAGCGACGGCATGATCATGGAGCTAGCTGGTATCTTTGGTGGGGTTATCGATTTCGCGCTGGACCCTCGGGTGGGCGACACTATCCACGTGATCTTCGAAGAACTCATGCTGGATGGTCGCCGCTTTGGCGACGGACCGATTTTGGCAACCAGCTTTACCAACCGGGGTGAGACATTCGAAGCCTATCGGTACACCGACCTCGAAGGAGACACCAGTTATTACAACGAGTCGGGGGTCAGCATGCGTAAAGCGTTTTTGCGCGCACCGTTGGATTTCACGCGGGTCAGTTCCAACTTTAACCCCAATCGCTTGCATCCCATCTACAAGACACAGCGACCCCATCGCGGCACCGACTATGCTGCGCCGCGCGGCACACCGGTCTACGCTGCCGGTGACGGGCGCGTGATCGAAGCGGGTTATACCCGCCCTAACGGCAACTACATTTTCATTCAGCACGGCGAACAGTTCGTGACCCACTACCTGCACTTGCACCGGCTCAAAGTGAAAAAAGGTAGCAAAGTAAAGCAGGGGCAAGTGATTGGCACCGTGGGCTCCACCGGAGCCGCAACGGGGCCCCACCTGCACTATGAGTTTCTGGTCAACGGGGTACACCGCAATCCGCGAACCGTTCACAAGATTCTGCCCAAGGCACGCTCGTTACCCGATGCCGAAATACCCCGTTATCTGGCGTCTATCCGGCAACCGACACAACAGCTGGCAAGCTTGCGCAACGCGCAACAACTGGCACAGGCAGAGTGAGCGGGGAGCTGTTCATTGGTTTAATGTCGGGCACCAGCGCCGATGGCATTGATGCGGTGCTGGTAAAGAGTGACGGCGAGCGCGGCCGCCTGGTGGCCACCCACCACCGACCCATGCCGCAGGACCTGCGCGCCGATATTTTGGCCTTCAGACAATCCGGAGATGATGAGCTTCATCGTCTGGCGACGCTCGATGCCCAGCTCGCCAATGAGTACGCCGTGGCCGTGTTGGCCCTGCTAACCGATGCTGGCGTCAGCGCCGAGTCAGTCTCTGCGATTGGTCAACACGGGCAAACCCTGCGCCACCACCCCAGCGGAGACATTCCCTATACGGTGCAGATTGGTGACCCCAACCGACTGGCGGAACGCACCGGCATCACGGTGGTCGCTGACTTTCGCCGGCGCGATATGGCGGCTGGGGGTCAGGGCGCGCCATTGGTACCCGCCTTCCACGCGGCACAGCTGGCAATGCCGGGTATCGCCACCGCAGTGGTCAATATTGGCGGCATCGCCAACGTCACACTCATCGCTGCCGACGGGGGCGTGACTGGCTGGGACACGGGCCCGGGGAACACGCTACTGGACGCCTGGGTATCGCGGCATCAAGGGGTGCCGTTCGATGATGGGGGTGACTGGGCGGCCACGGGAGAGATAATCCATCCCTTACTGAGCGGCATGCTTGAAGATCCCTACTTCGCCCGTCCCCACCCCAAGAGCACGGGCCCGGAGCTGTTCAATCTTGACTGGGTCACGTCTCACCTCGTAGGTGAGGCGGCGGCGGACGTACAGCGCACCTTGGTCGAGCTGACCGCAGCGAGCATTGCACGCGCCTTGGTTGATGCGTCACCCAAGGTAGTGCGTGTATGCGGTGGGGGCGCACGCAATGGCTTCCTAATGCAGCGCCTCTGCGCACGATTACCCGAATGCGAGGTCACAACGACGGCGGCCGCCGGAGTCGATCCCGCCTGGGTGGAAGCGTGGGCGTTTGCGTGGCTGGCAGAGCAGACCCTCGCCGGGCAACCCGGCAACGTACCCAGTGTCACAGGAGCCAAGGGACCCCGGGTGCTCGGGGGAATCTATCGCGCTTGAACTGAGCCATGCACGGCCACGGCGCTGATAGGCAAAAGATCCAGAGGCAATCTTGGGGGAAAAACGGTGCCGACGGCTAAATTGTGTCAGATAGAGAAAGACGCGCCGCAGCCACAGGTCGTAGTTGCGTTGGGGTTATTGACAACGAACCGAGAGCCCTCGAGCCCTTCTGAGTAATCCACTTCGCTACCCATCAGATACTGGTAGCTCATGGCGTCGATGAGTGCCGTCACACCCTCGCGCTCGACCACCATATCGTCTTCGCTGACCGCTTCGTCAAAGGTAAATCCGTATTGAAAGCCCGAGCAGCCTCCGCCGGTTATGTAAACCCGCAGTTTAAGACCGGGGTTGCCCTCGTCCTCCACCAACGCACGCACCTTTTGCACCGCGCTGTCAGACAGGCGAATCTCGGTAGGATCAAAGGCTTCAACCACGGTCATGGCGGTACAGTCCGAATCAGCTTGTGCTTAAGGGAGGGCATTGTACTGAAAGACAAACGCCGCGGGAAAGATTCTTCCCCACGGCGTTTGGTTTGATCATGCATTCAGCTCGGGGTGGCGCCGGGGACAGTTTCCGCAGCTCTCGCCTCGCGCTTGGCTGCGAGGTCGTCAGCCACATTGCTGGTGTGTCGCAAACCGCCGTTTACCTTGGCACCGACCGCCATTTCAATGAGATTGTAGTAGACGTCACCATCTACCA
>VMDB01000197.1 GCA_008081075.1 Halieaceae bacterium
CCCACAAATCGAGCTGCACCGGAAAGCGACCAGCCCTCGGGGGTCGCCTGCGCCTCAATGGCCACACCCTCAGTGCCCCAATGAGGGCGGGCATCGGTGTGCGCGAGGGAGCAAATGGCACCCTCTGCCAACTGCGCCAATAAGCGTTGCCTGGCTTCGCCGTCGGGAACGGTGCGAACAGCGAGCGCGCTCAACGCACTGGCAAAATGCGGCGTCGGTGTCAGTCGTCTGCCGGTTTGCTCAAATACGATCGCCAACTCAACCGGACCCAAATCCAGTCCGCCGTCTGCTTCGGGTATAGGAATAGCCTGCCAGCCAAGCTCGGCCACAACGCGTTGCCACAATGCCCGGTCCAATCCATCTGTGCCCGCTGCCGCGCGAACCACCGCGGAACTGGAATGCTCTTCAAGAAAGCGGCTCGCCGTCTCTTGCAGCATGCATTGCTCATCTGTGAATCGGAATTTCAAAGGACCCCTCGTGCCACAGCTTGTCTTGGCATCAGCTTCCCCAGACCTTCTGCGCTGGCACTTCGCTGGCCAACAGCCGATCCATGACCGCGCCGATTTCATCTGGAGACCATCGCGCCTGCTTGTCCTCGCCGGCGGTGCTGCGCCAGCCATCGGCGATGGCGAGGCGCCCGCCCTCTGCCTCGATAATTTTTCCCGTCACATGGGCGCTTTCCTCGGAGCACAGCCAGACCACAATCGAGGAGACGTTCTCCGGGGCAAAATGATCGAAGCCGCCATCTTCAGGGGGCGCCATTCGCGCCGCCATTTCGGGTACGGCGGTCGTCATGCCAGTGCGCGCGACAGGGCAAATGGCGTTGGCGGTGATTCCGTAGCGCCCGAGTTCTGCTGCCTGATTCAGCGTTAAGGCGGCGATGCCGGCCTTCGCTGCGGCATAGTTGGACTGACCCACTGAGCCCTGCAAGCCGGCACCTGACGTGGTGTTGATGATGCGGCCGCTAACGCTCGAGCCCGACTTCACCTGATGACGCCAGTACTGCACCGCGTGAGAACTGATGCAAAAATGCCCCTTAAGATGAACCGCCATCACCGCGTCCCAATCGGCCTCGCTCATCGAGGCAAACATGCGGTCGCGATTATTGCCGGCGTTGTTGACCACCGCGTGCAGATCACCATAGGTCTCGAGCGCCTGAGCAACCGCTTCGCCCGCGCTTTGGTAGTCGGTGATATCCGATTGGTTGACGACCGCACGACCGCCATTCGAGACGATCTCCTCCACGACACGCGCGGCGGCATCAACATTGATGTCATTGACGAGTACTGCGGCCCCTGCGTTAGCCAACTCGCGGGCATGGGCTGCACCCAAACCGCTGCCGGCTCCTGTGACAATTACGACGCGCTCCGAACAAATTTTGGTCACCTGCAGTTCCTCATAACCGCTCGAGGATAGTCACGTTGGCCTGACCTCCTCCCTCACACATGGTTTGTAGCCCATAGCGCACGCCGCGCCGCTCCATTTCGTGGAGTAACGTCGTCATGAGTTTCGTTCCGGTCGCCCCCAGGGGATGCCCCAGAGCGATTGCCCCGCCATTCACATTGGTTTGCTCGTGGGGGTAGCCCGTCTCGATCAGCCAGGCCATGGGCACGGGCGCAAAGGCCTCGTTAATCTCAACCAGCGCAATGTCCTGCAGATTAAACCCAGAACGCTTCATGGCTCGCTCGGTCGCGGAAATCGGTGCAGTCAGCATCCAGATCGGATCGTCACCGCGCACATCCATATGGGCAATACGCGCTCGCGGGGTCAGGTTGTAACGCTTTAACGCTGCCTCGGACACCACCAGTACCGCAGACGCGGCGTCACCCGTTTGACTAGACACGGCTGCTGTAATGGTCCCACCGGGGGCTAGCGGCTCCAGCTCCGCCATCGTCTCTAAGGTTGTCGTGCGAATGGTCTCGTCATCGCTAAGTCCATTCACGGGTAGCAACTCCCGGCGGAACAACCCACCATCGGTGGCGTCTCGGGCGCGTCGATGTGATTCGAGGGCAAAAGCTTCCATCGCCTCCCGGCTAAGCTGCCATTTGTCAGCCATCATTTGCGCCGAGCGAAACTGGGTAACCAATGCGTCGCCATAGCGCGCGCGCCACCCAGCGCTACCGGTGAAGGGGTCGTTAAACCCTAGCGCTTGGCCTGCAAGCATTGCCGACGAAATCGGAATGGCACTCATGGTCTGCACGCCTCCGGCAATAACCACATCCATCGTGCCGGACATAACCGCCTGCGCCGCAAAGTGTACCGATTGTTGAGACGACCCACATTGACGGTCGATAGTGGTGCCGGGAACCGCATCACTAAGGCCGGCTGCCAACCAACAGGTTCGGGCAATATCTCCGGCAAGCGGCCCCACCGTATCGACACAACCAAAGATGACATCATCGTAGTCGTCTTCGGGAATGTCATGACGGTCTACCAGCGCTTTCAGGACTGCACCACCGAGGTCTGCGCCATGCATCTGCGCTAGCGAACCGCGCCGACGGCCGGTCGGGGTTCTCAGTGCATCAACGATAAAGGCTTCTGCTCGCTGCGTCATAACGCTCTCCTACCGCAATCGCTGTTAGGCTGCCGTATCGGCGGAAACGGGGTCTGACACCCTCGAGTCTGGTAATAACGAGCGCCGACCAAAGGTGAATTCCGGCCCCAGCAACGCGTTGGACTGGAGCAACCACTGTTGCAGCCGGTTCTTGTGGAAACCTTCATCTCCCCACTCACGCACCAGCGCCCAAATGCGCTTGGACCAAATATGCACATTGCACTCCCAGGTATAACCCATAGCGCCGTGGACCTGAATGCCATGTCTCGCCGCCAACAACCCGACACGCGCCGCTGCAAGTTTGGCATGCGAGACGGCAATGTCGGCTCGCTCTGGCGAAACACTGAGCGTGTACGCCGCTCTGGCAATCACCGGGCGCGCATACTCGATTTGCACCGCCACATCGGCCAAGTGATGCTTGATCGCCTGATTCACGCCAATCGCGCGACCAAACTGCTCACGATCTGAGGCGTACCGGACGCTTTGCTCAACCAATACTTCGCTCAACCCGACTAACTGAGCGGCGACAGATAAGGCGCCACGATTAAGTGTGGACCTCAGCACCGCGGCCGCCGCTTCTCCCTCCGCCAGTCGGTACTGCTCCTCTGGATCAAAGTCGATTTTGGCAATGCGACGACTGGGATCCACGCTTTTCAGCGGTGTGACCTCAACCTTATCGCGCGGCAGCAAATAAATCGCATCGGCCACGCCTGCAATGACCCAATGTGCATCTTCAACAAAGTTCACGTGGGGGTTGATGGCGTGGGACACCGCAACCCTCGCATCACCTGACATCACGCCCTCGATGACCGCCTGCACCGAGCCATTACCCAGACCGCGATCCAACACATCAACCAACAGCGGCGACGCCACCATCATGGTCTCGACTGCGGGCTCAGGCAACGCCGCCCGGCCACAGACCTCGGCCAGCAAGGCACAATCGATGACACTGAGCCCCAGGCCATCGAGACTTTCGGGAAACATCAAGCTGTAGAGACCAAAATCACGTAGTTGCGCCTCCAAGGCCGCATCGCGACCCGACGCCGTATCCCATCGCGCGCGAATACGCTCGGCTCCGACCTCCGCCTGCAACAACGCGTGTAGCACATCACGAAATTCGATTTGCTCGGCTGAATAAGTGAAGTTCATGATCAGCTCCGCTAGCGCCGCGGCATGCCGAGCACCCGCTCGGCAATAATATTGCGCTGAATTTCATTGGTCCCGGCATAGATCGGGCCCGACTGCGCGAACAAAAATCCATCGAGCCAAGTGCCGAGATCTTCCTGGTCAGACGACCCTGACGGCTCCACCTCTGCGCGCGCGCCCAGAATCCGCATCGCCGTATCGTGAATTCTCAAATCGAGCTCTGACCAGAAAATTTTGTTGCAACTCGCCTCAGGCCCAATGGATCCACCCTGTAGCAGCCGAGAGGCAGTTTGGTACGTCGAGAGCGCGTAGGCCTCCGCGTCCATGTAACACCGCAGCACGTCGTCTTCTACCGCAGGGTCCATGAGGTCCCCGTGATGCTGTCGGTAGAGGGACACCAGCCGGCGAGATGCCTGCTGAAAACGTGCGGGGCTCCGCAGCATCAAGCCGCGTTCAAATCCTGCCGTGGCCATCGCGATTTGCCAGCCCGCGCCCTCGTCACCGAGTCGGTTGTCCACTGAGACCCGCACATCGTCGAAAAAGATCTCTGCAAATCCGGGTAGGCCATTCAATTGCGGGATCGGTCTGACAGTGACGCCTTGCGCACTTAGCGGCACTAATATTTTGGAGAGGCCATGGTGGCGCTCGGACGCCGGATCAGTTCTAAAAAGACCAAACACCCAATCGGCATAAACCGCTCGCGTCGACCAGATCTTCTGACCGTTAATCACATAGTCATCGCCGTCGCGAATCGCTTGGCAGCGAATCGCCGCCATGTCAGAGCCGGCATTGGGCTCCGACCAACCCTGCGCCCAAATTTCCTCGCCTGACGCCATCGCGGGTAAAAAACGGGCTTTCTGCGCCTCAGAGCCATACTCCATGAGCGTGGGTCCGAGCAGAAATACGCCGTTCTGATTCACCCGCGCCGGCGCACCTGCCCGGTAATATTCTTCCTCAAAAATCAGCCACTGAATCAGATCGCAACCGCGGCCACCATAGCTCTCCGGCCAAGTCACCATGCCCCAGTTGCCAGAGGCCAACGTTCGCTCCCACTCTCTGTGGGCAGCGAATCCTTCAGCGGTGTCAAATGACGCCAGCGGCACTTTTGGCACATGGGCTGCCAGCCAGGCGCGCACCTCCGCGCGGAAAGCTTCCTGGTCCGGGGTGTAGACCAAGTCCATCATTCAACTCTCTTCCTTATTCGCTTTTGCCATCGACTTGGCATCCATCCCGCCAAGCTTGTTTCCCGTCGTGAGGTCGTTGTGAACATGGGTGAAGTGGTGCCAGGCGAATGCCGCCTCCATGGCTGACCGCTTGCCCTGCAAGTCTTCCACGTTGTTGATGGCCTGCTTGGTCAGCGCCAGACCCAATCGGGGCATGGCTGCGATTTTCTGGGCGAGCGCCGCGACATCATCGCGCAGGGCCTCCCGAGAGCTGATTTGGTTGACCATGCCCATCTGATAAGCACGCTCGGCGCCCATCTTATTGCCGGTAAATAAAAACTCCTTGGCAATTCTGGGATTCAACTCATAGGGATGGGCAAAGTACTCCACCCCCGGGATACCCATCCTAACCACCGGATCAGAAAAATAAGCGTCGTCGGTCGCCACGATGAGATCGCAGACCCAAGCCAACATGAGCCCCCCAGCAATACAGGCTCCCTGCACTGCCGCAATGGTGGGCTTGGGAATCTCTCGCCAGCGCCGGCACATGCCAAGGTAGGCCTCTGCTTCACGAACATAGAGAAACTCGCCCCCTTCTTTATTGGCGTGGTCGTACCACATGGTCACCCGGTCCTGACTCAAGTGGACGTCCCGTCCCGGCGTTCCAATATCGTGACCCGCGGAAAAGTGCTTACCTTCACCGCATAGCACGATGACCTTGACGTCATCATCAGCAACCGCGCGCTTGAACGCATCGTCCAACAAGTAAGTCATGCGGCCATTCTGGGCGTTGTGGTACTCCGGCCGATTCATGGTTACCCAGGCAACGCCCTCTGCGACCTCATAACGCACAATATCCTGCTCATTTTCCGCAGCCGTTTTTTCGTTGTCGCTCATGACACCCTCTCCTCTGCCGCTGTCGCGGTGCAGAATAACCTCAGCCCGTTTCGCGCACGCTTACGCGCACACCCGGGGGATCATCCTTCAATTGTCTCGCGCGCATATTCTTGGGATCCAATCGTGCGATCACTGCCAGCTGCTCCGCGGTAGGAACCGCAGTTTCTGCAAGGAATTCGCTCACCGCGAGATCGAACCCGGTATTATCGAGCACCTCGTCCAAGGTCACGCCCGGATGTAACGACACTACTCTGGCCTGATGGTCCGGACCGGCAAAGTCCATCACACACAAGTCCGTAATCACCTGTCTGATATCGATTTCGTCAAAGGTATAGCCGCGCGGCAACCGCTCTGGGTTATAGCCGATGGAACACACCACGTCGCACTCGCCCTCAACAAAAACGCGTTTGGAATGTTTTGGCACAAAGAAAGAATTGGCGTGGAAGATCGAATTGCCGGGGAACCCCCGCACGCCCAGCAGTTGCACCTTGGGCGCCGCATAGGTGCCGCCCAGTGCCGAGATATTGGTTTGACCAAAGCGGTCGATTTGACTAGGGCCCACAAGGGCGTGACGCGCACCACTCCATACATTGTCAAAAATGCGCGAGAAGCCCATCCAATTCTCGTTGTCTTGTCCTGAGTGCTCAGCCAAACCGCTCACTGGGTTAGGCGTCGACAGCATAAAAGACTGGCTGTCGGTCATCATCAGGTCACGATTACTGGTGAGCATGGCCAAACTGGCAGCCAGGCGCGGCAGTAGCCCGATACCCGTTGCCAGTACCTCACCATCATCGTCGAACACCCGACTAGCGGCACACGTCATCAGCTCGGCCAAAGAAAAAGTCATGGCAGCACCTCAATACACCGGTAAGGGCAGCGCCCGAATACTATCGAGCCCGCCCACTGATCGCTGATAGGTGGCTTCGTCCTGCCCCAGATAAGCATCGGCCCAGCCTGAATACCCCGCCTCGCCGATCAACTCGGCATACTTTTTGAAGTGAGATGGGTCAAAGCCATACAACGGGTCGCTGGAGCTCGGGTGTGCACCGCCCGGTTGTAGCACGACAGACTGCGTGCAATTGCGCTCCCAATAAACCCTTCTCGCTACCTCGGCCGAGTGAAAATAGTCACGCTCTACCAGTTCATCGACCGAAACAATGCTGTGCTTGGCCGCCCTGACGAACCAGTCATCCATGTAATGGTCAGGACTCGCGATCTCGCATACTCCGCTAGTGTCTGCGCGGGTCGCATGCACTAAGGCCACATCGAGATTCAGTGCTGGCATCGCCACCCACTCTTTATCGTCATAGGGACTGTCGACGACCTTTATCTGCGGTGCATTACGAATGACGTCAGTTCCCAAGCCAATGGCAGTGGGAATAAAAGGACAACCCCATGCGGCGGCACGCAACCCGAGCAGTAACATGCCCTCATCAACTTCAGTCACTTCGATGGCGCCCTGCTCCCGGGCAAGACGGAATGCAGGTTCCAGCGGCATGAAGTCAAGCGACACAAAGGCGAACACCACCCGTTTCACTTTGCCCGCCGCGCACAACAGGCCGACATCCGCGCCGCCATAGGCAACAAGCGTGAGATCACGCACGTCACTTCTCAGTAAAGCCCTCACTAGGGCCATGGGTTTTCTGCGCGGACCCCAGCCACCGATCCCCACCGTCATGCCGTCCCGAATGACAGACAGCGCCTCTTCGGCGCTGGCCAGCTTACTCATGAAAATCGCCTTACAAACCTGATTGGGCGAGCAGTATCAAAGCCACCAAGGTCGGGATCATCCCCCATTGAGACTATGACAGCCGGGCGCCGCTTGCTTAACTTGCAATCCATCGATACCAAGAGGCGAAAACAGGACCTCAGGATCATGAGCGCACCCGCGGCACACACCGCTGAATTAGTCGAGTTCGCCGCTGCAACATGGGGCGATAGGCGTTTTATATGCGAGGAGCACACCGTCCTGAGCTTCTCCGACCTGCTCGATCATGTGCGATGGTCTGCGGCAGGTCTGATCGAGCGCGGCGCAACATCGGGTAGCCGCGTAGCGATATGGGCGCCCAACCGCTGGGAATGGATCGTCGTCGCCCTAGCGACCCACTACATAGGCGGCACACTCGTCACGCTCAACACCCGCTATCGCGGTACCGAAGCCGCACAAATTCTGCGACTCAGTGGCGCGCAAATACTGATAACGGCCGGCAATTTCCTCGGCACAGATTACCCAGCATTGTTAAGCGGCGAAGACTGCGGTGACTTATCGACCACCATCGTGTTGGATGCGCCAGGTCCAGATGGGTTCGCAGCGCTTTTGCAAGCAGGACGAGCCGCGCTGTCTGATCCACAAAGCCCCGTCGCTCGCGCAGTAGCGACTGCCAGAGCGCGCGCCTCAGCAGACGACTTGTCAGACATTTTGTTTACCTCGGGCACCACCGGCACTCCGAAGGGTGTCATGACAACGCACCGTCAGAACCTGAAGGCATTTGCCACGTTTGCAGACCTACTGGGTTTGGACAATTCGGATCGCTATCTGATCATCAACCCGTTCTTCCACAGCTTTGGATACAAGGCTGGGTGGTTGGCATGCCTGTTAGTCGGCGCCGAAGCGCATCCCATGGCCGTATTAGAAGTCGATTCACTGATCGATACCATCGAGGCGCGGCAAATTACCTGCATGCCAGGGCCGCCAACCTTGTTCCACTCGATCCTTGCGCACCCTAACCTCAAGCCGACGCGCATGGCGTCACTGGTTAAAGCAACGACGGGCGCCGCGGTGATTCCCCAGCAACTGATTGAGGATATGCGCGAGGTGTTGGGGATCAACACTGTGATCACAGCCTACGGACTTTCCGAGACCTGCGGGCTCGTCACCATGTGTCGTCGGGGCGACGATGCCGCGACCATCGCCACCACCTCCGGTCGCGCGATTCCCGATATCGAGGTGTCAATCGTGAATCAGAGCGGAGACCATCTAGCCCCCGGCGAGCCGGGGGAGATTGTCGTGCGCGGCTACAATCTGATGCAGGGATATCTCAATGACCCGTCAGCCACCGAGCGAACCATTGATGCGGAGGGCTGGCTCCACACAGGGGATATCGGGACGCTAGACCTACAGGGCAACCTATCCATTACTGACCGCCTCAAAGATATGTATATCTCGGGTGGCTTCAATTGCTATCCAGCCGAGATTGAGCAATTGCTGCTCAGACATCCCGCCATCAGCCAGGCGGCGATTGTCGGCCAAGCGGATGACCGACTGGGCGAGGTGGGCATGGCCTTCCTGGTACCCGTGAATTCAGATCATCCGGCACCTGATGAAATAGCGGCTTGGTGCCGCAGCGAAATGGCCAATTACAAAGTACCCCGCGACATCCGCTGGGTCGACGCCCTGCCCCTTAATGCCTCGGGCAAGGTTTTGAAAACAACGTTGCGCGAGATGCTTTGAGCGGATCGCCCCAGATAGAGGAAAAGAAAATGACAATTAACAGCTTGGGCTACCTGGGCGTATCAAGCACCAATATTGAGGAATGGCGAGACTTCGGCACGGCAGTACTCGGTCTTCAGGATGTCAGTCAGTCCATGGCTGACTGCGGTGACACTGTGTTTCTCAAAATGGATGAGCAGCCATTTCGACTGCTTGTCCAAGCGGGAGGCGGCGATCACCTGAATCTTATCGGCTGGGAGACCGTCTCTGAGCAGGCATTACAGAACGTGAGCGAGCGATTGACCGCCGCGGGCACCGCCTGGGAGTGGGGCTCGCCTGAGCTTTGTGCTGCGCGCCGCGTGCAAAGCCTTATCGCCTTCAAAGACCCTTCCGGGATGCAGCACGAGGCTTTTTGGGGTCGTATCTCGGATTTTGCCGTGTTTAATTCCCCAGTGGGCGTAGCGGGTTTCGTGACAGGCGACCAGGGTATGGGACACGTGGTATTGCCAGCCGCACAATTTGATGAAATGACCACTTTCTTTACTGAAGTGCTTGGATTCGGATTATCCGACCTCATGAAGCTACGGTTTACGCCAGACCCCGAAGAACCTATCAAGCGACTCTGGTTCATGCACTGCAATCGCAGGCACCACAGCCTCGGCCTTTTCGAAATGCCGATGCCCGCGCAATGCGTGCATCTGATGTTGGAGGTGCGCAACATCGATGAGGTTGGCCGCTGTAACGACCGACGCATTCAGGCGGGCACCCCGTTGACCGGCACGCTGGGCAGACACTGCAACGACCACATGGTGTCTTTCTACATGCGGAGCCCAGCGGGATTTGACATCGAATACGGCGCCGAAGGTCGAACCATAGACGACTGGTCGCGATACGCGGTGTTTGAGAGCACCGCGGCCAGCTACTGGGGCCACGATTTTAGTGTAGGTCAGACGGACTAATCGCCCCGCGACTTACTACATATTGATTAAGGGCTTACCTATGGGGACCGCGGCGTAAGGATTAGAGTGAACATCATTACGACACGCACAAGCGATATGGAATTCAAACCATGAGCAGTTATGAACCATTGGTCACGAAACAGATTCAGGATCTGATCGAGAGTAAATCAGCTGAGCAGCGAGACAACCGGCGCCTGTCGAAAGAGGTGGTCGACGCCCTCAAAGCCTCGGGCTTTTTTACCATGCTGCTACCCAAGCAATGGGGCGGACTTGAGAAGAAGCCACAGGACTTTTTTCGCGAGCAGATCCGGATCGCCGAGGCCGACATGAGCACCGCATGGGCCTGCGGCATTATCGGCGTGCACGCTTTTCAGATCGCGCTGATGTCCCAAGCGGCCCAGGAAGAGGTCTACGCCGACGACCCGAATACCTTGGTCAGTAGCTCATACAACCCCGTGGGTGCCAAGGCAGAGATGGCTGAGGGCGGTTTCATGCTCAGCGGGCGCTGGGGCTGGAGCTCGGGCTCGGATCATTGCACCTGGGCACTCCTTGGTGGCGTTATCCCCGGGGACGGCTATCGCACCTTTCTGGTGCCAAGAGCGCAGTACGAGATTGAAGATACGTGGAACGTGATGGGACTTCAGGGCACCGGGTCCAACGACGTGGTCATCGGTCAACCTATCTTTGTGCCTGAACATCGCACACATCGGCAAATGGATGGCTTTAACTGCGTACACGATCAAGATAACCCCATCTACGATCTGTCGTGGGCGCAGACCTTTGTCCGAGTGGTCAACACGGCGGCAATTGGCGCCCTTAAAAAGGCCCTTAAGTTGTTTATCGAAACCCGCACCAGCGCAGCGACCAGCGACCCCACCAAACTGGCTGGCGATGTGGAGACGCAGGAACGCATCGCGCGCGTGCTGAATACGATTCGAGAGCTCGAGGCCGTCATGTTTCATAACTTTGACCAGATGGAGGCCGCTGACTGGTCCCCCAGCCTTGAGGATCGTGTCCTCTACCGCTACCAGGCCTCTATCGTGATCGACAAAGCCAGCGAAGCTGTTGATACCCTGTTTCAGGTCGCCGGCGGGCGTTCGGTATTTGACGGGCATCCGCTACAGAATCTCTGGCACGACATCCACATTGCACGCTGTCACGTGGCCAATAATCCCACTTCATTCGCCAGAAACTTGGGGGCTATCCAGCTGGGCATGGACAATCAGGACGTGTTTGTCTAATGCCAGTCAATCCGGCTACCTCACA
Organism: Halieaceae bacterium; assembly: GCA_008081075.1. Taxonomy (GTDB): domain Bacteria; phylum Pseudomonadota; class Gammaproteobacteria; order Pseudomonadales; family Halieaceae; genus Luminiphilus. Next base: position 11,416 of record VMDB01000197.1, read on the forward strand.
ATACCTCGAGGTCGCCGAGGGTCGCGCGATTCATTACACCGAGCATCTCGCTGCCGGAGACGCAGTGGGGAATGTGATTTTCATTCATGGTAGCGGCCCTGGCGCGAGCGGCTGGAGTAACTTCAAGCACAATGTCGACGCCTTCCAGCGCGCAGGCTATTCCTGTGTAGTCTATGACCAGTGGGGATACGGCAAGACGTCGAAACCTACCGACGTAGACCATACGCTCGACTTTTTTGTGTCGGGTCTTATTGCACTGATGGATGCGCTGCAAATTGAGGCCGCCACGCTCGTCGGGAACTCTCTAGGCGGCGCCGTCGCACTTGGCGCGGCGCTGGATCATCCAGAGCGGGTTAAGCAACTCATCCTCATGGCACCTGGCGGCATAGAGGCCAAGGCAGACTACTTCGCCATGCAGGGTATTCAGGAAATGGTGAAGTATCCGATGGGATCTCCCGAATTCACCCGAGATGTACTGGCGAACTTGCTGACGCTACTGGTATTTGACCCTTCACTGGTCGACAACGAATTGGTCGACGAACGTTGGCTGACGCTGCAAAGTCAAAACGCCCATGTGCTGGCCACTATGGCAATACCCGATCTCACCGACCGTCTAAAAGAAATCCAGCATCCGGTGCTGGTGTTCTGGGGTACCGACGATCGTTTCTGCCCGGCGTCGGGCACATGGAAAATATTGGAAAACTGCCAATCCGTTCAGGCAGAGATCTTCAATCGCTGCGGCCACTGGGTCATGACGGAGTACCCCAGCGAATTTAATCGTCGCTGTGTCGATTTTATGAGTTCCAGCGGTTAGCGCCTGGTAAGCCCAGATCTGGCTTGGGCGGCTAATAAGCGGTGCTATCATACGTCCCGTATGAAAGAAGCCGACCTGACAGTTTTCTCAAAGCTATTAGGGTATCTCTACGATGGGCACATCGAAGAAGACCCCTATAACGCCTTTCTGACAGAGACACGCCGCATTATCGATGCCAGTTTTGGCTCCATCACCATGCGCGAGCCGCAAGGCGACGACGGTGGCTTGCTATTCGTCTCCTCAGAGCAGTTGGCTAAAACCTTCGTCGATGATCACAACAACCCTTACACCGATCGTTACTACACCTCAAACCTCATGACTAACCTGCCCTGGGGCAAGGTCGTCTCCCTCGACGAGTGCGTGTCTTACCAGTCACTCGAGCAAACTGATCTGTACCATTTTTGCATGGCACCGATCGATATCTATCACATGATCGGCGTCGATTTGCGCAACGCCAACGGGCAGCGCTTTAGTGTTCGATTCTGTCGACCAAAAAGCGCTGACAACTTTGGGAGAGAGGAACGCGACTTTCTTGAACTACTCGCAAACCATATTCAACGAGCCGTTGCCAACGGCATGCAGCTGATCCAGATGGACAAAGAGCGGCGCCTCTACAGCTCAACCTTTGTCAGGCAGTCAGTCGGCGTCATTACGCTCGATGAGCGCGGCAAGATCGTGACACGCAACACCGTTGCCGATGCGCTCGTGCGCGAAAAAGACGGGCTCTCGATCGTAAATGAGCAAATTCATCTGGAAAGCCCCGCATCGCGCGCAAAGCTTCAGGAGTACATAGAAGCGATAGCCAAGGCTCAGCGAGAACAGGCCCCCGCCCCCACTAATGCCCTATCGGTAGACCGACCGTCGGGCAAAGCCGATCTCGAGCTGCTCATCAAGCCCATGATGATCGATAAAACGGTGGAGCCGGGCCACACCCCGCACATGATCGTTTTTATCAATGAGCCCGAGCGCAGTTACGAAATCGACACCCGCATCCTGATGTCGCTGTATGGTCTGACGAAAGCAGAAGTTAGCTTATCGAAGTTGCTCGCAGAGGGCGCGAATCTGGACCAAGCTGCCGCTGAGCTAGGGATTGCGCGCAACACCGCCCGCGCGCAGCTCAGATCGATTTTTGCCAAGACCGGCGTGTCCCGACAATCGATGTTGGTAAGTCTGATTCTCAAGAGCGTAGTCACTTACTCTTGAGTACACCCCCTGCGACGCCGAAACCCTAGGACACTCTGCCTTAGATCATTCTCCCGCGAGCGCTGAAGGATTTCTCACGCGCTGTGAGCCCGCATATTTTCCGGGCCCCAATACGCGCGCATCGCCGCCACTTTACCCGAGGCATCACATTCAAAGATATCGATAATGTCGATCTGCATCGCGTCAGGGCCGTGCCCGATTGTCGCGACAAAGGCAAAGGCAATGTGCGTGCCCGCCACCCGAGGCGGACCTTGTCGCACGGCCTCAGTAATGGAGTCGCAGGCAATTTGATAAAACGCTCGCCGTTCTTCTGCGCCGCACTTAATGTCGGTCCCGACCGGATCTTCAATCGTCGCATCCTCCGCAAATAGCGCAAGCACGCTCTCTAGATCACCCCGCGTCAGACCGTCGAGATAGGCGTCGCAGAGCTTGATCGCGGCATCCGCCGACAAGGCTTGCGGTGCGGCAGCACTCATATTGGCAACCCGTCGTCGATGGCATGGTTCCCCTCTACAGGGGTGTCGACACCGGGCACATGATAAAGACCATTCAGATCGGTCGCGTCAGCCTCTGCGCGCGCCTGATAAAACTGGCTGTACCAGCTTCGACCCACCTTGAATGG
>VMDB01000050.1 GCA_008081075.1 Halieaceae bacterium
CTTCCCACATTAGTGAGAAAAAAGCGCGTTTCTCGCGAGCGAAGGCCAGATAGGTATGGCCGAGGGCCAACATGCCCTCCAGAGATCCCGCTTCGTGCGCTTCCAGCGTTTCCATTGCCCTGTGGTCAAGCCCCAGAAATGCGAGATCACGCACAGCCCTCAGTAGCTCTTCTTTATCAGCGAAATGGCGGTAGGGCGCGGCGGCGCTCACGCCGACCTTTGCCGCGGCCTCCGCCATGGAAAAATCCAGCGTTCCCGCGCACTCGATAAGTTCCGCAGCAGCAATGATCAGCGCATTGCGCAGATCGCCGTGATGGTAACGACAGCGGGTGGGGCTCACGCCGCTTCTCGCAGGGTTACGGCGGACGCTGTACGTGGGGTGTCAGAGCTGTCCGTTAACAAGTGTCTTCTGGGGTGCATGAGCAACGTGTAGAGCGGTGGTACCAGATAGAACGAGACAACGGTTGAGAGTAGCACCCCGCCCGCGATAGCCATGGCAAAGGGCGCCCAGAATTGGCTGCCCTCGAGTATCAGGGGCAAAAAGCCTCCGAAGGTCGTGACCGTGGTTGAGACAATGTGCCGGCTGGCGTCCATGACCACATCAACAATGGCGTCGGGGTCACCCGCTACCGCGCCGTCATTTAAGCGAAGGCCGCTGAGAATGATGATGGCCGCGTTGATGGAGACGCCCACTGAGCCAATCACTCCTATCAGTGCTTGAATCCCCAAGGGGTATTGAAATACGGCGAGCGCCAACAAGCTCAGCCCAAATGAACAGCCCGTGACCCAGAAAGCGATCGCCGTAAGGCGCCATGAATTGAAGGTCAACAAGATGGTCGCGAGCATGGCGGCGATTATCACGCCGAGTGGCGCGAGTAGGTCCGAGACCAACTCGCTGCGTTCCTCGGCGTCTCCCCCGAACTCGTAGCGATACCCTGAAGGGAGCGCTATTGGATTTTCCTCAAGATCCGCTGCGAGCATTTTGAGTGCCTCCTCGGGGAGTACGCCACGCCGCAAATAACCATGTACTTCGTTGATGCGCTCGCCGTTACGCCGCGAGATGGGACTATCATCTGGCACCAGCGCAACATTGCCGAGCGCGCTCAGCGGGATCGCAGGTATGAGCGAGTCGCGACTCACAGTGCGCACAGGGAGGCGGATGTTGGTTAAATCATCCGTGGTGTCCCACTGCTCGCGTTCCAGAATCGCTCTGACGGGGAGTCTTTCGGTGCTCTCGAGTAGCTCGCCCCCCACACTGCCGGAGAGGGCGCTCTGGATGCCACGCGCCACCTCGGCTCTGCTGAGCCCAGCGCGCTTTAATGCAGCCTCGTCGAGATCAAAAACCACTTTGGGTGGGGCGGGTGCCATTGAGAGTTTGGTATGTGTGACGTCCGGCAGGGCGGCCATGCGTTGACGGAAGGCCTCACCCAGTGACTTGAGTAATGTGGTACTGGGGCCGATCAGCCTGATCTCCAGCGGCGCATCGACGGGAGGGCCTTGGTCGATACCGCGCACAATAATCTGAGCTTGCGGGAAAGCGCGATCCATCTCGACCTGTAGTCGCCGGGTTAATGCATCGGTCTGTTTTTCATCGGTGGTGAGTACCAGTGCGCGTGACCATCCGGGCACACCTTTTACGTTGGCGCGCAGGTTGTAGTAGAACTCGGGTGGACTCTCGCCAATCGACCAATCTACCCGGCGAATCAGCGGTTCATTACGGAGCTGCCGATCAACAGCCTGCACCAGCGCCAAGGAGTCCTCGATCGCAGCGCTCTCAGGAAGTTTGACGTCGAGGTATAGCTGGTCGCGGTCGGTTCCCGGAAAAAACTGCAGCGTCAGGGTGTCGAGACTGAGAAAACCCACGACAGGCAGCGTCATGGCGAGGGCAAAGGCGCCCAAGGGATAGCGCATAGACCAATTCAGTGTGTCTTTGAAGCGGCGCGAGATTGCGGCGCTGTTCGCCCCTGAGCGCCACCAGCGGTGCTCGAGTTGGATGCCGACGGGTAGCCATCGCGCAGCCAATACTGGCGTGACCGCGATCGCGAGGATAAAGGAAGACACCAGCATCGACACGACTGCAATTGCAATGGATCCGAGGAAATCACCTGCCGCACCCGGGAGCATGACCAGCGGCATGAACGAAAGCACGGTCGTGAGCGTAGAGGAGAGCAAGGGGATGCGCATGCGCGATACGGCAGCATTCATCGCGTTGACCGGCGAGTTCCCGGCGATGAGACGTTTACGGATTTCGTCGGTCATTACGATCGACCCGTCAACCAACAGCCCCAGCGCAACCACCAGACCCGTGACGGACATCTGCTGAATGGGGATTTCGAGGTAGTAGAGCACGACCATCGACATCAACGTACACAGCGGTAGGATGACAGCAACGACCATCGCGGCGCGCCATCCGAGCGTGATCAGCAGCACGGCGAGCACAAGCGTGATACCGATCAGCAGGCTTTTACCCACACTCTGCAAGCGCTCTGTCGTGTAACCACTTTGATCAAAGCTGACATCGATAGCGACACCCTCCGGTGCGTTCTCACGGTAATCATTCAGGAACTGATCAAAGCGGGTGCTGTAGCGGTCGACCTGGTATCCCTTCTGCATTTCGACGCCAATGAGCACGGACCGCTGACCATTAGAGAGAGACAGGCTCTCCAGCGGCGTGACCTCGGATTTGAGGACTTCGCCCAGATCAGAAACGCGAATTGACCGCCCATCGGGTAAGCCTCGAACGATCACGTCACGGACCGACTCGAGGTCGCGAAATTCGCCGGTTAATTCGACGGTGAGCGCGGAGCCGGAGCCGGTCAGGCGGCCGGCCGGCGTGCGCGCATCGGCTTTTGAGAGCGCACTCGCCACTTCATCTACCGAGATGCCCAGCATAGACAGGCGTGTCTCATCGAGGGCCACGCGCACTTCCTCTAACGGCAAGCCATAAAGCTTAACGCGCCGCGTCAGCGGAACATCGCGCGCGGCATCCGCAAATAAGAGCGCTTGACGTCGGAGCTGCGCGGGCGAGAGTGTTCGGCCTTCGGCGCTCGTGATCGATACGATTTTGACGAATTCGGTCCAGATTTCGTCGTCGAAGTCGGGGGGTAGGGCGCCCGCCGGGAGAGTGCTACCGACTTCATCAACGCGGTCGCGCAGTTCTGACCAGATCTGAGCCAGCCGCTCGTCGGGCAGTCGGTAATCGACTTCCATGAAGATCAGCGACACGCCCGACGCCGACGTGCCTGAAACTTCCTTAACGTCGGGCTCTTCGCGTAGCGCGTCGACCATCGGCTTTGTGATTAACGCCTCTACGCGAGCCGGGCTTGCACCGGGGAATACGGTTTGCACCTTTGCAAAGAAAGGCGTGATGGTGGGGTCTTCTTTCCTCGCCATGCTGTTGACGCTGGTATAGCCGATCACGACGATCGAGAGGATGGCCAGCGCCAGATAGCGGCCATTTGCTTGTAAGAGCTTTGCGATCATGACCCAGGGGCCTCTTCGGTCGGGGCACTCTGCTTGTAAACAGGTTCCACCAAATCTCCGGGGCTGATGCGCTGTAATCCAGACGCTACGACGGCAACACCTGCCGCGAGTGTGCCGCGCACAAAGACCTCCTTGCCTCGGGTATGAAGCACCTCGACGCTTTCACGATGCGCGCGATACCGACCTTGCTCGTCCGCGGTGATGGTCAGCACATCCCAGAGACCCCTTTGCGCTTCGAGCAGGGCAGTGATGGGTAGCCAGCCACCCGCCATCGGGATTTGCTCGTTGACGAGCAGGCGGACGGATTCACCCACACTGACGGGTGTGTTTGCGGGTAGATCAAATACCGTGCCGACGGTGAGTGTGGCTGGGTCCACGTCGTCACGAATGGATCTGAGCCGGCCTTCCATACGCGTATCCGTGAGGGCGAGCGAGTAGTTGGCTCCGGGTGCCAATCGGCGCGCGACTTCAACCGGGACGCCAATATGTGCCTCCCGGCCCGTGGTGGTCACAAGCCTCAGGACAGGGGTGCCCGGTGCCACCACGGTGCCAATCTGAACCAGGCGTTCGGCAACGACGGCCTCGTAGGGCGCTACCAGGGTGCTTTTAATCAGTTCCAATTCGGCTGACTGCCGCTCTGCGGCGGCACTCGTCTCAGCGGCAGCCAGCGCTTGGGCCGCGAACCGCGTGTCGTCGTACTCTTGCTGCGATACCGAGCCATCGTCCAGTAGACGAGCCAACCGCGCCTCACGTGCGTCGGCGAGTGATCGTTCAGCGACGACCCGCTCGAAGGCTGCGTTGGCGGCGTCAAGCCGTGCCTGACGGCGATCTATCCCGAGTTGTGCGAGCACTTCTCCTGGAGCGACACGTTTTCCTTCCGTAGCCGGCATGGCTTGCAGCACGCCCGCGACTTCGAATCCTACGTCGCTATCCGAGCCCGCTTTGACCACGCCAAGGTAGTTGGCCTCGCGCTGAAATCCGTGCTGAACGGCATAAATGGTGGCCGCGACCGGCATAGGGGCGCGCGTCTGCGATGTCGTGGTGACCTTGTTGGCTTCGATCAGGCTCGTCGCAGCCAAAGTAATGGCGACAGCAAGCGCCACTACCCCTAAGGATCGTCTGAGTTCTGGTTTCAAATGAGGGCCTCAATAGTGTCACAGTGGGGTCTATACCGCGGGCAATGTTATTCCGACTTACATTTAATGTAAATACCACTTACATTGAACTTCGGATCAGCATTGCCTGCCCCAACTTGCACCACCATGCCCTTTTCGCGACACTAGCGGGCCCGCAATGTTGTGGGCTTTGTGGTGACTCGGATGGTCCCCTCGCAGCGATAGGTGATGAACCCCGCCAGGCCCGGAAGGGAGCAACGGTAGTTACTGACTCGGGTGCCGGGGTGTGGCTGTCCGAGTCGCCTCCCTATTCACGGATGGTCGAGCATGTCTTATCAGGTCCTGGCCCGAAAATGGCGCCCCGGCACGTTTGCTGAGATGGTTGGTCAGCAGCATGTCTTGCAGGCGCTGGTCAATGCGCTGGAGTCAGGCCGTCTACACCATGCTTACCTTTTCACCGGCACCCGCGGCGTTGGCAAAACCACGGTTGCGCGTATTTTGGCAAAGTGCCTGAACTGCGATACCGGCATTACTGCCACGCCCTGTGGCGAGTGCGGTGCGTGCGCAGAGATCGCCGAGGGCCGCTCTGTAGACTTGATTGAGGTTGACGCGGCCTCCAAGACCAAGGTGGAGGACACGCGCGAGCTGCTTGAGAATGTGCAGTACACGCCGAGTCGCGCGCGCTACAAGATTTATCTCATTGACGAAGTGCACATGCTGTCTAATCACAGCTTTAACGCACTGCTCAAGACCCTGGAGGAGCCGCCGCCCCACGCCATGTTTTTGCTCGCAACAACGGACCCGCAAAAACTGCCGGCGACTGTGTTATCGAGATGTTTACAGTTCAACTTAAAGAATATGCAGCCAGAGCAGATTGTGTCTCACCTGGAGCACATTCTCGCCGAGGAGGCGATTAAGGCCGAACCAGAAGCCCTGGCTTTGATTGCGCGGGCGGCTGAGGGTTCCATGCGAGACGCGTTGAGTCTGACCGACCAGGCTATCGCTTACGGAGAGGGCCGTCTGCAGGGCGCCGAGGTTGCCGAGATGCTGGGCACGGTTGACCGCGGGCGGGTGCTGGAACTGGTATCGGCAATTTTGGACGAGGATCCCGCCGCCGTGTTGCAACTGGTGGAAAAAATTGCTGAGCACGCGCCGGACTACGTTTCAACATTGGATGAGCTCAGCAGTATTCTGCACCAGATGACGGTCGCGCAAATGGTACCGGGTGCGCTGGATACTAGCTGGCCCGATCAAGCGCGTATTGTCGAGCTGGCGGCCAGAGCAACGGTCGACGACACCCAGCTGTTTTGGCAAATGGCAGTGTCTGGGCGTCGCGATGTGCATCTGGCCTCGTCGGCCAGAGCCGGTCTGGAAATGATTCTGCTCCGAATGATTGCGTTCCGACCGGCGGCGATTATTCACGACGATCACACGGCGGGAGCACCCCCGGCAAAAAAGCCTGAGCCACCGGCGGCGCCGGTGGAATCCCGGGGCAAAGCCGCGACTGATCACCCGTCTGAGTCTCCGCCATCTGATACGAAAGCCTCGATATCATTGGCGTCGCGGCGTGAAGCCGTCAGTGGGCGACAGCCACGAACCACGCCAGGGGAGGCCGGTCAGGTAAAACCCGCTCGCCCGGACGCTGCTGGGATCCCCGGTGCAGGCCGGGTGCGCCCTGCGGCTCGAGACGAGGATGTCGAAGCGCAAGGGGAGGGGAGACGCAGCCCGGCCGGTAAACCGGCGCTTCAACTTGTCTCCCGAGAGAGGCCCGCTGCTGTATCCGAGAATAAAGTTGAGGATGACGATGCGGCGCCGCTTTCAGCAATCACACTGTCAGCATTATCCAGCGAGGGTTGGCCCTTGTTGTTTGAACGGCTCCGTTTTGGCGGCATATTGCATAACATCGCGCTGAACCTTGAACTGAGTGCGTGTGCAGGTAAAGCATTAAGCTTTGCCATTGCTCCTGCCGACGCGGCGTTACTCAATGAGCGTCACGAGGCGCAATTGACGCAGGCGCTGCGACAGCAGGTTGACGGTGAGATTGTCGCCACCATCGCTGTCGCAGATCATCAAGGTGCTACCCCTGCAAATCGTCGAGCGGCGATGGCTGCGGCATTACTCGCTGATGCCGAGCAGGCGATTGCCAGTGATGAGGCATTGCACACTCTGATGCGCGCTTTTGATGGAGAGATTATTCCCGGTAGCATTCGACCGACTGCGGTGGATGTTGATCATCACGACATAGAATCAGACCCGGAACAGGCTTCAGAGGTATGAGCAAGCGCACTATTGAGCCTTGTTTGAAGGCGTCGGAGCACCCGCCACAATGAAACTAAGTCCATCTATTACGGCACTGATTGACAGTTTGCGCCATTTGCCCGGTGTCGGCCCCAAATCTGCCCAGCGAATGACCCTGCACCTGCTCGAGCGTGATCGGGATGGTGCGCAACAAATTGCGGAGGCGATCGAGACGGCCTTGGCGAAGGTGCAAAATTGCGATCGGTGCCGGAATTTTACAGAACTCGATGTTTGCGAGATTTGCTCCGACCCTAAGCGCGAAGCCACCACGTTGTGTGTGGTCGAGGCGCCCGCAGACGTCATGGCGATTGAGCAAAGTGGCGGATTCAGAGGCCATTACTACGTGCTGATGGGGCATCTCTCCCCGATAGACGGGATTGGTCCGGAACAGTTGGGTCTCGATACCCTGTGCGAACGCTTTGACGAGGGTGGTATTGAAGAGGTGATTCTGGCGACTAACCCCACCGTTGAGGGCGAGGCAACCGCTTACTTCATCAGTCAAAAAGCCAAGGATGCCAAGGTGAAGGTGACCCGTATCGCACACGGCGTCCCTCTGGGCGGAGAGCTCGAATATACCGACTCAAGCACCTTGGCACATGCTTTGACTGGCCGCACGGTAGTCGGCGAGTGAGGTGGGAGTGGGTAACGAGCGCCGCAGCGCTTGAGGCGCTGATTGCCGAGCATCGGGATGCGGCTTCGGTAGCCCTTGATACCGAGTTCAGGCGTCGCGACACTTTTTTCCCAATCGTCGCGCTGGTGCAATTGTGTTGGGGAGATAAGGCCTATTTGGTCGACCCCTTGAAGGTGGGTGAAGCAGAGCCCCTACGCGCGCTGTTAAGTAATACCGCGCAAACCAAATTCATTCACAGCGCGAGTGAGGATCTTGAGGTATTTGCCCATTGGCTTGGGGTATTACCGACGCCGCTCTTCGATACTCAGCGCGCTGCGGCACTCCTGGGTATGGGCTCGGGAATGAGTTACCGAGCGATTGTGGCCGATTTTTTTGGGATTGACCTGCCGAAGGACGAGACCCAGTCGGACTGGTTACAGCGACCGCTCTCTGACAGTCAGGCGGCCTATGCGGCTCAGGATGTGACCTATCTCTTCGCCATTGGCAATCAGTTGCTTGAGCGGGCGGTCGGCCTCAATAGGGCGTCGTGGGTTTTAGAGGACAGTGCGCGCATGACCCCTGGAGGTAAGCCCCCGATCACCAAATTCAAATCTGCCTATAAGCTATCTGAGGCCCAGCAGTGTGCGTTGGTTGCAACGGTCGACTGGCGTGAGGCTGAGGCACGCAAGCGAGATCGGCCGCGGAGCTGGATTCTGGCGGATAAGATCGTTTCCGCCGTTGCCCGGTCAGTGCCGCGCTCGGTGCAAGCCCTCGCACAGATCCCGGATATGCCCGGTGGACTGGTGCGCCGAGCGGGAGAAGATCTGGTCGCAGCAATTGCCGCCGCGCTAGACGCTGACCGCTCCGAGGTCTCCGCGCAAATCGGACCAGCGCCTCTGTCGGGCGGGCAGCGTCAGTCACTGGCTGCGCTTTCGGAGCAGCTGGTAAAAATCGCCACCGAACTCGCCATTGCGCCCGAAACCCTGATGCCAAAAGCAGATCTTGAGCATTTGATCCGCCAGCAGTCCGATGCGTCTTTGGTGAGTCCGGCGTCTTGGTCAGGCTGGCGCGATGACGCCGTCGTGGGCCCGCTCGAGAAATGGCTTTTGGGGTCAGCGTCGTGAGTGATATCGATGCAGTGGGTGCGCTTGAGGTGGATGTCTACAAAACAGCGCGTCGTCCTCAGACCTTTCTCTATGTGCCGAGAGATCTGCAGCCCGATCAATGGCCCAGTGATCTGGCTGAGCTTTTCGCAGCGCCGCAGAAAGTGTTGTCGCTGACGCTGACCGCCGAGCAGCCTCTGGCTGCGCAGTCCGCCACCGTGGTAATCGAAGCCATTCGAGCGCGGGGCTATTTTATGCAGTTACCGCCCGACCCATTGGTTGGGCGCTGAGAGAGGGGACAAGACTCATGCTGACAACCCAGTCCTACCTGATCGCTCTATTACTTTATTGGGGGGCGGCGATTGGCGGCGTCTGGTTGCTTAAGCGGCTGTGGTTTGCTGACGAACCCGGTCGCGGTGCAGCAGCGCTGTTGGGCGGCATCGCCGGCTTGCTCCTGGCGCCGGCGTTTCCGGGAGAGGGCGTTGAGACGTTAGCGCCCGCGCTTATTATTGTGATATTCAACGTGTTATTTGGTGAAGGTGTGGCTTCGGCCGCCTCGCCCGGTGTTTGGCTCGTTACGGGTGCCATTGCCGGCGCGATAGTGAGTCTGTGGTGGCGCCGACGGGGCTTGCCGGCTTCTGCTTGAGTGGCTTGTCCACTGCACATCGGTTAGTCTGCCGTCCCGCGAAATACTGATATGAGAGAACCTGTTTATGAAGTTTGAAGGAACAGAGCGCTACGTAGCGACCGACGACCTGCGCATGGCGGTAAATGCCTCGGTTGCCTTGCAGAGGCCGCTGCTGATTAAAGGTGAGCCGGGCACGGGTAAAACCATGCTCGCCGAAGAAGTGGCGGCGGGCTTGGGTAAGACACTGATTCAGTGGCACATTAAATCTACTACCAAGGCCCAACAGGGTCTGTACGAGTACGACGCGGTATCGCGCTTGCGCGATTCCCAATTGGGAGATGGCAAGGTCGAAGACGTCAGCCAGTACATTAAAAAAGGCAAGCTGTGGGAGGCCTTCACAGCGGAAGAGCAGGTTGTACTGTTGATCGACGAAGTCGATAAGGCTGATATCGAGTTCCCCAACGACCTGTTGGTAGAGCTGGATCGTATGGAGTTCTTCGTTTACGAGACGGGCGAGACGGTCAAAGCCAAGCACCGTCCGATCATCATTATTACGTCCAACAATGAAAAGGAACTGCCGGACGCTTTTTTGCGCAGGTGTTTCTTCCACTTCATCAACTTCCCCAACAAGGAAACGATGAAAGACATTATCGACGTGCATTACCCCGATATTCAGTCCAGTCTCGTGCAAGAGGCGTTGGAGGTCTTTTTTGAGCTGCGTGAAATTCCCGGGCTGAAAAAGAAGCCTTCCACCTCTGAATTGATTGATTGGCTCAAGCTGCTGATGGCCGATGATATTCCTGATGAAGTGCTGAAGAACCGCGATCAGAGTAAGGCTATACCTCCGCTATATGGGGCCCTTCTGAAAAACGAACAGGATGTGCAGTTGCTCGAGCGACTGGCCTTTATGCATCGACGCGAGGCCCGCTGAGTCTTGCTGATCAACTTTTTTCATGTACTGAAGGACTCAGGGGTCCCCGTAACGCCGCGTGAGTTGCTCGATTTGCTTGAGGCGATGGAGCAGCGGTTGGCGTTTGCCGACATCGATGACTTCTATGCATTGTCACGCGCGGTCTTGGTAAAAGACGAGAAGTATTACGACCGGTTCGATCGTGCCTTCGGTCTGCATTTTCAGGAGTTAGAAGCGCTCGATGATGTTATCGAGGCGATGATTCCTGATGATTGGCTGCGCTCCGAATTTTTGAAGCAGTTGTCTGAGGAAGACAAAGCTAAAATCGAGAGCCTCGGGGGACTCGAGGAGCTCATCGAGCAGTTCAAGCAGCGCCTCGAAGAGCAAAAAAAGCGGCACTCCGGAGGCAACAAGTGGATAGGAACAGAGGGCACCTCGCCGTTTGGTAACGACGGATATCACCCGGAGGGTATTCGTGTTGGCGGCGAGAGTAAAAACAAACGCGCTGTAAAAGTGTGGGACCGACGCGACTTTAAGAATCTCGATGACAGCGTCGAGTTGGGCACGCGCAATATTAAAATTGCGATGCGCCGGCTGAGAAAATTTGCCAGAACGGGCGCCACCGAGGAGCTTGATTTGGATGACACCATCAAGTCGACGGCGCGCAACGCGGGCTTACTCGACATCAAGATGGTGCCCGAGCGGCACAACGCGGTGAAGGTACTCCTTTTTCTGGATGTCGGGGGGTCGATGGACCCTCATGTCAAAGTTTGTGAGGAGCTCTTTTCGGCGGCGCGTACCGAGTTCAAGCATCTCGAATATTTCTACTTCCATAATTTTATTTATGAAAGCGTGTGGAAGAACAATGTCCGGCGCTTCAACGAGCGCACGGCTACCCTTGATCTGATGCACAAGTATGCCCACGACTACAAGGTAGTGTTTGTGGGAGATGCTTCCATGAGCCCCTACGAGATCATGCAGCCCGGGGGGTCGGTGGAGCATTGGAACGAGGAGTCGGGTGAGTTGTGGATGCGTCGGCTGCGCGAGACCTACGAGAAGTGTATTTGGATTAATCCCGTTCCCGAGGACGAATGGGAGTACACCCAGTCAATTGCAATCACCCGTCAGCTGATGGAAGGAAAAATGTACCCACTGACACTACGGGGATTGGAAGACGGGATGTCATTTCTGTCCAAGTAAGGGGTGTATACAGCCCGGGCGAGTCGGCCCATTTTCTGCACGTTTCCAGCCGCCATTACGCTACACTTCTACGAGCCATGAATGATAAGAAGAGGGGGCCTTCATGAAGCTTTTTTTCCGTTTAAGCACCTTGCTTATTGCGCTTTTGACAATCAGTGCCTGTGGATCAAAGTCAGATACCGCCGCGGTAGATACTACTGCCGCCACTGCGGCACGGGTCGACACCGCCCGCATAGAGAATGCGGCGCAGGAGCCTGAGATGTGGCTCACTTATGGTGGCAGTTACGACGAGCAGCGTCATTCGGCCCTGGGTCAGATTAATCGCGATACTTTGCCTGAGCTTGGCGTGGGTTGGATTTACGAGATGGCGAAGCCACGTGGCGCCGAGGCGACCCCGATAGTGGTCGACGGCGTGATGTATGTTTCCAGCGCTTGGTCTGTGGTTTATGCCATTGATGCGAAAACTGGTGAAGAAATCTGGGTATATGACCCCCAAGTATCCGGTAAAGATGCAGCTAAAGGCTGCTGTGACGTCGTCAATCGCGGTGTGGCGGTGCACGACGGCAAGGTGTTTGTAGGGGTGTTTGACGGCCGACTGGAAGCGCTCGACGCGGCGACAGGGGAAGTCCTCTGGAGTGAGGTGACAGTCGATCAGAGCAAGCCCTACACCATTACCGGCGCCCCGCGGGTGTTCAAAAACAAAGTGGTCATCGGTAACGCCGGTGCCGAGTTGGGCGTTCGGGGATACGTGAGCGCCTACGATGTGGCAACGGGGGAGCTGGCATGGCGCTTTTACACCGTGCCGAACCCAGACAAAAAGCCGGACGGCGCGGCGTCAGACGAAATACTGGCCAAATTGGCGAATGATACTTGGGGTGACGACGGCGCTTGGGTGACCGACGGCGGCGGCGGAACGGCCTGGGATTCGATTGTTTACGATACTGTGAATGACCAGGTCATCATTGGCGTCGGTAACGGTTCTCCCTGGAATCCAGATATTCGTGACCCCAACAGTGACGGAGACAACCTGTTCCTGTCGTCTATCCTCGCGGTTGACGCAGATACCGGCAGCTATCGCTGGCACTACCAAACCACGCCGCGGGATCGCTGGGATTACACGGCCACGCAACAGATCATGCTGGCGGATCTGCCATTGGGAGACGGCGGTGCCTCTCGCCGGGTTGTCATGCAGGCGCCGAAAAACGGCTTCTTTTATGTGTTGGACGCAGCGGACGGAGAGCTGATCTCGGCAACCCCCTTTACCAATCAGAATTGGACCACGGGGGAGTTTGATGAAAACGGCCGCCCGATTCTGATTGAGGAGGCGGTCGACCTGGCGTTGTACGCCGTCGTGCCAGGGCCTACCGGGGCGCACAACTGGCACCCAATGGCGTTTAACCCCGACACGGGATTGGTGTACATCCCGGTCAACGAGATTCCTTTCTTTTATGACAAAACCCGGAATGTGAAGGAGAGCAAATCTTTCTGGAACATCGGTTACGACGCTGCCGCCGGATGGCCGGTCGAATATCCTGCGGGCACGCTGGATGCCGTATCAGGGCTCGATGGCGGCACGTTGCTGGCATGGGATCCTGTTAAGGCGGAGCCCCGGTGGGCGGTGCCTTTCCCCTTGCCCCTGAACGGCGGTGTTCTCAGTACCACAGCCGGGCTGGTATTTCAGGGTAATAAGTTTGGCGAGTTTGTGGCCTATGACGCCGAAACCGGAGAGCGCCTGTGGTCTCACACTTTGGTGGGCAACGCAGCCGCAGCACCCATGACCTACGAGATCGATGGGGAGCAGTACCTCAGTGTGCTGTCAGGATGGGGTAGCGTGTCCAACTTAATAGCAGGGTTCACCTACGGGGAAGCGAAAGCCAATGAGCCCGCACGGGTAATTACGTTTAAGTTGGGGGGCGCAGAGGCCATGCCTGCGCCGCTCACGACCGCCGTGTCACCTACGCCAAAGTCAGCGATGTTTGGCGAGCCCGACCAACATCAGTTGGGTATGCAGCGCTTTGCAGAAAACTGCCATTTTTGCCACGGGGCGTTCGCTGTGAGCGGCGGCGTCATTCCAGACTTACGCTGGTCAGCGATTTCAGCCAACGAACAGGCCTGGGATCAAGTGGTGCGAGAGGGCGCTCTGGAAAAGCAGGGCATGGTCTCCTTTGCGGGTCATTTGAGCAAGGAAGATACCGATGCCATCAGGGCTTACGTCATCCAGCAGGCATGGTTGGCGGTCACCAACGGTGATGCGGTGGCCCCGGGAGGGCAATGATTTGTCTCATCGTTGAGATGGGGCTAGGTGAAACGCCACCAGCGCTGCGGCAACGGCCACATTGAGTGATTCCACACCGTTTTCCATCGGAATGCTCAGGCGCTCGCTGGCAAGCTCGCGGGTGCTTTGGCTGATGCCCTCGCTCTCGCTGCCAAGCACAAAAACGGTGCGCGAGGAGGGCTCATAGTCGAACAGAGAGTGGGAGGCGCCGGCTTCCAAAATTGCAATGTCGAAACCGGCCTCTTTAAGCGCCATCAGACCCCGGTTTACTTGGTCGCAGTGGATAATCGGCGCGCGAAATAGGGTTCCGGCTGAGGCCTTGATGACAAGTGGACCCAGCGCCGCGAC
>VMDB01000167.1 GCA_008081075.1 Halieaceae bacterium
CGAGCCTGAGGGCTGTTCTCTATTCGGGAGAGGGATATCCTGAAGCGCCTCTGGGAAGAGGTTGATCCGACGCGGGCCATGATCTGATCATTGCGCCCGCGTCCGTTTTTAGGGAGGAAGTGATGCGCGTCTACTGAGCGCACACAGGAACTATGTCTAAACGCGATTATTACGAAGTGCTCGGTGTCGACAGGTCGGCGAGTGAGCAGGATATTAAGAAGGCCTACCGTCGCATTGCGATGAAGTATCACCCGGACCGAAATCCGGACGATGCCGACGCTGATGCGAAATTCAAAGAGGCGACAGAAGCCTACGAGGTCTTGTCAGACGGTAGTAAGCGCGGCAGCTACGACCAGTTCGGTCACGCGGGTGTCGACCCGTCAATGGGTGGCGGCGGTTTTCAGGGCGGCAGTTTTTCGGACATCTTCGGTGACGTTTTCGGCGACATATTTGGCGGCGGTGGAGGCGGGCGCCGACAGGGGCCGCAGCGCGGCTCCGATTTGCGTTACACCCTCGAGGTTTCTTTGGAAGAAGCCGTCAGAGGCTCAACCGCCGAGATCCGGGTGCCCTCACTACAGCACTGTGATCCTTGTGACGGCAGCGGTGCAAAACCTGGCAGTAGCCCCACTACCTGTGGTGGGTGTGGCGGCAGCGGTCAGGTCAGATCGCAGCAGGGATTTTTTCAGGTTCAGCAGACCTGTCCCAAGTGTCGGGGGCGGGGCCAAACGATCTCGGATCCTTGCGGCGAGTGTCGAGGACAGGGTTTGGTCGAAAAAACCAAGACCCTCTCGGTCAAAGTACCGCCGGGTGTCGACACGGGCGATAGGATCCGCTTGAGCGGTGAAGGTGAGGCCGGCCCGGCGGGCGGCCCCCCCGGCGATTTGTTCGTGCAGATTGCGGTGCGGCAGCACTCCCTGTTTGAGCGTGACGGACGTCATCTTTACTGCGAGGTTCCCATTAGCTTTGCCGATGCCGCACTGGGAGGCGAGCTTGAGGTCCCCACCCTGGATGGCAGGGTGAAGCTGAAAATTCCAGCCGAGACCCAGACGGGCAAGATGTTTCGCTTGCGCGGCAAGGGCGTGAAGCCCGTGCGAGGCGGCCCCGTTGGCGATTTGCTGTGCCGGGCAGTGGTGGAAACCCCCGTTAACCTCACCCGTGAGCAGAGGGCGTTGTTGGAAGACTTCCGCAGTGCACTCAGCGCAGGGGGCGAGCAACAGTCACCGCGCCAGAGCAGTTGGTTCGAGGGCGTGAAGAATTTTTTTGATGGGATGACCGGATGACCGTCAGGATCGGCATTACCGGGGCTGCGGGGCGCATGGGCCGAATGCTCGCCGAGACGATTTCCCGGCGTGAAGCGCACTGTCAGCTCACTGCTGCAATCGAACGGCCGGGGTCTTCACTGATTGGCGCCGATATTGGAGAGCTGCTCGGTGTGGGCGCGAGTGGCACCTTGGTCGGTGCCGATTTGGCGGCGACAATCAATGAGATTGATGTGTTAATCGACTTCACGGTCCCAGAGGCCACGTTATCCCATGCTGAGGTATGCGCCACCCACGGCGTGCCAATGGTGGTGGGAACCACGGGCTTTACTGATGCGCAAACTGCGCAATTGCAAGCAATGAC
Source organism: Halieaceae bacterium (assembly GCA_008081075.1). Taxonomy (GTDB): domain Bacteria; phylum Pseudomonadota; class Gammaproteobacteria; order Pseudomonadales; family Halieaceae; genus Luminiphilus. The sequence continues at coordinate 1,624 of VMDB01000167.1, forward strand.
GCGGGACATTCCAGTGTGTCAGTCTGCCAATTTCAGCCCGGGTGTGAACCTGACTTTCAGACTCGCAGAAGCCGCGGCCCGCGCTCTCGGCGAAACTGTCGATGTTGAAATTCTGGAAGCGCACCATCGCCATAAAATCGATGCCCCCTCGGGCACGGCGCTGGCCCTCGGTGATACGGTGGCGGCAGCACAGAGCAAGAAGCTGTCGGAGGTCGCGGTCTACTCCAGAGAGGGCCGAACGGGTGCCCGGGAGCCTGGGACGATCGGATTCAGCGTAATCCGTGCCGGGGATATTGTGGGCGACCACACGGTTATTTTTGCCGGCGATGGCGAGCGCCTCGAGATTACGCACAAAGCGAGCTCCCGATCGGCTTTTGCCTCAGGTGCGGTGACGGCGGCGTGTTGGTTGGTAGGGCGATCTGCCGGCCAGTTCAGCATGCAGGATGTGTTAGCCAGTGAGGAGAGCGGCTCATGAATGCAGCCAATCACGTCGTTGATATCGACGAGAGTAATGCCCAGACGCTACTGATTGAGGAGTCCCTAAACCGTCCGGTGGTAGTGGATTTTTGGGCGGACTGGTGTGGTCCCTGTAAACAATTGATGCCGATCCTCGAAAAGTTGGCGGCCGAGTATCAGGGGGCCTTCCTGTTGGCCAAGGTCAACGCCGATGAGCAACAGATGCTGGCGCAGCAACTTGGCGTGAGATCACTTCCCACGGTTATGGTGATCAAGGACGGTCAGCCGGTCGATGGATTCTCCGGTGCACAGCCAGAGTCGGCGGTGCGAGAGATGCTCGACAAGCACGTGCCCTCACCGCAGGCCGATGCGCTGGCAGAGGCAGAGCAGCTTATGGCCGAGGGTGATATCCCGGGTGCGCTGACGCTGTATCGGGGGGCTTGGGAGGATTCGGGCCAGAAACCCGAGTTCACCATGGCGTATGCGGGCGCGTTGATTGCCGCTAATCGACTGGATGAGGCCGAAGCCCTGTTGGCGGACATCAGAATGGTGGATCAGGATGCGCGTTACGAGCAACTGATGGCCCAGATAGAGTTGCAGCGACAGGCGGCGCGATCACCCGAAGTAGAGGCCTTGGAAGCCGATCTTGCCAGAGACGAGCAGAATCATGAGGTCAGGATCAAATTGGCCGTGCAGCTGGGCACTCATGGCCAGTATCGCGAGGCCTTGGAGCATCTGTTAGTGGTGCTGCGCGCCGATCGGGACTGGGGAAACGGTGAGGCCAAGCGTGTTTATCTCGATATGATTGCGACCATTGGCAAGGGCGATCCCCTCGCGGCGGAATACCAACGCAAGCTGTTTTCCCTCTTGTATTGAAGCGCCACGCTGAAAGGCTGCAGTGAGGCGGGCCCAGTGCTAACCGACACCCCGCGCCGTGGTTACGCGCTGTGATAAATACCACCGGGCACGAGCGCGCGATGCGCCGTAGCGGGGTTGCAATGGGCCCCTAACTTCCCTACATTCCGTCTAGTCAGAAAACATACTCAAAATTCAAAAAACACCTTCCGGCGCTATTGCCCGAGGGATCCTTCTTGTGAGGTGAACCATGGATACCGCATATTCCGCTGAAGATTTAGCGTTTCGTGATGAAGTGCGCGGCTTTTTTGCCGAGGCCTATACCCCCGAACTGCAAAAACGATTGCGCTCTCCCGATTACAAGAGCGCGATCGAGGAGTGGCAGCGAAAGCTGTATGACCAGGGCTGGGTAGCCCCCAACTGGCCCGCCGAATACGGCGGCACGGGCTGGACCGCAACCCAGAAATACATCTACGAGACCGAGCGTTCTCTCGCCGGCATCCCCAACGTCGTGCCTTTTGGTTTGGTGATGGTGGCTAATGTGATCATGGCTTACGGCACGGACGAGCAAAAATCCTATTTTCTGCCGCGCATTTTGAAGAGTGAGGACTGGTGGTGTCAGGGCTACTCCGAGCCAGGTTCGGGCTCGGATCTCGCGAGCTTGAAAACAAAAGCCGAGCGCGATGGCGATGATTTCATTATCAATGGCGCCAAGATTTGGACCACCTATGCGCAGTATGCCGACTGGATTTTCTGCCTGGTGCGTACCGATAACTCCGGCAAGAAGCAGGAGGGCATCACTTTTATATTGATCGATATGAAATCTGAGGGGATCAAGGTGAACCCCATCATTTCCATCGACAATCACCATAGCCTGAATGAAGTGGAGTTCAACAATGTCCGCGTGCCGGCCAAGAATGTCGTCGGCGAAGTGGGCAAGGGCTGGACGGTTGCCAAGGCTTTGCTCGCTCACGAGCGCACGGGTATTGCCGGTGTTGCCGACGTAAAGCGTGCCGTGCGCGTCATCAAGGAAGTCGCGGCAAAGGAAGAGAACGGCGGCCAGCGCTTGATCGACGATGCCGGCTTCCAGCAGCGTCTCGCCGATATCGAAGTGGAGTTGATGGCGCTGGAATTCACCGAGCTGCGCACGCTGGCCACTCAGGCGGCGGGCGGTTTTCCCGGGCCAGAATCCTCACTATTGAAGATCAAGGGCACCGAGTTGCAGCAGGCTTCTCAAGAGTTGCTGATGGAAATCGCTGCTTATTATCAAGGCGTACTGCCGATTGATCTGGACCCCGATGCGCTGGGGCATGCTTTTGCGCCGGACGCGCGCCGGTCCTACATGTATGGCCGCGCTGCGACCATTTATGGGGGCTCTAATGAGGTGCAGAAGAACATTATTGCCAAGTATGTGCTGGGCCTTGAGTGAGGATTGCCGACCATGAATTTTGACTTTACTGAAGAGCAACAAATGGTCCGCGACTCGATCGCGCGCTTCGTGCAAGACGATTACGACTGGGATGCCCGCAAGGCAATTGTCGCCTCGGAGCAGGGCATGAGCCGCGACAACTGGCAGCTGTTTGCGGAGCTGGGATGGTTGTCGATTCCCTTTGCCGAGGAGCACGGCGGTTTTGGCGGCAATATCGTCGATATGGCCGTGGTCATGGAAGAGCTGGGCAAAGGGCTGGTGGTTGAGCCTTACTTCCCCACAGTGGTGCTCTTTGGTGGCCTCATCAAGCGGGCGGGTAATGAAGCGCAACAGGCCGAATGGTTGCCGCGCATCATTGGTGGCGAAGTCCTTGGGGCGTTTGGGTATGTCGAGCGCCAGAGCCGCTTTGCACTCCATGATTGCCAGACCACCGCGACACGCGCGGGTGACGGCTATGTGCTGAACGGCGAGAAGGTGGTGGTGTTTAATGGCGAGCAAGCGGATCACCTGGTGGTCTTGGCACGCACCTCCGGTGCGCAATCTGATCGCGAGGGTTTGTCGTTATTTGTGGTCGACGCGGCCGCCGCCGGTGTCGAGAAGATGAGTTACCCGATGATGGACGGGCAACGTGTAGCGAATATCACGTTCAAAGATGTGGCGTTATCAGCGGATGCCTTGCTCGGAGAGGAGGGTACTGCGCTACCGGTAGTGGACGCGCTGGCCGATGAGGCCATCATTGCACTGGCAGCCGAGGCGGTGGGCATCATGGGTGTCCTGAATGCCAAAACGCTTGAATACACCAAGACGCGCGAGCAGTTTGGCGTCTCGATCAGTTCCTATCAGGCGCTTCAGCATCGTATGGTTGATACCATGATGGCCTACGAGCAGAGCAAGTCGCTGTTATTCAAAGCCCTGTGTGAGTACAAGCAGGACCCCGCGATGGCAGCGGAAACCGTTCACGCATTGAAGGTTTTGATCGATCGTAACGGCAAACACGTGTTTGGCGAGGCGATCCAGCTCCATGGGGGTATGGGTATGACTGACGAGCTCGATATTGGCCACTACGCGAAGCGTCTGATGATGATCAATACCACCTTTGGTGACGCAAACTATCACCGCAGTCGTTACATCGAAACCGCTTACGCGGCCTGATCATGGAGCTCCGCGACAAGGTGGTTGTCGTCACAGGTGGTGCCAGCGGTATCGGCGCCGGGCTCTGCCGACGATTTCGCGAGGAGGGTGTTAGGGGTCTCGTTATTGCTGACCTCAACGGCGACGCAGCCGCTGCACTGGCCTCGGAGTTGGGGGGCAAGAGCCACGCGGTTAATGTGTGTGACGAGTCGGCTATTGCAGCGCTGGTGGCGGATACCGAGGCTGAATTTGGCCAGATTGATTTATTCTGTTCGAACGCCGGTATTCTCAATCTCGATGGCAGAGACTATTGGGCGACCTCAAGTCCCAATGATGTCTGGCAACGCAACTGGGAAGTCCACGTGATGGCGCATGTATATGCCGCCCGGGCCTGTCTGCCCGACATGATCCGCCGTGGCGAGGGCTATTTTTTACATACTGTTTCCGCGGCGGGTCTCCTCAGCCAACCCTACACAGCGGCCTATGCGACGACCAAGCACGCGGCGATTGGATTTGCCGAGTCTCTCGCAATCTCTCATGGCGATGATGGCATCAAGGTCAGCTGTTTGTGTCCGCAAGCGGTCGACACCGCCATGCTGGGTGGTAGCGATGGTGGTAGCGCGGGGCTCGATGGCATCCTGAGTCCGGCGGAGGTGGCCGAGGCGACGATAATAGGTTTGAGGGAAGAACGGTTTTTGATTCTGCCCCATGAGCAGGTGCAGCAGTATCACTTGAATAAGGCGAACAACTACGACCGCTGGATTGGCGGTATGCGGAAATTGCGCCGCAACATGCAGCCCCCTACACTCCCCTGACATTCGCCTGGGGGTTCCCTTTGGACAGACAGCAGCGTTTTGCCCGGGTCATCCTGAACGGCTTCTATGCTTATTTTGCCGAGTTTGAAAACATCACGCTGGCTGCGCGGACTCGCTTTGAGCAAGCTCAATGGCCCCGCATGGCAGAGGTATCGAGTCGCCGGATCGATATTTACAAAGAAACGGTGATGGAGACCCTGAGCGTGGCGCGCCAGATCGCCGGCGAGCAGATTAACGATTTGGGTTTCTGGTCTGCAACGCGCAGTATTTATGCCAGTCTCGTTCAGGGCAAGACCAATTTCGAGATCGCAGAGACCTTTTACAACTCTATTTTCAACTCCCATTTTGGCCACCGCGGCATTCGCAACGAGTACGCCTTTGTCTTCTCGCCGCAGGGGGATGTGCCGCCGGTTGATATGGGGCGGGTCGTCAATCGATATCCGGTGGCAGGAGACCCCGCGGGTGCGTTTAGTCGCCTACTCGACGATTACGCATTTAACATTCCTTTCGAGGACCGGGAGCGTGATGTCGCCAGCATATGTGCGGCGATCGAGCGGCACATGACCGCGCATTTTGACTTGGGACGCGATAGCGTCGAGCTGCAAGTGCTGGAGCATCATTTTTTTCGCAATAAAGCGAGTTACATTGTCGGGCGGCTCTATTGTGACGGCGACCAAATGCCCTTTGTGTTGCCCGTGCTGCACAATGATGACCCGGCACAACCTGCAGTGTATGTCGATGCATTCCTGTTTGGCTCCGATCAGGTGAGTCTGCTGTTTTCTTTTACTCGCAGCTATTTCATGGTGGATGCGTCGATTCCCTCCCAGTACGTGTTGTTCCTGCAGCAGCTTATGCCGAAAAAGGAAATTTCAGAGATCTACAGTGCTATAGGCCATTTCAGACATGGCAAAACCTACTTTTACCGGACGTCGACCCGTCATATTCGCTCGACCGAGGACCGCTTTATTGTTGCTCCGGGGATCAAGGGTATGGTGATGACGGTGTTCACGCTGCCGTCTTATGAGTATGTTTTTAAGATCATCAAGGACCGCTTCACTCCGCCTAAGGAAGTCACGCACCAGATCGTGAAAGACAAATACCATCTGGTGAAACGCTGGGATCGGGCGGGGCGGATGGCAGATACGCAGGAATTCAATAATCTGGTGTTTGACGCGAGCCGTTTCTCCGACGAGCTGATGGAGGAGTTGAATACCACATGTCCCTCCCAAATTCGCGTCAATGGCCGTGCGTTGATCATCAAGCATTGTTACGTCGAGCGGCGCATGAATCCGCTAAACCTTTACCTGCAGAATGCGACGGATGACGAAGTGAATGAGGTGATGAACGATTATGGCAATGCGATCAAGCAACTCGCTGCCGCCAATATCTTCCCGGGCGATATGCTGTTGAAAAACTTCGGTGTCACCCGACATGGACGTGTTGTGTTTTATGACTACGATGAAATTGAGCCATTGCTGGACTGCAATTTCAGGCGCATTCCACCGCCGCGGGATGAAATGGATGAGATGTCCGGGCAACCCTGGTACTCCGTAGGTCCGAAGGACATATTCCCCGAGGAATTCCGCCTGTTCTTTTCCGGTAATGCCCGCGCGCGTGAAGCTTTTGACGCCCAGCATGCAGATCTCTACGACGCGGATTTCTGGATCCGCTTACAGAACAAGCTGCGCGAGGGATTTGTCGAAGACTTTTATCCTTATCCGCGACGGGTTCGTTTTTCCCGACCGAAGGAGGCCGCATAGCCATGGCATCGCTTTATCTCATTCGGCACGGGCAGGCCTCCTTTGGTAGCGATAACTATGACCAGCTCTCTCCGCTGGGCCAGCGGCAGGCTGATGTATCCGGGCGCTTCTTTGCCGATATCGGCCTCCACTTTGCGCAGGCGGCGAGCGGCGACCTGTCACGCCAGCGCGAGACGGGCGAGCGAGTGCTGGCCAGTCAGCCTGATGCGGCCACGTTACACATTGACCCCCGTCTAAACGAGGTCGACAACGAGGGGCAGATTGCGGCGCTGTTACCGCTTCTGTGCGAGCAGGACGCCGCCTTCGCCGAACGCGTGAAGGCAGGACGCAGTGACAGCAAGCAATATCAGAAAGTGATTCAGGCGGTATTCAATGCGTGGGTATCTCCAGACTGTCCGGAGTTACCCAATACCCCTTCTTGGTCTGACTATCGAGCGGGGGTGAAAGGTGCACTCGAGGATGCGATGGCGCGCGCGGCCGGCGGGAGCGATACCGCGATTTTCACATCCGGCGGCACCATCGCGACCGCTGTGAGCTGGGTGCTGGGGGCACGACACGACCAGATCTACGGTTTCTATGAGCCGGTGTTCAATTGTTCTATCACCCGACTGATTTTCTCCCGGGGACGCATTTCGCTCTCTAACTTCAATGACACCGCGCACCTGCAGTTGCTGAGTCAGCAGTTGGGCGAGTCGTTGGTCACTTATCGGTAACCGCGTTGTGGCTGATATCTGGCTGGTGCGTCACGGCGAGGCCGCAGCACAGTTTGGCGAACATATTGATCCGGGGTTATCGCCGCTGGGGCATGAGCAGGCACGAGCCGCCGAGCGACTGCTGACTCCTGTGGTACCCGAATCTGCCAGTCTGCTCAGCAGCCCCAAGCGGCGCACCCTGGAGACGGGTGCGCCGCTGGCCCGTTTGCGTCAGCAGCAGCTGGTCACTGATCCGCGCTTTATTGAGTTGCCCTCGCCGGGTGCGCTGGACGAGCGCCATGCCTGGATACAGTCGGTGTTAAAGGCGACCTGGAGTGAGCTTCCCAGCACTGTCGCGGCCTGGCAGTCGCGTATTTTTGACGCCTTGGCAGCGTGCCGCGGACCCACGGTTATTTTTACCCACTTTCTGGTGATCAATTCGGTGGCGTCAAAAATATCCGGCGACGATACCGTGCTGCAATGCATGCCCAGTAACGGTTCGGTGCATCATCTCTCCGTCTCAGGTGGTCAGTGGGCATGGGTGAGTCGAGGGGTAATGCTCGAGAGTATCGTTAACTAGCGACGCTTGGTCCGCATCAGCGACTCCTGCGCAGTTGATGCCAGCAATTTGCCGTTTTGTGCCCATAAAAAACCGCGACTGAGCCCTCTGCCGCCGCCCGTCCGTGGCGTGTCGCAGTCATACAGCACCCATTCATCCATTTTGCCCGGATGGTGAAACCAAATCGCGTGATCCAGGCTGGCTGCCATGAAGTCTTTGAACGGATTACTCGACGGGTGCGGATAAAAGACGGTACTGAGCAGTGAGTAGTCGGAGATCATCACCAAGGCCGCCTGATGGATCGCCTTGTCGGCGGGGAGGGAGCCCACTGTACGGAACCACGAGCGTCCGATCGGGGGCTGAACTTCCGCACGGTATTGAGTCACGCGCTGCCGTTCGATCTGATAAAGCTCAATCAGATTAGGATCACCCGGTTTTGTGCTTAATCCGACGAACGTGGACAGATCGTCCGCCTCGATTTTTGGTGCCGCGATATCAGGCATCTCGAAGCAATGAGAGACGCCTTCTTCATCAACGTGATAACTGATTGAGGTATTAAAGATTGCCTCGCCACGCTGCCTTGCAACCACGCGCCGGGTAGAAAAAGACCGCCCATCGCGAATTGGGTCGACGTCAAACTCAATCGGGATGGTCGGATCGCCGGCGCGCAAAAAGTAGGCGTGCAGACTGTGTGCCTCGAGTGGTGGTTCGATGGTCTGGTTAGCGGCCATAAGGCACTGGGCCACCACCTGCCCGCCAAAAATGCGGCTCTGTGGCATCAAACTGTTGCCAACAAAGGTCAGCGCCCCTGTTTTACGTGGCGCGATATGCTCGACCACTTCTATAAAAGTTTTCACTTAAATTCCTGTTACACCTGCTGGGTGACTTGTAGTCCCTGAAAAAAGACCGAGAAATAATCGCTGGCTCCCTGCTCCAGGGAGTCAATTGACTGCCATGTCGCTAAGTCCATGGCGGCATTCAGTGCGCCGGTCAGTAATTGAATAACGACAGCCGCTGGCACTGGGCGAAACAGCTGCTGCTGGATGGCGTCTGCAATAAAGCGCTCCAGCACCCCGTGAACCGCTCCCAAGCGTGCCAGCAGGCGTCGTCTGACTGCGGGTGGCAGCGATGTGATGGCATTAAAATGCACCAGCGGCCCCTGATCAGAGTTCTGCAACGCAAATATGTGTTGGCAGGCGACTTCCAGTTTGAACACAGGTGAGCCGTCGAGAGACGCGACCCGCATCATGACCTGATCCAGTCGATCGAGGGTGTAGTCAAAGCATTGGGTCAGCAGCGCCTCTTTATTGGCAAAGTGGTAGTAAAAGGCGCCCTTTGAGACTTGTAGCTGTTGGGCGATTTCGTCCAGGGAGGTTCCGCTGAAACCTTTTTGGTTGAAGCAGCGGGTGCCGGCTTTGAGGAAGGCCTCTTGTTTAAGCCGGTTCTGAGTATCGCGATCGAAGACGTCCTCATCGACTGCCAATGCCTCCAATCCGGGGGGGGGCGTTGCTTGCGCTCGCAAGGGTGACGCCAGTAGCCCGTGACTGAACAGATCCCGGAGCACTCCACTGACCGTCGCCGCCTCTTCTCGGGGCATTTCGTAGAGCCAATAAAAAGACCAGTCGAGTGCCCCGAGAATCGCGCGAAGCGTAATCACGGGATTACAGGGCCTGATGTCCCCTTGGTTGATACCTCTTTGCATTATCTCTATCAGTCGCTTTAGCAGCCGACGGTACTCTGCTTCCAAAGCCTGACGGTGCTCGGTTGCGAGGGACGCCACCTCAAGTGGCGCCGCATAAAAATCACCGGCATCATCGAGCGCGCGAAGAGTGGTCACGATCTGACTCTCGAGGAAGTGCATGAGACAGTCGAGCGGCGCGTGGGTGTATTGCTCAGCCGCATCCAGTTGCCTGTGCGCTTGTCTGACATTGGCGTCGTAGCACTGGTATATCAGGTCTTCCTTGGTGGCCACGTAGTAATAGAGACTGGTTTTGGTGAGGCCCAGACGACTCGCAACATCGGCCAGTGTGGTCGAGCGCGCGCCCTTGGTATTGAACAATTTTGCGGCACAGGAGAGCACCGCGGCGCGCTTGGTCTCACGCTGCAAGCCCCGGCTGAAGGGCGATCGTTGTTCGGGGTTGAGGTTTTCCACGGGCAGTTTCGGAGTAATCTGACCCGTTGGGTCATCCTCAAAGTTCAAGAATTTGAACTTTAAGTATTTTTTCTGACCCTGTCCATGGGAGCCTGTTTGGCGAATATTCTCGCATTCGGCATCCGAGACCCTCGGCTGGCAACGGTTTCTCTATCAGGAGCCGGGAGACGACGCCGCTACCGCAGCCCCTGTTGGGTGTCGGGCAAGCCCTGTGCCACACTTGCGGGGTGAATAATTGTTGTGAGTAGAGCCCCGACGTGCCCAACACCATCTCTTTTCGGCAGCAAGAGGGTATTGCCACCCTATCTTTTGATAACCCTGCGCGCCGCAATGCGCTGGGTGGCGAAGAGCTCGATGCGATAGAAGGGGCGCTTGAGACACTCGATGCCACTACCCGCGTCTTGCTCATTACGTCTTCTGACGACCGGATCTTCTGTGCCGGGGCGGATCTGACCCAAATTCTCGATGGATCACTGAACGGCGATCGCTTCCAGTCGGTGACCAATCAGATTGCCGAATTATCGGTTCCCACGATCGCGGTGTTGACGGGCAATGTTTTCGGCGGCGGCGCCGAGCTCGCATTGAGCTGCGATTTTCGGCTGGGCCGAGAGGGGATTGCGATGCGCATCCCCGCGGCGGCAATTGGGCTTTGTTATCCGGTTCAGGGTATCGAGCGTCTGACAAAGCGGTTAGGCGTGCCCCTCGCGAAAAGACTTCTGGTGGCGGCGGAAACATTTTCCACCGATGACATGCTGGCCCTGAGGCTTGTCGACCGGATTGTCCCGGCGGCGCAATTACGCGAGGAAGCAGAGGCATATGCGCGCGCGCTGCTTTCGCTGGCGCCGATGGCGGTGACCAGCATGCTCACTATCATCCGGCAACTGGAAGTGGGTGAGTTGGATCAAAAAACCGCCGCCGATCTGGCTTCGGCCTGCGCTGCGTCCGAAGACGTGCAAGAGGGTATTTTGGCTCAGCGCGAAAAAAGATCGCCAAATTTTAAAAACCGGTGATCTAAATAAAGCCCTCTCCACTATGCTAGTGTTGTCCAACCATCCAGCCTTACTCCCACCATGTCCATAGCTCAGGCAAAACTCGAGAAGATCCGCGAGCAGGTGCAAACGCACCTTGACCGGCGAGAAACCGTGACCCTATCTGAGACGCGTCGCAAGGCGTTAGAGGAGACGATCCGCGGACATTTATCGACCCATAATGCGGTGATTGTGGCGCACTACTACACCGCACCGGAGATTCAGGCTTTGGCCGAGGCGACCGGGGGCTGCGTATCCGATTCGCTCGAAATGGCGCGCTTCGGGCGCGACCACCCGGCGGAAACCCTCATTGTGGCGGGGGTGCGCTTCATGGGCGAGACGGCAAAAATACTGACACCGAAAAAGCGGGTGCTGATGCCCACGCTTGAGGCAACGTGCTCGCTCGACGAAGGGTGCCCAATCGAAGAATTTTCCGCGTTTTGCGATGCGCATCCGGAGCGGGAGGTCGTTGTGTATGCCAACACCTCTGCGGCGGTCAAAGCCCGCGCAGACTGGGTGGTGACCTCCAGCATAGCGCTGGATGTGGCAGAGCATTTGGCTGCGCAGGACAAGCCCATTATCTGGGCGCCTGATCGACACTTGGGGGAGTACGTGCAGCGAGAGTCAGGTGCCGACGTGCTGCTCTGGGACGGCGCGTGCATCGTGCACGAAGAATTCAAAGCCCGCGGTATCCGTGATCTGAAGCAGGTTCATCCCGAGGCCGCTGTGTTGGTGCACCCGGAATCCCCTGCCAGTGTTATTGAGCTGGCCGATCGAGTGGGGTCGACAACGCAAATAATTCGTGCCGCTACCGAGATGCCTAACCCCATCTTCATCGTCGCGACCGATCAGGGCATTTTTTACAAACTCACGCAAGCTGCGCCTGACAAGCAATTCATCATTGCCCCTACCGCAGGGCAGGGTGCGACGTGTCGAAGCTGCGCCAATTGTCCGTGGATGGCGATGAACGACCTTGAAGCCATGGCAGCGGTGTTTGATCGAGAGGATAACGAAATCCAGGTGCCCGAGGCACTGGCGGTGGCGGCGATGCGGCCATTGGAGCGTATGCTGGATTTTGCGAAAACACTTCAGCCATGATCTCAGGCGGCGAGCTCTGCGCCACAGCATCGGGCTTGCGCAGCATTGCTCTCCAGTGGGCTCAGGCGCGTGCGATTATCCTCGATCCATGGCAGCCCGCATTTCCTGAATGTCGCGCATGCGCTCATTAATCAAGGACGCTCTCGTGAAGTCATTGCCAACCAGTTGCTGTGCGTAGCCCAGCTGCGCCTCCGCTGCGTCCAGCGCGTTGACCAAGATAAAGTACTCCGCTCGTGATTGATGAAGCCCGACGATATTCCCTGCCAACCCCTGTACTTCTGCGAGGAGATACCAGAG
>VMDB01000096.1 GCA_008081075.1 Halieaceae bacterium
AAGGTCGTTGGACCCCTGCCGCCGAAGGCTTTGCCCGTAAACAAGGCATCGATACTGCGGCACTCAAGATTGCAGAAGAGAATGGCATAGAGCGTATCACCGCCCATGTGATTCAAACGGGTGTCATCGCGCGGGAAGTGATCCCCGACATTGTTAAAAATGCGGTTAGTGCAATACCGGTGTCAAAGCGCATGCGATGGGGTCGGTCGCGGGACGAATTTCTGCGGCCAGTGCAATGGTTGGTGCTACTGTTCGGCGACGAAACACTGCCTTACGAGCAGTTTGGGCTCAGCAGTGGCAGAGACAGTCGCGGGCATCGATTTCACCATAATGAAGCGGTTTCGCTGCCCAGCCCGGGGGATTATCAAGTGCTGCTCCGGGACGCCCGCGTCATCGTTGATGAGGCAGAACGACGACGCATCATCACGGAGCAAGTGTCTGCCCTTGTGGGCCCGGGAGAGACAGTCGCGCTCTCTGAAGCGCTGCTCGACGAAGTCACCGGTCTGGTCGAGTGGCCCATTGCCTTGCGCGGCAGCTTTGACCCCGCGTTTCTAGAGGTACCGGAAAAAGCGCTCATTTCTGCAATGAAAAATCATCAAAAATACTTTCACCTTAATGATGCCTCTACCGGTGCGTTACTCCCCGCCTTTATCACCGTGGCCAATATTGACAGTAACGCACCTGAGCGCGTGATCGCCGGTAACGAGCGGGTCATCCGCCCTCGTCTGGCTGACGCTGCGTTTTTCTTTGCTAATGATAAGCGCGTTGCGCTGGCGTCCAGACAGGCACGCTTGGCCAGTGTCGTTTTCCAGCAGAAGCTGGGCAGCTTGCTGGATAAAACCGAGAGGATGGTGAATTTGGCAGCGCGGCTTGCGGAATCGATCGGCGCCAATGTAGACGTAACCTCCCGGGCAGCCGCTCTCGCCAAGTGTGATCTCGTTTCGGAAATGGTGCTCGAATTTCCGGAGCTACAGGGCAGCGCGGGAGCGCAATATGCACTGAACGACGGCGAACCTACAGTGGTAGCGCAGGCTATCGAGGAGCACTATCTGCCACGATTTGCTGGTGACGATTTACCAACATCTGCCGAAGGCAGCGCCCTCGCTCTCGCGGACCGGCTAGATACGCTGGTGGGCATTTTTGGTATCGGTGAGCCCCCCACAGGGTCCAAGGATCCGTTTGCACTGCGTCGCGCTTCCTTGGCCGTCATCCGCATTCTGATTGAACTTGGGCAGCCGGTATCACTGCGGGACTTATTGAATTTTGCCCAGTTACAACACGCGGCATCGCTAAGGGAGGATACCGCGAGCACAGTGCTGCACTACGTCTTCGAACGGCTCGACAGCTGGTATGCCGATCAGGGCGTATCTGTGGATGTGGTTCGCGCGGTACTGGCGTCAAGCGACACAGACCTTTGGGATATTGATTTGCGAATCAACGCTCTGGCGGCATTTTCTTCCACCGAAACGGCACAACAGCTCGCCGCAGCCAATAAGCGCGTTGCCAATTTGCTGGCAAAAGCAGACAGGGGCGACTTTCCAGCGCCGGAGACGGCAAAGTTTGTTGAAGCGGCGGAGCACGCGCTACACGAGAGGGTGTTGTCGGCCCAAGACGCCCTCTCGCCGCTCATCGCACAACGAGAATATGCGTCAGCACTGGACTCACTGGCGACATTACGACAACCGGTTGATGACTTCTTCAACGCGGTGATGGTGAACGCAGACGACCCTGACGTGCGAGTGAATCGACTTGCACTTCTCAACATGCTGCGCGAGCTATTCACACAAATTGCCGATATCGCGCTCCTCTCATCAGGCGCTGAATGAGTGCGGATCCTCAGTTTTTGGTGGGCCTGCTTGTCGCAGGCAATGTCGCCCTGCTATGTATCGTTGCGGTACTGAGTCGAGGCAGAAAAGAACTGGTCTCGCTTCGTGAAGCGACAACCCAGCATAAGACAACCGCCACGCTCGCAGAAAGCCGCGCCAGAGCCTTGGAAACCGAGGTGTTGTCGCTCAACAAGGAGCTCGCGTCATTAGCCGCGCAATTAAGTGCCCAGAGTGCGACCCTCGCGGAGCGCGAAGCGGGCCACCAAAATCAGATGAAGTGGCTGGAGGAGTCGCGCACCGCGCTGCGATCCGAGCTCGAAGTCGTGGGTCAAAAGCTTCTCGCGTCCTCCGGAAAGGCGCTTGAGAGCACCAACCAAAAAAGCCTCGACAGCTTGCTAAAGCCACTGGCGGAAAAGATTGATCAGTTCCAGACAAGGGTCAATCAGGTACATACCGACATGGTGCGCAACAGCGCGTCTTTGTCCGAGCAAATCAAACATCTCGAATTAGTGGGCGTCTCCATGTCAGACGAGGCCCACAACCTGACCCGCGCGCTAAAAGGCGACAAGAAGCTAGTGGGCAATTGGGGCGAAGCGCAACTCGAGAAAACCCTGGAGCTGGCGGGGCTGCGTCGGGAGGAGCACTACGATGCGCAGGTCGTAGTCAAGGATTCCCAAGGCGGTCGACATGTACCGGATTTTGTCATCCGCCTGCCAGAAGGAAAGAATCTGGTTATTGATAGCAAGGTTTCGCTGGTCGACTACGAACGCGCCGTTACGGCAGAGTCAGAGCCCGAGCGAGTAACCGCCTTGGAGGGCCACGCAAAAGCCGTCCGCAACCATATCGACGCCTTGTCGGCCAAGGATTACGCCAATCTTCCTGGGATGGACAGCCCCGACTTTGTGCTGATGTTCATGCCGGTGGAACCTGCGTACATCGAAGTTATGCGTAGCCAACGAGAATTGTTCAACTACGGATACCAAAAGAATGTGGTTCTGGTATCGCATACGACGTTGATGCCCATTCTGCGAACAGTCGCTAACCTGTGGATGGTTGAGCACAGCAATCGGGAGGCCAGGGAAATTAGTGATCGCGCGGGGGATATTTACAACACGGTATGCCTGCTGGGTGATCGGCTACAGGCGCTGGGGTCATCAATGACCACGGCGACTCAGAGATACAACGAAGCGGTGCGGGCTGTACAGGGCCGGCAGGGGTTAGTCGGAAAAGTCGCTCGCTTTAAAACGCTGTCAAAAAAAGCCAACAAGACGTTTCCAAAGAATCTGGCGCCCATAGATCCAGAGATCGAGCACCTAGCCTTCGAGAACCGTGACGAGACAAACTTCGATCCTAACGATTAATTATATCGAGTCTATTAATTAAGCGATCAAATATCCAAATTAGCAACAGCCAGTGCATTTTGTTCGATGAATTCTCGTCGGGGCTCCACATCGTCTCCCATCAGCGTAGAGAACATCTGGTCAGCCAAAAACGCATCTTCAACCGTAACCTGCAACATACGACGAGCGCCCGGATCCATCGTGGTCTCCCAGAGCTGGCTCGGGTTCATCTCGCCCAAGCCCTTGTAGCGCTGGATGGTGCACCCTTTACGGGCCTCCGCCAAAAGCCAATTGAGGCCATCAGCAAAATCCTGGGTTTCAAAACGCTTCTCTCCCCTTTGAAAAAACCCGTCCGGCTCTATCAACCCCTGCAATTGTTCACCTAAAGACCTCAGTGCCAAATACTCCGAGGAGCCAAAAAACCCTCTCCCCAGAACAGTGTCAGTGGCCACGCTGTGCGCCGTTCGCCTGACGACCGGGTAATACGTCCCTCTCTCGGGGTCTTGTCGGACAAAGAGCTCATAATGGACTGACTTGTCTTTTAGGGCCAGTAAGCGCTCACTTACTTCAGCAGCAAAGGCACTGGCGGCATCTTCACTATTGAGAGATGCCACGTCTAATGTAGGCACCTGAAGTAGCGTCCACAACACCTCTCGAGGGTAAACCCGCGCCAGGCGCTCAATATCTGACTCGACGCCCTGATAAGCGGACACCAGCTCCGCTAACGCAATGCCGGCGAGAGGCGGTGCGCTGGCATTGGCAAACAACGCGGCATCCTCTAGTGCAGACTGCGTGAGGTACTCAGCGAAGGCCGCTTCATCTTTCAAATAGCGGCTCTGTTTTCCGCGCGCTAATTTGTAAAGGGGCGGCTGTGCTATGTACACGTACCCCCGCTCAATCAACTCTGGCATCTGCCGGAAGAAAAATGTGAGCAATAGAGTTCTGATATGAGAGCCGTCCACGTCTGCGTCGGTCATGATAATGATGCGGTGGTAGCGTAGTTTTTCGGGATCAAATTCGTCTTTTCCGATGCCGCATCCCAGTGCTGTCACCAGTGTCCCCACTTCGGCTGACCCCAGCATCTTGTCAAACCGCGCCTTTTCTACATTCAATATTTTGCCTTTGAGGGGCAAGATCGCCTGGAAGCGGCGGTCTCTGCCCTGTTTTGCAGAACCACCCGCAGAATCACCCTCTACCAAGTAGAGTTCGCTCATCGCGGGGTCGCGCTCCTGACAATCGGCGAGCTTGCCAGGTAGCCCTGCGATATCCAGCGCCCCTTTCCGCCGCGTCATTTCTCGAGCTTTGCGGGCTGCCTCGCGGGCCCTGGCAGCATCAATCATCTTACCCACTACCAATTTGGCATCAGCCGGGTTTTCCAAGAGGAAATCATTGAAAAATTGATTCATCGCTTGCTCAACCGCGCCTTTAACCTCGCTGGACACCAATTTGTCCTTGGTTTGGGAGGAAAACTTCGGATCCGGGACTTTTACAGAAACGATGGCAATCAGACCCTCCCGCGCGTCATCTCCCGTAGTGGAGACCTTCGCTTTTTTCGCAAGCCCTTCTTTTTCAATATAATTATTCAGGCATCGGGTCAGGCCCGCCCTGAAACCAGCAAGATGGGTGCCGCCGTCGCGTTGCGGAATATTGTTGGTATAGCAGTAGAGGCCTTCCTGAAATCCATCGTTCCACTGCAGTGCGACCTCTACCTCAACCCCTTCCTCGGCCTGGGCCTGAAAATGGCACACTTTGGCAATGGGGGTCTTGGTTTGATTGAGAAACTCAACAAACGCGCGAAGCCCGCCCTCGTAGGAAAATAGCTCCTCCTCCCCTGTGCGTTCATCCTTGAGGAAAATTCTTACGCCGCTGTTTAAAAAAGCAAGCTCCCTGAGTCGTTTTCCCAACACGTCGTAATGGAAAGCGATGTTGCTGAAAGTCTCGGGGGAGGGTGTAAAGCGCACGGCCGTGCCTGTCTCAGACGTCTCACCCACAACCGACAACGGCGCCTGAGGCACGCCATGGGCATAGGTCTGCTCGAATAACTGCCCTTTTCGACGGATCGTTAGCTGTAAACTCGAGGAGAGGGCGTTAACGACGGATACACCCACGCCATGTAACCCTCCCGAAACCTTGTAGGTGTTGTCATCAAACTTACCCCCAGCGTGAAGTACCGTCATAATCACCTCGGCAGCAGAGACCCCCTCTTCGTGCTGCTCAGTAGGGATTCCCCGACCATTGTCGGAGACCGACACCGATTCATCTGGGTGGATCACGATATCGATTTGGCTGCAGTGCCCCGCAAGGGCCTCGTCAATACTATTATCGACAAGCTCAAAAACCATATGGTGCAGCCCCGTACCATCGTCGGTATCCCCGATATACATGCCAGGCCGCTTCCTCACCGCGTCAAGCCCTTTCAACACGGTGATGCTTGAGGAATCGTAATCCCTTGCGGGTGTATCGCCTTGCTTGTCTTCAACCATAGGGTTTCAACCTTTTTGTCATTCGAGCTGCTTTTTTCGTCTTTTATCTAGACCGCAAGGGTCACGGCCGTCACTCGCATTATCACCCGACGCCCACGCAACATGCGCCAACGCGAGTGAAACTTAGTCCATGGCGGTGAACGCGCCATGTTCCACGTGGAACAAATTCATTGGCGCCGAACCCCAAGCCCTCTCCAGAGACCCGCGGTCCACCGCCGTCATAATGACCTGGCGCCCGCCCCGCAACTGCTCGCACACACTGGCACAGTGGAACTCATCGAGCTCCGCAGGTAAGTCGTCGATCAAGTACAACGGCGGCATCTCCGACGCCTCTTCAATAATTTGCCCCTGGGATAACTTCAGTGCCACCAGCAGCAACTTCATCTGCCCGCGCGACAACACCTCAGCGGCAGCAACGCCATCCGCGCTAAAGCGCAAGTCTGCCCGATGCGGGCCAACCTGCGTAAAGCCCTGCGTGGCGTCGCTTTGAGCGTTCTTCTCTAGCGCCACTTGAAGCGACTCCCGTCGATCCCAGCCCGCGCGGAATACCATCTCAACTTTGGACAAATCAGGCGATATCGCCGGGGCCAATTGCCCCAACTTTTCTACGTATCGCTCTACCGCACTTGACCGCACTTCGGTCAGCTTTTCGCCTGTTTCGGCCAGCTCTTTGCGCCAGGCCCTATCGGTGATCAGTATACCACGGCGTAGCCCGCTATTTCGCTGTTTAAGTGCGTGTGCATAGCGCTTCCATAGCGACAGAAAGGCGTGTTCCACGTGGAACAAAGTGCCGTCGAGGAGGCGACGGCGGCCCTCCGGGGCGCCCGTTAGCAATGCGAGACCCTCGGTATCGAGCAATACAAGAGGAAGCTGCTGGGCAAGCTCGGACAAAGAGGGGACCGGCTCGCCATCGACCCTGGCGCGCACGAGGCCATCGCGATGTTTTTCTATGCCCATCACAAATGGGCGATCGCCCCTATTTACGCGCCCAACAACCCGGCATGAGGGCGCATCGTGCTGTATGACGGGCTTAGACTGATGGGTGCGAAAAGACCTTCCCACGCCCAGTAAGTGCACGGCTTCGAGAAAACTGGTTTTGCCTGAGCCATTGGGGCCGAACAGCGCGGTCGCGCCCCTCGCAAGGCTAACCTCCAACGTGGCTAGATTGCGCACACACTTGATCTCTACATGCTCAAGCATTCAATGCAATCAGGTTGCTTAGAGGCGCATGGGCATTACAACATATAGTCGCTCAGGCTCTTGGTCGGAGGGTGGCTGCGCATGCTCCAGCAGGGCTGAGCTGGCTTCGTCAGAAAGGCAGAGTCGCACCTGGGCCTGGCTCAGCACCGAGAGCACGTCCAGCAGGTAGCTAACATTGAAGCCGATTTCCATCTCTGCGCCGCTATACTCCACAGCGACAACCTCTTCTGCCTGCTCCTGCTCGGGGTTATTGGCAGTAATATCAAGGCTATTTTGCGACAATCTCAGCCGCACACCACGGTATTTCTCGTTAGAAAGAATCGCCGTGCGCGTAAAAGCTTGCTTGAGTTCGGCTCGATCTCCCACCACCAACTTGTCGGGATTTTTCGGTATTACGCGCTCATAATCGGGGAACTTGCCGTCAACGAGCTTGGAAGTGAAGGTAAACTGTTCTGTGGTGGCGCGAATATGATTGGTCCCAATGGACAATGCGATGGGCGTAGTACCCTCCAAAAGACGCGAAAGCTCCAGCACGCCTTTGCGAGGAATGATAACGCCTAGGTCCGTCGCTTCGACACGTTGCGGCGCCGTCGCTAGCGCCAGCCGGTGACCATCCGTTGCAACCACCCGCAGCCGACCACCCAGCACCTCAAAATAAAGGCCGTTAAGATAGTAACGAACGTCTTGCTGTGCCATGGCAAACGCGGTGCCGTCTATCAGCTGCTTAACCAGCGCTTGCTCCATCTCCAGAGAGATATCACCCGCGTTCGCCTCCACAGCAGGAAAATCTGCCGCCGGCAACGTCGACAGGGTAAAGCGGCTGCGTCCCGCCTTCACCGTTGCCTTGCCCCCCTCAATGGAAAATTCTATATTAGAACCCTCTGGCAAGGACTTACAAATATCCACCAGCTTGCGAGCTGGCACGGTCACGTCGCCATCCACACCGGGCGCCTCTAGATCCAAGCGGCCAACAAGCTCGACCTCCAAGTCCGTGCCCGTTAAGGATAGCTTGGAGCCTTCAAGCGCGATCAGCACATTGGAGAGAATCGGCAACGTCTGGCGCCTTTCTACCACTCCCGCTACTAAATTGAGTGGTTTGATCAGCGTGTCGCGGGCAATCGAGAATTTCATGTCTTTGAGCTCAGGTTATGGGGCAATAAAAGGGCACAGATAGCGCAAGGTCTCCAGCGCACCATTATGTCGTCAGCGAACGCAACAGGTTCTGATAGTCCTCACTGATGTCGGAGTTGGTGTCGCGCAACTCCTTTATCTTACGGCATGCGTGGAGCACTGTCGTATGATCTCTACCGCCAAAAGCGTCTCCTATCTCGGGCAGGCTGTGCTGCGTCAGCTCCTTGGCCAGCGCCATGGCAACCTGCCGCGGCCTGGCAACGCTCCTGTTGCGGCGTTTTGACATCAGGTCAGCGACCTTGATTTTGTAATATTCAGCCGCTTTTCGCTTGATGTTATCAAGGGAGACCTGCTTGTCTTGAAGCGCTAATAAATCTTTAAGACTGTCTTTAATCAGCTCAATATCAAATGGGCGACCCGTAAAGTTGGCGCTGGCTATGACCCGCTTAAGGGCGCCCTCTAATTCTCTCACGTTAGACCGAATCCGCTGGGCTATAAAAAACGCCGCATCAGGGGCGAGCGCAATGTGGCTCTGTTCAGCCTTTTTCATCAATATAGCAACCCGAGTCTCCAAGTCAGGGGGCTCCACTGCCACGGTCAGCCCCCAGCCGAACCGCGATTTTAGACGCTCCTCTACACCTTCCATCTCTTTCGGGTAACGATCGCAGGTCAGAATCATTTGCTGCCCGCCCTCAAGCAGCGCATTGAAGGTGTGAAAAAACTCCTCCTGAGACCGGTCTTTGTTAGCAAAGAACTGGATGTCGTCAATCAGCAAAGCATCGACCGACCGATAAAATCGTTTGAAATCATTAATGGCATTCAACTGCAGGGCCTTGACCATATCGGCGACAAATCGTTCAGAGTGCAAATAAACAATTTTTGCATCGGGGTTTTGTCGCCGCATAGCATTCCCCACCGCATGCATCAGATGGGTTTTACCCAGGCCCACACCACCATAAAGAAACAGGGGGTTGTAAGACGCGCCAGGGTGCTCGGCCACCTGCTGAGCTGCGGCCAAAGCCAGCTGATTACTTTTTCCTTCTACAAAGCGCTCGAAGGTATAGCCCTCAACAAGCCTGGACGAGCTCACTAACGCAGCCGCGGGCGCCCGAGATGACGAAGGGACAGCCGTCTGAATCTTCGGAGCCGCCCCCTGAGAGGGCCGCTCCACAGGTTGCAGCGGTTTGGGCGGGGACGCGGCATCCCCGGCCACAATGACCGATACCTGGGCAACAGCAGGCGATACCACATCCATGAGATACGCCGAGATCATGGGTACATATCGCTCCACAACAAAGTCACGGATAAACCGATTGGGCGCGGCCAAGGTCAACCCAGACTCGCACCATTGTGCTTGCAGAGGTCTTATCCAGGTGTTGAATTGTTGCTGGGGGATATCGCCACCCAGTCGGCGCAAGCAATGCTGCCAGGGATTCGTAATCGGCTGAGGGGCTGCCAACGCAATCGCTCCTTTATCTCATCTCTGTTTTTATGGTCTTTTTCCGGTTTTTGGGGTGTTGGCGCAGTGACAGTGGCGCGACGCGCTTTAGGAGCGCGGTGCGCGTAAACGGACCCTGACATCTCTACCGCGGAGCGTAGTTATCCACACCGAGAAAATGTTATCAACAAGTATTTTTATTAGTGAAATCAACTGCTTTTTTTGATTCAAGGCGCGTACAGAACAATCCCCACGGATGCAAGAAAAATTTTTCTGCGTCTGTGAATAACCTGTTTACAACTTTGGGTTAATATGTGCGTTCCCGATCGGCAAGACCCCAGGCCAGCGCGGTTGAAAACGCAGAGAGTAAGCGCCCACTTACTCTCAAAGCCAACAATAGCAATTTTTCTGGGTGGGTGTTTCGTCAACCCCACAACGTCGGGTGTCACACCGGCCAGTGGATGATAAAAATTATCGGCCGGGGAAGTCTTATGCAGGCTGCATAACTCATGTGGTTGCCAATGGCATCGACCGCCCCTATAATCCGCGCCCCCGAGCGTGGTCGATGGTGCAAGCAGGTTGGCTATCTCCACGCGCGTCGTCCCGTACTAAGACAATTTGCAAGTAGGTCAATGCCATGAAGCGTACATTCCAGCCAAGCGTACTGAAGAGAAAGCGCACCCATGGTTTCCGTGCTCGAATGGCGACCAAAAATGGCCGCCAAGTGCTTTCCCGGCGGCGCGCTCGCGGGCGTAAAAGACTGTCGGCATAAGTTACGACTCGCGGGGCCTAGCTAAGTGGCCCATGTCAAAGCTTCCTCTCTCGGCAAGGCTGTCTTCGCCGCTCGACTATCGCGGCGTATTTGATGCGCCCCGTATTCGCGTCAGCACATCATCTTTTTTAGTGCTCGCCATTCCGTCCTCGTCCACGGCCTCAAGGCTGGGCATCGTTGTCGCAAAAAAAAATATTCGTAAAGCCCATCGAAGAAACAGGATAAAGCGCATCATCAGAGAACAGTTCCGGCTATCTCGGCCTTCCTATCCGCTCGATCTTGTTATTTTGGCGAGAGCCTCTGCAGATCAGCTCACTAACGCTAAAGCCCGGGAAGATTTGAAAACACTCTGGGTAGCTATCGAGAAAAAAGCAGAAGCCCTGTGCACTTACTAAGCAACATCGACCAGGGCGTAGCGCGCTGCCTGTGCCTTATTCTTCGGGGTTATCAGCTAACATTGAGCCCATGGATCGGAAGATGGTGTCGCTTCACACCCACTTGTTCAGAATACGGGATTGACGCGCTGAAGACCCACGGTACCCTAGCCGGCTGTTGGCTCACTGTGCGTCGCGTTACTCGCTGCCACCCCTGGTGTGCGGGCGGATATGACCCGGTGCCCCAACAACCATCAAAACGTCAATCAGACTGAGGCAACACTCATGGACATCCCCCGTTACGCTTTGATCGCTGCAAGCGCGTTGCTAGGCCTGATGCTGCTGGGGGAGTGGACCCGTTTTACCGCCGAGGAGCAGGCGTTACTCCCGCAGAGCCCCATTGTCGAATCCATTGCAACGGACGCAGCCGCCTCATTACCGGAAAGCAGCTTAACCGCGCGTGATGCGCCTGTGCAGGATGACCTGCCAAACGAGGAAGATCTCGCGGAATCTCCCGGCGGCGACCCATATCTTGAGGCCGCAACGAACCAAGGCTCATTGGTGAGAGTTACCACGGATGTTCTCAATCTCGTGATTGATCTCGAAGGAGGAGATGTGGTCGGGGCCGCATTTAGAGACTATCCAAAAACCCTAGAGGACCCCTCTGACCCCTTCGTGCTTCTTGAGAGAAACAGCCAGAGAACCTACGTCGCTCAATCGGGTCTGGTGGGTCCAGATGGGATAGATCAAGTCAAACGCGCACGCTATCAATCAGACCGCATCTCCTACGCGCTGGACGACACCGAATCGATGATTATCGACTTGCGTTACGAAAACAGTGACGGCGGAATTGAAGTCATAAAGCGTTTCCGCTTCACGCGCGGCAGCCATAGCGTTGTGATTGATCACGACATCAAAAACAGTTCGAGCAACACCGCTCAACTCACACCGTTCGCGCAATTGAAAAGGGACAGCTCTCCGGCGCCCAGCGACAACAACTCAGGCATGGGCATGCGTCCATTTCTCGGCTCCGCGCTCACTCATACAGAGCAGCGTTTCGAAAAGTTTGATTTCGAAGAAATGGCTGAGAGTCCCTTCAAAGCAGATTTGCAGGGGGGCTGGGTTGCCATGCTCCAGCACTATTTTGTTAGCGCATGGGTGCCCAGCGCGGAAGAAACCCACCGCTTCAGAACACGTCATACCAACAATGGATTCAATATTATTGGATATACCGGGCCAGCACTCTCACTGGCCCCTGGAGAGTCGGCCACCGTAACCAGCACGCTTTATGTCGGCCCAAAAAATCAGGCGGTGCTATCTGATTTGGCACCCCATCTTGACCTGGTTGTTGATTACGGTTGGCTGTGGTGGATCGCTCAACCGCTTTTTTGGTTGCTCACGCTCATTCAATCGGTGGTCATCAATTGGGGGGTCGCAATTATTATTTTGACCCTGCTGGTTAAGCTGGCTTTTTTTCAGCTTTCAGCCGCCGGATACAAATCGATGGCGCGAATGAGAAAAGTGCAGCCTCGCATTGTGGCCATTCGTGACGAATATGCGAACGACAAGGCCAAACAATCTCAAGCGATGATGGAGTTATACAAAAAAGAAAAAATTAATCCTCTGGGCGGCTGTTTTCCCATCTTGGTACAAATGCCCGTGTTTATAGCGCTGTACTGGGTATTAATGGAATCGGTAGAACTCCGCCAGGCGCCGTTTGCATTGTGGATAGAAGACCTATCGATAATGGACCCCTACTTTGTATTACCTATTCTTATGGGGGCAAGCATGTACTACATGCAAAAACTGAACCCGCCGCCGCCAGACCCAATGCAAGCGAAAATCATGCAGTGGATGCCCATCGTCTTTACATTTTTCTTCCTGTGGTTCCCCGCCGGCCTCGTGCTTTACTGGCTCTGTAACAACCTGCTGTCGATGGGTCAGCAATATGTCATAAACCGGCGCATAGAGGCCGGTAGCCTCTAGCGATCTTATGGATCAGCAAGCCGGTCTGATCAACAGCGCTGGTCTTGATCAAGACACCATCGCCGCCATTGCTACCCCTCCGGGAAAGGGTGGCGTGGCGATCATCAGGCTTTCTGGCGGCCAGGCCTGGGCCATCGCCCGAGGCCTATGCACGCGTCGCTTAGAGGCGCGCACTCCCACGCTCTGCACTTTCAGACATGAGAACGCCATCATCGATCAAGGGCTGGTGCTCCTTTTTCAAGGACCCAACTCTTTCACGGGGGAGGACGTCGCAGAATTACACTGCCACGGCGGGGTCGTTATCACCACTATGCTGCTCGAAGCCTGTCATGCGCTGGGCGCACGAATGGCACGACCGGGAGAATTCTCGGAGCGGGCATTTTTGAACAACAAGCTTGATCTCACCCAAGCAGAGGGGCTGGCTGATTTGATCGATGCGCCCACTCGGCAAGCAGCGCGACAAGCAGCCGCATCATTGCGGGGTGCGTTTTCCGAAGCAGTGAACGTGCTCGGTAACGAACTCTTGCAGCTCAGAATGTATGTCGAAGCGGCTATTGATTTCCCGGAAGAAGAGGTCGACTTCCTGTCGGATAAATCCGTTCAACTCAAACTCTCAAGCACGTTGGACAGACTTTGCGAACTCATTATCAATGCCCGACAGGGCGCTCTGATGAGTAAGACAGCGAAGATCGTTCTCACTGGCAAACCCAACGTTGGAAAAAGCAGTTTGATGAATCGGCTGGCCCGGGAGTCGGTAGCCATTGTTACGGATGTCCCTGGCACGACCCGAGATGTTGTTAAACAAGCTATCAATCTAGGTGGTCTCGCTTTTGAATTCGCTGATACCGCCGGCATTCGCGAATCGTTAGATACCATCGAGCGCGAGGGCATTGAACGCGCTCGCAAAGAACTGGATACCGCCGATCTCATTATCCGGGTTGTTGATGACACTGAGGCCGACGAGTATGAAAGAGAGCACGTCGACATTGCCGTTCCCGAAATTCAGGTACTTAACAAGATTGACCTCTCGGAGCGTGCAGCTGGGGCGCTACCAGCAACCGACATCGTTACCGTTGCCGTGTCCGCAGCAACAGGTGCGGGTATCGACGCGCTAGAAGTTGCAATTTTGGCCGCCCTTGGTCACTCCAACGACACCGTAGCAACCCCTTTCAGTGCCCGAGAACGTCACGTCTCTATCCTCCAGGCGACCCGAGAAATACTGCAAAGCGGCATCGATCGGTTCAATGGGTCTGGCGCGGGTG
>VMDB01000200.1 GCA_008081075.1 Halieaceae bacterium
AGGTTGTGAAACTTGGTCTGAAGTGGATAATTGCGGCTCCATGATCTTCTGTCCTTGTCCCCTCGGGGGACTCCCGGAGTAATTCGATGATAACCGGAAGTATTGTTGCGTTGGTAACGCCCATGCACCCAGACGGTGCCATCGACTGGGCGGCGCTTGCGCGACTGATCGAATATCACATTGACGCGGGCACAGCCGCGCTTGGTGTCGTCGGTACCACTGGCGAGAGCCCGACGCTAACGGTCCCTGAGCATTGCGAGGTTATTCGTTTTGCGGTGGAGCAGTCGGGAGGAAGGATTCCGGTGGTAGCAGGAACCGGTGGGAACTCCACCCACGAGGCGATCGAGCTGACGGTCTCGGCCGCGGAGGCGGGGGCGGATTATTCCCTCTCGGTTACCCCCTACTACAACAAACCCACCCAGCAGGGTCTGTTTGAGCATTTTCAGGCAGTCGCTCGATCGGTGAATTTGCCGATTATTCTGTATAACGTGCCGGGTCGCACTGGCTGTGATCTGCTGAACGATACCGTCGTGCGGCTGAGTCAGGTTGACAACATCGTTGCCATCAAGGATGCGACGGGAGATATCAAGCGGGGAAAGGCGCTGATTCAGGCAGTGCCCGATGGGTTCGCCGTATTCTCTGGTGACGATGCCACGGCGCTTGAGCTGATGCGTCATGGGGGTAGAGGCAACGTCTCTGTGACCGCCAACATCGCCGCTGCGGATATGGCCGCGCTCTGTCGCAGCGCTGTTGCAGGCGAGTGGGATGCCGCCGAAGCGATTGATCGACGACTGGCCGACCTTAATCGGTTACTTTTTATCGAATCCAATCCCATTCCGATCAAGTGGGCGATGGTTCAACAGGGTATGATTGATAGCGGTATTCGGCTGCCGCTAACGCCGCTTTCTGAGGCGTATCGGGAGACGCTGGTGAAGGCACTGGAGGCTTATTTTTCGTGATCCGCGCAGGTAGTGTCATTGTGATTGCCCTGACCTTGTCGGGATGTAGCTGGTTGTTCGGAGAGGAGGGGCTTTTTCCGGATAATTCCAGCCGCTATCAGTCTTCGTCGGAGTTGCCGCCGATCGACGTGCCTCCCCACTTAACGACAGACGCCATCCAGCCCGATTATCCGGTGCCGCCGGTGGCTGCCAGCGCGCAGTTGGCGACCCAATTCGAAACTCCCCGCCCGACACCGCTTACGGCGAATAGTCAGGGCGATTCGGTCCGTATTCAGAGCCTCTCTGGCGAGCGTTGGGCGTTGGTCAGTGTCGCCCCGGGGCAGCTATGGCCGCAGGTCAGGACATTTTTGACCAACAGCGGTATCGGTGTTGCTGCCGTGGACGCAGAGGCAGGTCTCATTGATACCCAGTGGTTTAAGCTTGAGGAGCAAGCACTTGCGGTGCGGTTTCGTTTCCGCGTTGATACTGGGGTGCAGAGGAATACGGCCGAGCTCCATGTGCTGCAGCAGAACCGGAGCGCAGAGGATGTCAGTTGGCCCTCTCAGTCCGATGACGACGATCTAGAGCGCAAAATGCTGCAGGACGTTGCGCAATACCTCGCCAACAGCGCAGATTCAACGCCGATATCAATGATGGCGGATCGCGCCATGAGTGACTCGGGCCGTATCACGCTCGAAGACACCGAGACGGTGACCCGCATCCGTTTGGAATTACCCTTTGATCGTGCTTGGGCCTCCGTGGTGAAGGGGACCGAAGACGCTGATTTCGTCATTGATGACCGCGATCGCAGCCAGGGTGTTCTCTACGTCACCTTCGTCGGCCCTCAGGACGAGGAAGAAAGCGGCTGGTTTGACTGGTTGTGGGGGGGTGAGGACGATCATCCGCTGGCGGGACACCGCTATCAAATTCGCCTAGATGCCGCCGCAGAAAAGGTGATTCTCATCACGCTGGTCGGCCCCGAAGGGGAGTCTGTCGACCGACGCGAGCAGCAGGCATTGCTGACACTGCTGAGGGGCAACATTACCTGATGCGAATTGCGTCCCTCGGCAGTGGTAGCAAGGGGAACGCGACTCTGGTCGATACCGGCGAGACCCTGATCCTCATCGACTGCGGCTTGCCCAGAAAAGAAGTTGAAAGTCGCCTGGCCCATCGCGGTCTCTCGGCGCGTGACATAGATGCCATTCTTGTTACCCACGAGCACAGTGATCACTGTCGCGGTGTTGCCGCGCTCTCAAGGGCGTATGGCCTTCCTGTTTTTCTGACTGCGGGTACCGCGAACAGCCCAAAACTCGATGGATTGCGCCGCGGGGTGATTATCCGACCTGGCGAGCGATTCGATATCGGGGACTGCCACATTGCTGCAGAGCCAGTGCCCCATGACGCTCGGGAGCCAGTGCAATTTTGCTTCTGGTCGGGGGCGTTGAAACTGGGTGTGCTCACTGATCTCGGGAGCATTACGCCGCACGTGGTGCAGGCTTTTTCGGATTGTGATGCGTTGGTACTTGAGTTCAATCACGACCCCGTCATGTTGACTAATGGGCCGTATCCGCGCTCGGTCAAAGCCCGGGTGGCGGGTGATTATGGCCATTTGGCGAATGCACAAGCCCGGTTATTTCTGGATCACGCCAATACAAACAAGTTAAAACTGCTATTTGTGGCGCATGTCAGTCAGCAGAACAATTCGCCGAAGCTAGCTCAGGCTGCACTTGCCGGTTGGTCTGGGCTGGATTCCTGCGAGGTGATTCACGCCACGCAGGAGATGGGGTTTGATTGGTTTGATCTATCAGTTGTCCCGAAAAATAGCCGGGCTACTGCTCAGTTGTCCTGATTAGGTGGTCGATGCTTCCACCGTCGGTTTGACCACAGATAACTCTCGGGCTCCTCACGGATGGCCTGCTCCGCGGTTCGAATATAGGCTTCTATGATCTGCTCTTCCGTCATCTGACCGGGCGCCTCGACAATGGGTAGCAGGGAAAGGTGGTAGTGACCGCGGGACTCTCGGCGACAGCGCGCGAACATCACCGGGAACCCTGTCAGCTGCGATATCGTAGCGGGACCCAGAAAAAACCCCGTGGGCTGGTTCAGCCATTCAGTCCAGTAAACGTTGTCCCGAGCGCCGGGAGACTGATCCGCCAACAACACCAGCGCCCTGAAGCGTCTTCGATTTTTGAGCACATTTCGGGCGACCTTTTCCATCAGGATCGGTTCGCCCCCAAATCGGCTTCGAACTTCATAAGCGAAGCGCTCGGCGCCCTCGTTGCGCAGGCGTTTGTATACCGGGTCTATGGCGATATCACCGTGGGCATTGGCGGCATGCATCATCCATTCCCAGTTTCCCTGATGAATGGTCAGCACGATAACTGACTTGGCACGATTATCGGTCAGTCTTTCCAATTCGTCGAAGCCTTCAACGGTGACACGTTGCTTAAAGTCAGCCAGTGTCATTCGAGACGCGTGAAGGATCTCCATGGTGACGTCGGTGAATTGGCGATAGAAACGCTGGGTGATGTCGCGGCGCCAGGCCGGGTCCCGGTCTGGAAAAGCCTTCTGGAGGTTGGTGTCGATCACGGAGGTGCGATAGCGGAAGACTCGGTGCAGCAAAAATGCGGCGACCCGTGCCAAGGCATATTTGATGGGCAAAGGTAGCAGGGCCAGCGCCTTATAGAGCCAGTAGGTCATGTCGCCTTGCAGTGATCTGGCAGGGAGAGTTGCATGCTTGAGGGGATCTTCTCGCGTGCCGGGCATTGTAGTCTGGGGTTGTCTGTGAGGTCGAGGTGTCTCAACGCCGGCAGACGTAAGACGGGAATCGGGTCGACGATATCGTTGCTATCCAGCCATAACTGTTGCAGCGCGGGGAGTCGCTCCAGCGTCAGCAAGTTCCTGATGTCGTTTCCACTCAGCTTTAACGACTGTATGCCATTGAGCCGTCCCAAACCAGCCAGAGAAACAATGCCTGCGTTACTGCAATTCAGTTGCTCTAGCGATTTGACTTCGGTCGCCTGAAGGTCGAGCGCGGTTTGCTCGATGCAGGCATGGAGCGCCGGGTCCTCGATCCCCTCTACTTGCAGCAGCGGCTCGGGCTGGTAGACGGGTACGTTATTGATCGTGATGTCATAACGATCCAGTGGGGTGCAACCCGCTATCAGAACCAGGCCGACAATCAGTCGCGCAGCGGTTAACCCTTCACGCAATTGGCTCATATAATGACTTTAAGCAGCACCCGCGCAGTCAATCATGGCAAAACACCCAATGCAAACCATTGCAAACGATGATCACCCCGCAACGGAAGGTTGTATTCCGGTCGTCCCCGTCAAAGGTGAGTCAGCCGCGCGCGCACGTGCGGCCGCCAAAGCGCTCGGTAGCGACATGCTTGAGATCGGGACATCCCCCTCGCCATACCTCGTGGTCGGCGAGACCGGAGCATGGTTAGAGATGGCGGGGAGTCAGGTACACATTGCCTTTGATTCGGCGACGATGATGCATCGACGCCGTGGCGGTCAAAATGAACTGCTCGGCAGGGCGGTTGGAGTAAAGGCCAGTCGCCAGCCCACGGTGTGGGATGCCACGGGGGGATTGGGCCGGGATGCTTATGTTCTCGCTGATCTGGGTTGCCGTGTGACCTTGTGTGAGCGGGTCCCCGTTTTGGCTTGGTTGCTACAGGATGCGGTCAGCGCTGCCATGGTGAGTGGGCACGATCAGGTTCGTGCTGCCGCCCAGAGAATGACGATCCGCCATTGCGACAGTCGACAGCTGCAGGTACCTGCAAGCGATGTGATTTATCTCGACCCCATGTTTCCGGAGCGGAAAAAAAGTGCTGCTATCAAGAAGGAGGCGGCCATACTGCAGCGGCTGGCGCATACGGAGGATGATGCTCAAGCACTGTGGGAGTGGGCGTGGCGGCAGCCGGTGTCGCGAATTGTGGTGAAAAGGCCCCTGCGCGCGCCCATATTGGGCTCGCAGAAGCCTTCCCATACGTTGAGAGGAAAATCAGTCCGTTTCGATGTGTTTGTCCGGCCACATGACAACACGCTGGTCCATCAGACAGGAGCATAGAATGGCGGCCACGGGTTTTTGGATCGGTGTTGAATCGATGACGTCGGTGGCATTGACCGAGGCGGCGAAGCACCCGCATCCGGTGTTCTGTGGTCGATTAGCGGCTGAGAACTCGCCACGAGCTGAACTTGAAGCGTCCGGTGTGCAGGCAGAGTGGCATGATGTTGCCCTCGACACCCCCGTTGGGCAGGGTTACCTGCTCGACCTGATGCGCCAAAGAGTCCCGATCGAGCGCATGGTGTGGGTCCTGCCTACGCTACCGAATGCTCAATTCGGGGACGACGAAGCGATGAGCGCTCCCCTGGACACGGTGCTCCCTGCCACCCGCGAGATCACCGAGGGCTTGATTGTGATGATCCGGGGTGCCGAGGCGCTATTGCAGGCCGGCGTCGGCGCGGGCATGACCGTGTCATACGATGATCGGGATGAGCCTGTGACGCCGTTGGCAAAAGGCCTTATGGCATTTGTCGAGACGGTTGTCTCCACCGAATCCCAGCGATGGGCGTCGCTCGGGTTGTCATTGACCCTCGGGCCAGTCAGCGCAATCGAGCAGTAGCCGGTCCAGAATGCCGCGGTAGATCTCGGTCAGTCGAGGGACGTCTGCCAGCTTTACGCGCTCGTTGCATTGATGAATCGTCTCGTTAACATGGCCGACTTCGACGACCTGTGCACCGCCGGGCGCAATAAACCGCCCATCGGAGGTGCCCCCACCGGTCGAGACAGCGGGTTGAGATCCGGTTACGGCCTCGATACTGTGCGTCACCGCGCTGAGCAGCGTACCCGGCGTTGTGAGAAAGGGTTCGCCGCTCAGAGACCACTCAATGTCAAAGCTGAGGTTGTGTTGTTTGAGAAGGGTTTCGCAGCGTTTGCGAATCTCATCAGCGGTAACCTCGGTGCTAAAGCGCACGTTAAACAGCACTTCCAGACTGCCGGGAATCACATTGGTAACGCCCTGCCCGGCGCGAATAGTGGAGATCTGCAGCGATGTGGGATCAAAAAAGTCGTTTCCCGAGTCCCAGGCCTCATTAACCAGAGCATTGAGGGCGGGGAGGGCACCGTGAATCGGATTATCGGCCAGATGGGGATAAGCGATATGCCCCTGCTTACCGTGGATAACCAGCGTGGCGTTGAGAGAGCCGCGGCGGCCATTTTTAACCAGATCTCCCAGCTGCCGTGTGCTCGAAGGTTCTCCTACGACACACCAGTCGATGCTTTCTCCTCTAGCAGTAAGCGCTTCCATGACTTTGACGGTGCCTTCTTTGGCGGGCCCTTCTTCATCCGATGTGATGAGAAAACCAATGCGACCTGAGTGGTCCGGGTGCTCGCGCACGAAGTTTTCGCAAGCGATTACCATGGCGGCCAGACTGGCTTTCATATCGGATGCGCCGCGACCCACCAGGTCGGATCCCATCGTCGTGGCCTCAAAAGGGTCAGACTCCCAACTCGCTATGTCGCCGGGCGGAACAACGTCGGTATGTCCCGCAAAGACCAGCAACGGCCCTCGGCCTCCGCGGGTGGCCCATAAATTGTCGACGTCACCAAAGCGCATATGCTCGACCGAAAACCCGATACGCTCGAGCCGCTCTCCCATCACCTGCTGGCAGCCAGCGTCATGCGGCGTCACCGACGGGCGCGCAATCAGGAGCCGGGTCAATGCCAACGTCGGGTCATTTGCTTCAGTTGTGAGCATGCAATATCTCGTTGAGTTCCACAGCGCTTTTGTTGGTCAGGCACTGCACAGCGCCATCGGTCGAGTGGCGACGGAACAGCAGATCGGATCGTCCAGCGAGGGATCTCGCTGAGACAGTTTCAACCACCTGCTGTTGATCATCCAGCAAGCTGACTTTTGTGCCTGCCGTAACAAAAAGCCCGGCTTCAATCGTACAGCGATCGCCCAGCGGGATGCCCAGACCTGCGTTAGCGCCAATCAGACACTCTTTGCCCACAGAAATAACAATATTGCCGCCACCTGACAACGTACCCATCGTCGAGCACCCGCCGCCCAAATCAGAGCCGGCACCGACCCATACACCAGCAGAAATTCGACCCTCTATCATGCCAGGTCCTTCAGTGCCCGCATTGAAATTGATAAAGCCCTCGTGCATGACGGTGGTGCCCGCACCGAGGTAAGCGCCGAGTCGAACCCGCGCAGTATGTGCAATGCGAACGCCCTGCGGCACGACGTACTGGGTCATCTTGGGGAACTTGTCGACACTCGATACCTCCAGTACCTCCCCCCTCAGGCGCGCGTCGAGCTGGCGCTGGGCCAGTTCGGACAGATCAATGGGCCCCCGATCTGTCCACGCGACGTTGGGTAGTAGCCCAAATAGGCCATTAAGATCGGTTTCATGAGGTTTCACCAGCCTGTGAGAGAGCAGATGGAGCTTGAGGTAGGCGGCTTCGACCGATAGAGGTGCGCTGTTGTCGGCTAATGGTGTGGCAATCACCGATTGATGGGTAGCCGTCAATTGTCGCGCAATATTTGCATGGTGCGTTTCACCTAACGCTTCGAGTGACGCAGCCAGAGCCGATAGTTGGCCAGCGTCCAGCCGGCCCGAAACGTCCCGCAGGAGCGCCGCGGTATCGTCGTTGATGTCGGTAAGGGGGTAGGGATAAAAGGTATCCAGATACTCCCCTTTTGCATTTTCGGTAGCGATACCCAGACCAAATGCATACAGCGCGCTCATGACGGCTCCTTAATGAGAAAAATGATCGGCGTAATCGATCGCTGTGAACCCCACCGAGATCTGACCTTTCCAGTCGAGCACGGGGCGCTTGATCAGTGTCGGATGGGTTGCCAGCAAAGAGGCGGTATCACCTTCATCCAGCACCTTTTTATCGGCCTCCTCCAGCTGACGGTAGGTGGTGCTACGCCGGTTAACCAATTGCGCCGCACCTACAGAAGCGAGCCAACTATTGATCGTTGCCACGCTCGGCGGGGCGTTCTTGAAGTCAACGAACTGGTAATCGATCTGCTGAGTTTCCAACCACGCCCGGGCCTTACGCACCGAGTCACAGTTGGGGATGCCGTAGACGATGGGTTGTTTCATAGGGCTTGGTATGAAGTTGTGATGGTTAATATGAGGCGGTGCGCTGCGAGTGCCGTTGCCGCTTTGGCGCGCGACAGGGTAGCAGAATTCTCCTGTCTCCGTGGTTGCCTTGGCGTTACGCTTTATGGCAACGCTTTGGCTGTTTACGCGCCGGATAACAGGTACGGCAGATCTCGCAGACTCTCCCATCGCACCCTCGTGCTGTGCAGTGCTCTCGACCATAAAAAATGATCTGCAGATGCAGCGCATTCCAGCGCGACTCGTCGAAGGCCCGCTTCAGATCTTTCTCGGTTTCGATAACGCTGCGGCCGCGCGTCAGTCCCCAGCGCTGTGCGAGTCGATGAATGTGCGTGTCTACCGGGAAAGTCGGCAAGCCAAATGCCTGTGCCATCACGACACTCGCCGTTTTATGGCCCACGCCCGGCAGCGCCTCCAGCGCGGCCATATCGGCAGGGACCTCGCCATCATGTTGATCGAGTAGTATTTCACTGAGCCGATGGATGGCCTTCGATTTTTGTGGCGACAATCCACAGGGTCGGATAATGCTGCGAATGTCCTCCACTGTAAGTGCGACCATATCTAGGGGCGTGGCGGCACGAGCAAATAGTGTGGGAGTGACCTGATTGACTCTCTCGTCGGTACATTGCGCGCTCAGGAGCACGGCGATTAACAGGGTGTAGGCGTCGCGGTGATCAAGGGGGACCGGCGTCTCGGGGTATAGCGTTTGCAGTCGATCGTCGATGTAGGCGATGCGCTCCGCTTTGTTCAAGTTTCCCGACGCCATCTCACCAGCCTTGCCGCAGGCTGTGTGCCATCCGCTCAACCGCCTCAACGCAGAGTTCACGTTCGGCAACCAGCGCAATTCTTACGCGCATGGCGCCTGGATTGCCCTTTGGGGTGTCCCGCGCGAGGTACCTCCCCGGTAGCACACTCACACCGGTGCGATGCCAGAGCTCACTGGCAAACGCTTCGTCATCGATAGGCGTCTCGGGCCATAAGTAAAATCCGGCCTCGGGAACCGGCGTTGTCATAACCTCCGAGATGATGGGCAGTACCGCGTTGAACTTGTCTCGATATCGGGCGCGATTTTCTACCACATGGATTTCGTCAGACCATGCCCACTCACTGGCGACTTGATGATGCGTTGGCATGGCGCACCCATGATAAGTTCTGTAGCGGCGGAACCGCTCGATCCAGCGACTGTCTCCAGCGACAAATCCCGAGCGCAGACCGGGAAGATTTGATCGTTTCGAGAGACTGTGGAAGCAGAGGCAATTGCGATAGTCCTCGACACCCATTCGAGCGGCGGCTTCCAACAAACCGGGCGGTGGGTCCTCTTCGTTCGGGTAGATCTCGCTATAGCATTCGTCGCTCGCGATAACAAAATCGTATTCCTGCGCGAGTGTGATCAAGTGCTGCAACTGTGACGCGGATAGCACGGCGCCCGCCGGGTTACCTGGCGTACAGATATACAGCAGTTGGCATGCCTGCCACTGGTCTGGGGTGATCTGGGAAAAATCGGGTGTAAACCCATGCCGATCGTCACAGTTAACGAAGAGAGGGGTCGACCCGGCCAGCAGCGCGGCGCCCTCATAGATCTGATAAAAGGGGTTTGGCGAGATCACGGCGCCCGGTTGACCCTGGGTCACCACCGTCTGCGCTAGCGCGAATAATCCCTCGCGCGTGCCATTGAGCGGAAGTACCTGCAGATCCGCATCGACCGAGGTCAAAGTGAATCGCCGTTCCAGCCAACGAGCGATTGTTGTGCGTAAGGAAGCGCTGCCCGCGGTCGTTGGATACTTGCCCACCAGCGCAGCGTGCTCGGCCAATAGTTCTGTCACCCCAAGGGGTGGCGGGTGCTGCGGCTCTCCGATAGTCAGGGGAATAGTCTTGATATCAGTAGGCGGTGACCCCTGTAACAGGGCGTTGAGCCGCTCAAAAGGGTAGGGCTGTAGTGCCATCAGCCCGGTATTCAAACAGCGATCTCCACCACCGCTTCGCGCTGCTGTCCCGACGTCATCTCTTCGAGCAGCTCGCCTTCGAGTCGCGCGATCAGTGATTGATCCTCCAGGGAGCGACCGTTGTCATCGGAGAGAAAAAAGATATCTTCAACCCGTTCGCCCAGTGTCTGGATTTTCGCGCCCTGCACGGTGACGCCATGGCGTGACAGCACGGAACCAATTCGCGCCAGCAGTCCCGGGCGGTCCGCGGTACTGATTTCCAGCGTCGTGAGGCCGCTCAACCTATCCGTGGAGAAGTGGATTTGCGTTGGAATCGTGAAGGCTCTCACGGTTCGCGGCATGTGTCGGGTCACGGTTTTCGCTGTGGGTTGCAGCAAGTTATGTTGGATTGTCTGGCGAATCTCACTAAAGGTATCAGGGTGTGGATCCAGAGAGCTGCCGTCGCTCTGCAGCACGTAAAAAGTATCGAGCGTGCTGCCATCATCGTCACTGTAGATACGGGCGTCGTGGACGCTGAGGTCGAGCGTGTCCAGCGCGGCGCAAATCTTGGCGAAGGTATTCGCTTCGTCCCGGGCGTGGACGAAGATTTGCGTGGCATTACCGATGGGTGATTCTCCCGCTTGACGCACAAGAACAAGGGCGCCGTTTGCCAGATCGTGATCTGCAATGGCCTCGGTATGCCAGGCGATATCCTCGGCGCGCTCTCTGACGAAGTAATCGTTGCCCCGCGAATTCCAGAGATCGGCCAATTCATCCTCGAGAAATCCACGATATTCGAGTGCCTCAGCGGCGGCGCGTTTGGTTGCCCGGATAACCTCCTCACGGGCGATAGGGTTCTGGAGACCGCGACTCAACGCCCGGCGGGTCTCGGTGTAAAGCTGGCGCATCAGCGATGACCGCCATGCATTCCACAGTTCCGGGTTGGTGCCCGCTATATCGGCAACCGTGAGGGTGTACAGATAATCGAGGCGTTCTTGTGTGCCCACGATCTCCGCGAATCGCTGGATTTCCTCTGGATCCGAGATGTCCCGTCGCTGGGCAATATGGCTCATCAGTAGATGATTTTTCACCAGCCAGATGATCAGCGCTGTATCGGACGGCGACAGTTTGTGATCGCGACAAAAGGCCTCGGCATCGACCGCGCCTAACTCTGAATGATCTCCACCGCGCCCTTTTCCAATGTCGTGGAATAGCGCTGCAATATAAAGAAGCTTCGGATCCCTGAGCCTGCGGGCAATTCGGGTGGATACCGGAAAGCGGTCGGTATAGTCAGCGCGCATGAACCTGCGGGTGTTGGCGATAACTTCCATCGTATGGGCGTCTACGGTGTAAGCGTGGAAAAGGTCAAATTGCATCTGACCAATGATCGCGCCGAACGCGGGAAGGTAGCGGCCCATCACCCCATGACGCGACATTCTGCGCAACTGTTTGGTCATGTTGTGTGGTACGCCCAAAATTTGCATGAAGAGGTCGCGGTTGACCTCGCTCGCACGAAATGCGTCGTCGATTAAATGCGCATCTCGGCGAATCAGGCGTTGGGTATTAGGTTCTATACGGTCGACAAGCGGGTCATTGCCAATCAGCACGAAAATGCGTAGCAAATTGCTTGGATCCTTGGTGAAAACCGCGTCATTTCGCGCGCGTATCCGTCCGTCCGCGACCTCAAAATCGTCATCTATCAAACGCAGATCTGAATCGACTTCATCTGATACCTCGGAGACCCGATGTTCAAACACCTCGATCAGTAGCTCGTTTAACTGGCTCAGTGTTTTCATCCAGCGGTAATAGACTTGCATGAATTGCTCTACCGCCAACTTGTCGCCATCAACCATTTGCCACAGGGCTGCCAGCTGTTTCTGATGATCGAATAACAACCGGTCCTCGGCTCTGCCGGTCATGCTGTGTAACGCAAACCGCACGCGACTGAGAAACTCTTTACCCTGATTCAGCTGATCCAGTTCGATACGACTCAGGAAATCGGGTCCCTCGGCACTGGTGAGGCTTTGCTTGAAGCATCGCAAGGTGATCCATTCGATGACCTGTAAGTCTCTTAACCCGCCCGGCGAACTCTTGATATTGGGTTCCAGCGCATATTCTGTATTGCTGTACTTATCGTGCCGGCCCTCCTGCTCGCGCAGCTTGCCGCGAATGAATTCTTCCGGTGGCCACATGCGATCAGTGTCGGTTATCGCCTTCAGCTGGAGCTCGAGGGTGACGTTACCCAACAAATGCCGGGACTCCATCATTGTGGTCACTACGGTAAGGTCTTCCCGAGCCAATGCCTCACATTCTTTAAGCGTTCTGACGCTGTGTCCAATCTGTAATCCGGTATCCCATAGGCTGGCGATGAACCTCTCAACGCCATGTTTTGCGTCGTCTGGCAATGCCTCTCGCGACAGGATCAGGATATCGATATCGGATTGCGGGAAGAGCTCTCCTCTGCCGTAGCCCCCGACCGCAATGAGGGCGATGTCAGGCAACTCTGCCACATGCTCCGTCCATAAATGGACCAGTACGGCGTCTACCACTCGGCTGGCTTCTTGCAATAGCGGCGTTACCGGCTGGTTGGGTTCGAACGCCTCGGCCAGAGTTTCTTTTGCACTTTTCAGGAAGGCGCGCGTGGCCTGTGCCGTGGTCGATGTCTCGTTGATAAAGTGTGTCAGCTGCGGAATGTTCACGGAGGATGATCGGTTAGAAGGGGAGGGCTTCATCGCGCCTCCGCGTGAAGACCTCGCATCCCGATTCAGTTACACCAATGGTGTGTTCCCACTGCGCCGACAGTCGGCCGTCACGGGTTGTCACAGTCCAACCGTCTCTTACGTTCAGCTTGGTGTAGCGTTTACCCGCATTAATCATGGGCTCAACTGTAAAGGTCATGCCCGGCTCTAGACGCAATCCGGTGCCGGCTCGTCCGTAATGCAGAACCTGAGGCTCTTCATGGAAAACCTGCCCGATACCATGGCCACAGTATTCTCTTACTACCGAATAATAATTGGCTTCGGCGTGTTGCTGAATTACCGCGCCTAGATCACCCAGCGTTGCGCCGGGTTTGACCAGCGCCAATGCCCGATAAAGGCATTCCTGCGTCACTCGTACCAACCTCTCGGCATGGGGCGCAACGTCTCCCACTCCCAGCATGATGCTGGTATCTCCATGCCACCCATCCTTAATCACGGTGACATCGATGTTGATAATGTCGCCGCTGCGAAGCTTTTTACTGTCCGATGGAATGCCGTGACAGATTACTTCGTTCACTGAGGTGCAGATGGACTTGGGAAATCCCTTGTAATTGAGCGGCGCAGGAATCGCGTGCTGCTCGTTGACGATATAGTCGTGGCAAATGCGATCTATTTCCCCCGTGGTCATGCCAACGGTCACCTGCGGAGCAATCATTTCCAGCACTTCGGCCGCCAGCTGGCCCGCGAGGCGCATGCCATCGAGCTCAGTTTCGGTTTTGGGCTTCACGGGGTTCATCGGGGCGCTTTTCAGTTTGGACGTCTGCTTCGTCGGGCGCAGTGTAACCGACTCTGAAGCGCATTTGTGGGGAGCTTTCCCCAGAAAGGCCGCTGTGGTATAAAGCGCGCCGCTGAGGCAATGTATCAGCCTAGAGCCCGTCACAGGGCAAATAGCACGTCCCTTTGTGTGTGCGACCCCGGGTGCCGGTTTCCGGTTGGAGTCGCGAAAAGAGGCGGAAGGTTAACCCAAACAGAGAGTTTGATTATGACGCAGGTAAGTATGCGTGACTTGCTGCAGGCAGGTGCGCACTT